>JBBIQU010000056.1:12559-24428 GCA_037442185.1 Chthonomonadales bacterium | reverse complement strand
TGCGCGAGCCGTGGAGGATGTGACTCTCCCGCGGGTGAACGCCGAAGGCGCGGGGCATGGTAGCCTCGGGTAACGCCCGAGAACAGGGAGGTCGCAATGCCACAGTCGTTGGACCGGATTGTGCTGCACATCGTGTTCAGCACGAAGAATCGGGATCCGTGCTTGGGTCCCGACGTCAGGTCGGCGTTGCATGCCTATCTGGGGACGGCGGCGCGTGAGGTCGGATGTGCGTCTTCGTTTGTCGGAGGTCCTGCCGATCATGTTCACATGGCTGTCTGTCTGCCTCGTGTCCTGACCGTTGCGCGCTTGGTCGAGAACGTCAAGACATCGTCATCCAAATGGCTGAAGTTGCGTTCGTCCGCTCTGCAATGGTTCCAGTGGCAAAGGGGCTATGGGGTCTTCTCAGTCGGGCCTGATGAGTTCCCTGCGCTTGAGCGCTACATACGTGATCAGGACAACCACCACAGGACGCATACCTTTCAGGATGAGTATCGGGGCTTGCTCCGGCGGTACGGGATCGAAGGTGACGAACGCTACATGTGGGACTGAACGGCATGCCCGGGGTGCGTATCATGGGCGTTTGGCGGGGCTGTCTCCGTGTGTCGTATGCCGGGGCCGGGTCCCAGGGCCGTTGACCCTGGCTACCATATCCCGGGCCTTCGGCCCTGTGTCGGGTGAGCGCTGAAAGCGCGGGGTATGATATGCCTCGGTGATTATCGGAAAGTACGGCGCAGTCATCACATGAACGCACAACGCCGTAACGAAACAAGCACCGACCTCACTTCGGAGCAGCGGGCCATCGAGGAGGCGCGCCGCATAGTGCTGGAGACCATCGGCTCCGAGCCGGTCCGCGCATACATGTTCGGCAGCCGTGCTATCGGAACCGAACGCCCCTTCTCCGACATTGATATCGCTCTTGAAGCTGCCGACGGACCTGTGGACCCCGTATTGATCAGCGACTTGCGCGAGGCGCTCGAGGAGAGCGACATCCCCTACGAGTCCGATGTTGTGGACCTGTACTGGGCCGAACCACAACTGATTGCCGAAGTCCGGATCCATGGTGTTGTATGGACCGACTAGCCTATCTGCTCAGTCTTGCGCGTCGAGCGCTCGCGACGCTGGACGAAGCTCTCGCGATCGTTCAACCCAGTTCACTGGAGCGGGACGGCGCGATTCAGCGGTTTGAGTACTGCTTCGAGACGGTCTTGCGTCTTTGCCGTTGCTTCTTGCGCGAGATTGAGGGCGTAACCGAGCATAACCCGAAGCCTGTCATCCGCAAGCTTGCTCTGGCGTCCATCTTGGACGAAGATGAGGTACGGCGGGGGCTTCAGCTGGTTGACGACCGGAACCTCACGGTTCACACGTACATCGAGGCGGTCGCGGGCCGGGTTTATCAAGCGCTGCCCGAACATGCCGCATTGCTCAGAGCCATTGTGGAGCGGATAACCGAGCGCATCGTCGCCGGCACTTCACCGACGCAAGAGACCTGATACTGAGCGCGCCTGCCGCGACCGTCAGATCAGGCGTAGCGCGCGTACTCGGTGAACATCTCGCTCACCGAAACATCGGCGTGGATTCTCGCGATCGCTTCGGCGAGGAGTTTCGCAACCGAGATCACCTGGATCTTGTTGACCGCGCCCTCGGGAACGGGAGCCGATGGCAGGGGCACGCTGTCGGTTACCATCAAGGAAGTGAGCGACGACTGGGCGACACGGTTGAGCGCGTCGCCGGAGAGAATGCCATGCGTGCAGCAGGCATGCACTTCCCTGGCGCCGCGATCGAGCAGCTTGCTCGCCCCATGAACGATGGAGCCGCCGGTGTCTATCATGTCGTCAATCATGACGCAGGTGCGCCCGGCGATATCGCCGACGATCTCGAGTATCTCCACCTGGTTGGGCTCGGGACGGCGCTTGGCGATGATGGCGATGGGTGACCCGAGCTGTTCGGCAAGCGCCCGGGCGCGCGCCACTCCGCCGACATCAGGCGAGACAACCACCGTATCGGGTCCCGCAAGGCCACGCTTGATCAGCGCTTCGCCGATCAGCGGGCCGGCGATCAGGTGATCCACCGGAATGTCGAAGAAGCCCTGGATCTGTCCGGCATGCAGGTCGAGGCACAGCGCCCGGCTCGCCCCCGCAACGGTGATCAGGTTGGCGATCAGGCGCGCGGTGACGGGCTCGCGTGGCTTGAGCTTCTTGTCCTGACGGGCGTAGCCATAATAGGGCATGACTGCCGTGATCCGACGCGCCGACGCCCTTCGAAACGCGTCAATCATGATCAGCAGTTCCATGAGGTTGCGGTTCACGGGCCGGCATGTCGGCTGAATGAGGAATACGTCAAGGCCGCGCGCGCTCTCGTCAATCTTGACGCTGATCTCGCCATCCGTGAACTGGCTCACGCAGATGGCGCCCAGCTCCGTGTCAAGCTCGCGGGCGATGGCCGCCGCGAGAGCCGGATTGGCGTTGCCGCTGAACAGCTTGAGTTCACTCACTCCTGTGCACTCCCCTGGGTCGCTCCATTCACGCTGGCATCCTCAGC
This sequence comes from Chthonomonadales bacterium, assembly GCA_037442185.1. Lineage (GTDB taxonomy): Bacteria > Armatimonadota > Chthonomonadetes > Chthonomonadales > CAJBBX01 > JAAYVH01. The sequence goes on along the minus strand of JBBIQU010000056.1, from coordinate 21,890 downwards.
CCGGCTTCCCCGTTCGGACGCCGGGACCGGCGCATTCTCGCGATGGCGCTCATGTGCCGCGCGCCACCGGGCGGCCCAGCCTTCCCTGTTGGTCTGACGCGCCCGAGCGATGGCCATGGAATCCGGCTCGACATCCTCGGTGACAACGGTCCCCGCTGCGGTCATGGCGCCGTCTCCCACACGGACGGGTGCGACCAGCGTCGTATGCGAGCCGATGAACGCTCTCGCACCGATGACCGTGCGATGCTTGTGGTAGCCGTCGTAGTTGCAGGTGATCGTTCCCGCGCCGACGTTCGTCCCCGGCCCAACGTCGGCATCCCCGATATAGGACAGATGTGAGGCGGCCACCCCTTCTCCGATATCCGCGTTCTTCAGCTCGACAAAGTCGCCGATCTTGGCTCCGTCCCGGATAACGCAGCCGGGCCTGATGTTGGCAAACGGCCCGATGCGGACCCGCGATCCGATGGCCCCGTCGCAGACGCGCGATTGGACGACGGTCGTATCGTCGCCGACGCGCATATTCTGGACTACGGCCATGGGTCCGATCGTGCAGCGCTCGCCCACCGTAGTGTCGCCGAGCAGGTGGGTCTGCGGCTCGATAACCGTGTCGCGCCCCACTTCGACATCTACGTCAACATACGTTGCCGCCGGATCCACTACCGTGACGCCCGCGAGCATCAGCCGCTCGAGCACCCTCATCCGCATGTGGCGCGCGACTTCTGCAAGCTCGACGCGCGTGTTGACGCCAAGGACTTCGCGGGCATCCTCGACCGGCACCGCTGCGATGGGCCTGCCTGCAGCGGATGCCAGTCCCACCACGTCGGTGAGATACAGCTCGCCCTGAGCATTGTCGGAGCCGATCCTGTGCAGCATCTCGAAGAGGCCGGCGGCCTTCAGGCAGTAGATGGACGGGTTCCATACCTTGATGGCGCGTTCTTCCGGCGACGCGTCTCGATGTTCAACGATTCGCAGCACATTGCCGCGATCGTCGCAGATGACGCGCCCGTACCCCGTCGGATCTTTGAGCCAGGCCGTCAGCATTGCGCCCGAACGGTCGCCCTGCGCAGCTGCCGCAATCAGCCGGCGGAGCGTTTCAGGCTTGACCAGCGGCACGTCGCCCGCAACGATAAGTACGGATCCGGAGAAGTCGCGCAAGGCCTCCTCCGCGCACATGGCGGCATGGCCCGATCCGAGCTGCTCCGCCTGAAGCACGTACTCGACCTCGTCGCCCAGACCCGCGCGGACGCGAGCCGCTTCGTGCCCCACAACAACGATGACACGGCCCACGCCCGCCTCACGGCATGCGCGGATGACGTGAGCGGTTAGCGGCAGGCCGCAGACCGGATGCAGGGGCTTTGGCAGGTCCGAACGCATGCGCGTGGACTTTCCTGCCGCAAGGATGACCGCGCACGAACCCGGGTTCGTCTCGGTTGAGTCAGGGCTCTCGGGCGTATGCTGCAATGAATGCTCCCGGATCAAAGGGGTGGAGGTGGCGCACCCTTCATTATATGGACGCCGGACCTCGAAGTCAACCCGCACGCCCTCGACCGCTTGGTGCTGCGCGCTCTCACTGTGCGAGCAGGTCTCTGAGCTCATCGGGTTTGTTTGCGCCGCGGACGCAACGGGGGTCGAGACCGGCTGATGCCAGGTCATCTGGATGCAGCTCCCTGACGCTCAGAGCCTGCAGCCACCGTTGCAGTCTTCGCTCGCCTCGTGCCGTCATCTCGCGCAATGTCGCCAGGCACTCCGAAGTGTAGAGAGCGCAGAGCGGTTGCCTGAAGCCATCAACGACCGGCACCACGGCGGAGTACCCCGCAATGAGAGACGACATGAGGGCAACGACCGCCGGATCGAACCGGATGACGTCGCACGCGAGTGCGAATACGCGCTCAGCCTGCGGATTGAACCGGCTGAGCGCCTCGGCGGGTCCCTGATAGTCTCCGACATCGCGCAGGAACGCACAGCCGTCCACCGGCGTTCTGCCCAGAACGGTGACAGCGCACCCCGCCTCCCGCAGCCGCGCAGCAAGGACGGCGTCCGCGCGCCCGTCACCGAGCGGAATGGCGGCCTTTTCGCGCCCCATCCGGCGACCCGCGCCGCCGGTCAACAGGACCGCTTCGATCTTGATCTCCATGGTGTGTGGTGTACCTCGTCGGGCGGGCTATGCGCGCCCGAAAACTCGACGGACGACATGAAAAAACTTGCGCCAACCCTTGCATTGGCTAAACATCCACGGTATAGTAGATACGACGATCCGCTTATCTTTTCATTACGTGCCGGCTTACACAGTCGGTTCTCTCCGTTAAGCGCCGGCAGCATCCGACGATCAAGAAACAGTGCGCGAGCGGTGGTCTCGCTGTGACCGGAATCTGTGAACGCATACACAAACTCGGCAGGCAGATCGCCTCGGGAGGGTGAGCGTGACGGCATTGAGTGTGAATGACAGAGGCCGCGCATGGGCTGGCCCGATGCTGCGCAGACCTTATCGGTTGTTCGTGCCCGTCATGGCGACGACGGCACTGGTAGGCTTGGCGGCACTCGCATCCTCGGCACATGCCCAGGCGCAGAAGGCGAGCCCCGCAGGCACGCTGTTCGAGAAGCAATGCTATAGCTGCCACAACATCGGCGGCGGCAAGAAGAAGGGCCCGGACCTGAAGGATGTCACCAAGCGACGGGACCGCCAATGGCTCCTGAAGTTCATTCCTGCGCCCAAGGACCTGAAGAACAGCGGCGACAAGGCGGCGGTTCAACTCTTCCGCGAGTTTGCGCCTGAAGAGATGCCCGACCAGATGCTGTCGCCCGACCAGATTGACCAGCTCCTCACGTTCATTGAGCAGGTAAGCGCGTCGGGCAAGGCCTTTGTCCCGCAGAGCGGTCGTCTGTCTCGGCCCGTGCGTCCCGGTGATGCGGCGGCGGGATATGCCCTGTTTGTCGGCACAAAGCGACTGGCTTCAAAGGGCCCCGCATGCATCCAGTGCCACTCCGTCCAGGGCGTCGGGCCCGTTGGCGGCGGCACTCTGGGTCCCGATCTGACCCAGGCCAACGTGCGCTACACGGACGTCGAGCTTGCCAGCATCTTGAAGGCTCCCGCGTTCCCGACGATGTCTCAGCTCTTCGCCAACAACCAGCTCACGAACGAAGAGGTTGTGCAGGTGTTCGCTTACCTGCAGTCGGCCCGCCGACGCACGCCGGATACGGGGCGATACGGGTTCGCGTTTGTTCTCCTGGGCTGTGCGGGAGCCGTCGGGGTCATGGGACTGATGAATCACAGATGGCGCGGCCGGTTGCGCGGCGGGGTCCGGCGCGAATTCGTGGCGCAGGCGGTTGCGGCGAGGCGTCGGGGCGCTGACACGGTTCGCCCGCACGCACAGTCGGCTCGGCATACGGCGGGCACGCAGCCTGAGAATCGGGGGATATGATGGGCTGGATCAAGGACATTGTTAGCCCGAAGACTCGGGCATGGGAGCAGTTCTACCGCAACAGGTGGCAGCACGACAAGATCATCCGGAGCACGCACGGCGTTAACTGCACCGGCGGCTGCAGCTGGAACATCTACGTCAAGAACGGCATCGTGACGTGGGAGATGCAGGCGCTGGACTATCCGCTCCTCCAGGATGGCATTCCGCCCTACGAGCCGCGCGGCTGCCAGCGCGGGATTTCCTACTCGTGGTATCTCTACAGCCCCATCAGGGTGAAGTACCCCTACATGCGCGGCGCGCTGATGGACCTGTGGCGCGAGGCGCGAGCGCGTCACAACGACCCCGTGGACGCCTGGGCAGCGCTGATGGCCGATCCCGAGAAGCGGGCGCGATACCAGCGCGCGCGGGGCAAGGGAGGCTTCCGCCGGACCACGTGGGATGAAGCCCTCGAGCTGATCGCAGCATCCAACATCCACACGATCAAGCGCTATGGGGCCGATCGCATCTTCGGCTTCTCGCCGATCCCGGCCATGTCGTTCCTGAGCTACGCGGCGGGCGCGCGCTATCTCCAGCTTCTCGGAGGCGTGAATCTCAGCTTCTACGATTGGTATTGCGACCTGCCGCCCGCTTCGCCGGAGATATGGGGCGAGCAGACGGACGTTGCCGAGAGCGCCGACTGGTACCACTCGAAGTTCATAGCCGTCATGGGATCCAATCCCAACATGACGCGCACGCCCGACTGCCACTTCCTCGCCGAATCGCGCCACAACGGGACGAAGCTGGTCGTGCTGTCTCCCGACTTCAGTCAGGTATCGAAGTACGCCGATCAGTGGATACCCCTGCACGCCGGACAGGACGGGGCATTTTGGATGGCGGTCAACCACGTCATCCTCAGTGAGTTCCATGTAGCCAAGCCGAACGACTACTTCATCAACTATGTGCGCCGCTACACCGATGCGCCGCTGCTGGTGCGGTTGGAGAAGACGGAGAGCGGATACCGTCCCGGGCAGTACCTGAGAGCGGCGGAGATCGAGCGTTACCGGGACGCGACCAACGGGGAATGGAAGTTCGTCGTGGCCGACGGCAGTTCGGGCGAGCTGCGCATGATCGGCGGGGCGACCGGGCACCGATGGGATCCCGACCAGGGCCACTGGAACCTGCTGCCGCGCGATCCCACCGACGGAGCGGAACTCCACCCCCAACTCAGCCTGCTCAAGGGTCACGACGAGGAGGTCCTGTGCGACTTCCATGACTTCACCGGCGATGCCGTCATCCGGCGTGGCGTGCCGGTGCGTTGGGTCGAGACAAGCGCTGGCCGTGTGCCGGTCGCCACGGTCTATGACCTGCTCATGGCCCAGTACGGCGTTTCCCGAGGGCTTGGCGGTGACTACCCGAAGGACTACGACGACGAGTCGCCTTACACGCCGGCTTGGCAGGAGAAGCTGACCGGCGTTGGGCGCGACACCGTCATCAAGTTCGCCCACGAATGGGCTTCAACGGCCGCGAGCACCGAAGGCAAGTGCTGCGTCATCATCGGGGCCGGCATCAACCACTGGTACCACAACAACCTCATCTACCGCTCGGCCATCAGCGCACTGATGTTCTGCGGCTGCGTTGGGCGCAACGGCGGCGGCCTGAACCACTATGTCGGGCAGGAGAAGCTAGCTCCCGTCGCTGCGTGGAGCGCCATAGCATTCGCGCGCGACTGGATGCCAGGCTCTCGCCTGCAGAACGCTCCTTCATGGCACTACGTGAACACCGACCAGTGGCGCTACGACAGTCTCTTTACCGACTACTGTCAGGTGCCGAAGAATGGACGCTGGCTGACGGGCGAAGGCGGCGCCATGGAGGCTTCGGGCCACACCGCCGACGCCCAGGTTCGCGCTGTGCGAGCAGGGTGGCTTCCCTACTATCCCCAGTTCAATGCGCGCAACGAAGACCTGACCCGTGAGCTGCGCGAAGCCGGAGCAGGGACCGATGCGGACCTCGCCAAGACCCTGGCCCAGAGGCTGAAGGACGGATCGGTCAAGCTGGCAGTCGAGGACCCCGACGCGCCTGAGAACTGGCCTCGCGTCTGGTTCATCTGGCGCGGAAACGCGCTCATGGCCAGCGCCAAGGGGCATGAGTTCTTCCTCAAGCACTATCTGGGCACGCATCACAACGACATCGCCCGGGAGGTCTCTCCTGATCTGGTCAAGGAGATGAAGTGGCACGAGGAAGCGCCGACCGGCAAGCTGGATCTAGTCGTTGACCTCAACTTCCGCATGGACACGTCGGCGCTCTACTCCGACATCGTGTTGCCGGCGGCCACATGGTACGAGAAGGACGACCTCAACTCGACGGACATGCACACGTTTATCCACCCGCTGTCCGAGGCCGTCCCGCCGGCATGGGAGGCGCGAAGCGACTGGGACATCTTCAAGTCCCTTGCCCGCAAGGTGAGCGAACTTGCCCAGCGGCACCTGCCCGAACCGGTCGAGGACATCATCGCCGCTCCTTTGGCCCACGATTCACCCGACGAGATGGCCCAGCGCCGGGTCGCAGACTGGAGGAAAGGCGAGTGCGAGCCCGTGCCGGGCAAGACGATGGCGCATCTCCGGCCCGTCGTTCGGAAGTACACCGAGCTGTACCATCGCTTTGTCTCCCTCGGTCCTCTCGTCAGGCAGAACGGCCTTCGGGCACATGCCGCGAACTACGCCATCGAGGATGTCTACGACGAGCTAGTCGCGGCCGCCTCGGTGCCCAAGGAGACCTGGGACGGCAAAACCTATCCGTCGTTGGCCAGGGCCCGGGATGCTGCCAATCTCATCCTGACCCTCGCGCCGGAGACCAACGGCGAACTGGCCTATCGCGCCTTCGTCAACCTCGAGAAAGTGACGGGCCTCCCGCTCGTGGATCTCGCCGAGAAGAGCCGCGCCATTCGGATGAACTTTTCGGATCTGCAGGCCCAGCCGCGGCGCTTCGTAACCAGCCCTTGCTGGTCGGGGATCATCGAGGATGGACGGACCTACTCGGCGTTCACGCTGAACGTCGAGCGCCACGTGCCCTGGCGCACGCTGACGGGGCGACAGCAGTTCTACCTCGACCATGAAGGCTACCTGGCATTCGGCGAGCATCTGCCGACCTACAAGCCTTCGCCGACGCCCGAAGCCTATGGTGACCTGACGGAGAGCCTCAAGGCCGGCAAGGCCAGGATGCTGAACTACCTGACGCCTCACGGCAAGTGGCACATCCACTCGACCTACTCCGAGAACCACAGGATGATGACGCTGTCGCGCGGCTGCGAGCCGATCTGGCTCAACGACGCGGACGCCGACGACCTCGGCATCACCGACAACGATTGGGTGGAGATACACAACGACAACGGGGTGATGGTGACGCGCGCCATCGTGAGCGCGAGGATTCCGCGCGGAGTGTGCATCGTCTACCACTCGCCCGAGCGGACCGTCGGGGTGCCGAAGTCGCCGTCGCGGAAGAACAGGCGCGCAGGCGGTCACAACAGCCTGACGCGGGTCAGGCTCAAACCGGTGCTCATGGTGGGTGGATATGGCCAGTTCACGTACCACTTCAACTACTGGGGTCCCACCGGTGTCAATCGCGACACCTTCGTGCTGGTGCGCAAGCTGGAGAGCGTGGAATGGTGACGGCTCGGAACGTCCGGCGGCTGAATGCGGCGCGTATCGGCTTGCCCGAATGGGAAGCGCCCGCGCCTGAGAGGATGCGACGATGAACGTTCGACTGCAGATGGCGATGGTGTTCCATCTCGACAAGTGCATCGGGTGCCACACGTGTTCGATCGCCTGCAAGAACGTCTGGACCGACCGACGCGGCGCGGAGTACATGTGGTGGAACAACGTCGAGACGAAGCCGGGCACCGGCTATCCGACCGCTTGGGAAAGCCAGGAGCGCTACAGGGGCGGATGGGTGCAGGGGGCCGACGGCAAGCTGCGCCTGCGCGGGTTCAGCAAAGGCGGCACGCTCGACAGCATTTTCCATCAGCCGTACCTGCCCAACATTGACGACTACTACGAGCCGTTCACCTTCCGATACCAGGACCTGTTTGACACGCCTGAGGGGGCCGACCAGCCGACGGCGCGACCTGTCTCGATGATCACCGGCAAGCCGATAGACATTGAGGCCGGTCCCAACTGGGATGACGACCTCGGCGGCTCGCCCGTGTACGCCGAGAACGACCCGAATCTCGAGCATGTGAGCGATGCGGAGCGGAAGCTGCTGTTCCAGCTTGAGCGGATGACGTTCTTCTACATCCCACGCATATGCAACCACTGCCTGAACCCGAGCTGCGTTGCCGCATGTCCCTCCGGCGCGATCTACAAGCGAGGCGAAGACGGGGTCGTTCTGATCAATCAGGAAGCATGCCGCGGGTGGCGGTTCTGTGTCACCGCGTGCCCCTATAAGAAGAGCTACTACAACTGGGCGACCGGCAAGTCCGAGAAGTGCATTCTGTGCTTCCCGCGCATCGAGACCGGACAGGCCCCTGCGTGCTTCCACTCCTGCGTCGGACGCATCCGCTACTTCGGCGGCCTGCTCTACGACGCCGATCGGCTTCCCCAGGCGGCAGCAGCGCCCGACGGTGAGCTGGTGGATGCGCACCGAAACATCATCCTCGATCCGTTCGACCCCGACGTGGTCTCGGCCGCCGGGGCCAACGGCCTCGACTACGACGTCATTGATGCCTGTCGGCGCTCGCCGGTCTACAGATATGTCAAGGAGTGGGGCCTTGCGCTGCCGTTGCATGCTGAGTTCCGGACGATGCCAATGCTCTTCTACGTTCCGCCGCTCATGCCTGTGATAGCCGCGCTCGAGACAGGCGCCTATGAGGCGAACACTGCGGGTCTGTTCGGAGCGGTTGATGAGCTGCGGCTGCCAATCGCCTATCTGGCGCGGCTGTTCTCCGCGGGCAACGAAGGGCATATCCGGTACGCCCTCAAGAAGCAGTTGACCGTTCGGGCATACCGGCGACAGGTAACCGTCGGCGATCAGGACATGAACGCCATCCGCGCGATGATGGCCGAAGTCGGCTCGGACGAGGAGCAGCTCGAGGCCATCTACCGACTCACAAGCCTGCCGACCGAGAAGGAGCGGTACGTGTTTCCGCCATCCCACCGTGAGCAGGCCGAGCAGATGCTCAAGGAAGACGTCCTGCGCGCCAAGGGCGAGACGGGCTTCGGCTTCGTCGAGCAGCCCGTGCGGGGGAGTTGAACATGGTCCTCGCACCCGAGCGCGCCGCACCGCAGGAGGCTCGTCCTACCGTGAGCGACGGCACGGGCTACGCGGCGCTGGCAGCCATGCTCGCCTATCCCGACGAGGGCGCCTTTGCCACATGTCGGACGTGGCTCTCCGAGCGCGGCCGAGGCTATCCGGACGCGGCAAGGCACCTGCGCGAGTGGCTGACCGCGCTTGAGCCGCTTGACATTCGCGAATGCCAGGAGTTGTACACGCGCACATTCGACCTCAACCCGTGCTGCACGCTGGACATCGGCTACTACCTGTTCGGAGAGGACTATCAGCGAGGCGCGTTCATGGCGGAGGTGCGATCGGCACTCGACCGTTGCGGCATTCCCTGCGACGAAGAGCTGCCCGACCATCTGCCGAACCTGCTGCGTTGGCTCGATCACGTGCGCGGCACCGAGGAACACGTGGAGATGGTTGCCGAGTGCCTCCTTCCGGTCCTGAAGAAGATGGACGGGGCGTTCGTTAGCCCGGCCTCCGGCAAGCAGGACGGTCGAGGGGGCGAACGGTGTCCGGACGATGCCGGACATCCGGCAAAGCGCGACAACCCTTACAGGAGCCTGCTTCAGGGCATTGCCGGCGTCCTGGAGCGAGACTTGATGGGCGAAGGCAGAAGGCTGAACGACGAAGGCAGAAGGGCGAAAACTTAGGGGCAACGG
>JBBIQU010000056.1:0-12459 GCA_037442185.1 Chthonomonadales bacterium | reverse complement strand
GGAGCGCCGCCATGCCCGTGATGTGTGCGGGAGAGGGCCAGGGTGAGGGAGAAGGGCGAAGGGAGAAGAGGATGATGACCAAGGAATGGGTGGAAACGCTATGACCCTGGACAACGTGCTATTCCAGTTCCTGCCGTACGTTCCGTTGGCGCTATTCCTGATCGAAGGCGTCCGGAGATACCGGCAGCGTCCGTTCAGCTACTCGAGCCTCTCGTCGCAGTTCCTGGAAGGCGACCGCCTGTTCATGGGCTCGGTGCCGTGGCACTACGGCATCCTGTTCGTTCTGACGGGCCACCTCATCGGCTTCCTGTTCCCCAGGGAGCTCATCGCGCTCGGCAGCACCCCGTGGCGTCTGCTCATCATCGAGGTTAGCGGCCTCATCGGCGGCTTGCTCAGCCTTGTGGGGCTGATCGAGCTGACCGCGCGACGCTTCACGAACGACCGCATTCGCGTCGTGACCTCTCCCATGGACATCGTGGTTCTTGTCGTTCTGCTGACGCAGGTCGGCCTCGGAGTCTACATCGCGCTGATGCACCGCTGGGGGTCCATGTGGTTCGCGACGGCTCTGGCGCCGTACCTTTGGTCGGTGCTGAGCTTCCGTCCCGACGTTGCCCTGGTCTCGGTGCTGCCCTGGGCGATCAAGTCGCACATCGTCGGAGCGTTCGTTTTCCTTGCCATCCTGCCCTACTCGCGACTGGTCCACCTGCTGGTCTGGCCGATCCACTACCTCTTCCGCAGGCCCCAGGTGGTCATCTGGAACACGGAGCGAGGGCGAACGGCCTCCGACCGTATGCGGAACGCCGGATAGAGGCTGAGATGAAGCTCCATTTCGCCATGGTCCTATCGGCAACGCTGACGCTGGCCGCGGCGGTCACGATGTTCGACCCGAAGTACTACGCGTGGATCGGCGATCAGACGGGCTACGCGCCTGTGCAGCCCATCGAGTACTCGCACAAGGTCCACGCCAAAGACAACTCGATACCGTGTGAGTACTGCCACTTCAGCGCGCGTCGTGGTCCCGTTGCCGGCGTTCCTCCGGCCTCGGTCTGCATGAACTGCCATCGCGAGATACGCAAGGACGCACCCGACATTGTGAAGCTGCGGAAGGCTGTCGAGACCGGCAAGCCCATCGAGTGGGTCCGGGTGCATCGCCTGGCGGACTTCGTCCGATTCGACCACAGCGCGCACGTCGCCAAGGGCGTTGCCTGCCAAGCATGTCACGGTCCGGTCGAGACCATGGCGCGGGTAGAGCAGACACGACACATGAGCATGGGCTGGTGCGTCAGCTGCCACCGGCAGTACACGGCGAAGCCGCCCAAAGGGATGAGCGATGTCAACGCGCGCGTCGAGTGTTCGACGTGCCACTACTGAGCTCGGGAGCATCGGTAAGTTGAACGCGAATCGAGATTGGATGGGCGCATCGGACGCCGCAGTGGGGACAGGGAAGCCCGGCGGAACCGACGATGCGGCTACCTCGCTGAAGCGGCGGACCTTCCTGCAGATCATCGGGGCTTCCGTTGCAGCAGGCGCGCTGTCAGGCTGCAGGCCTCCGCGCGAGAAGATCATCCCCTATGCCAAGCAGCCGCCCGAACTGACGCCGGGCGTCGCCAACTGGTATGCCTCAACGTGCCCGGGGTGCAGCGCAGCTTGCGGCGCGCTGGTGAAGGTCATGGATGGCCGACCGATCAAGCTCGAAGGCAATCCTGACCATCCCCTCTCTCGCGGCGGCCTGTGCGCCATCGGCCAGGGCGCAGTGGCGGGCCTGTACGATCCGTACCGACGGATCGGCCCGTCACGCGAAGGCAAGCCCACGACATGGGCTGAGGCTGACGCCGCAATCAGCGATGCGCTGTCCCGATCGCGCGCCTCAAAGCGGCAGGTGGCGCTGCTTACCGGCTCCATGAGCGGGTCCGCTACCGCAGCGCTTGTCGCCGACTTCATGGCGGCATTCCCGCAGGCCCGCCACGTGATCTACGATCCGTTCCCCTGCGAGGCCGTGCGAGAGGCACATCGCAGGGCGTATGGCGTCTCCGTAGTGCCGCGATATCGCTTCGACCAGGCCGACCTGGTGGTCGCCTTCGGCGCGGACTTTCTCGGCACGTGGCTATCTCCGGTGGAGTTCACCAAGCAGTGGTCTTCGAAGCGCGCGGCCTCGCACGCAGCTCGACACATCCAGGTCGAGGCACGGATGTCGCTGACGGGCACGAATGCCGATGAGCGCCACACACTCTCTCCATCCGAGCAGGCTGACTGCCTTGCCGCCACCCTGATGAAGGTAGTAACCACGCTCGGCGCTGCGACCCCGGATCTGGCCTCCGTCAAGGCCTCATGGACGTCTGAGGTCCAGACAGTCGCCGATAGGCTGGCCGATGCTCTCGTCGCACAACGGGGAAAGCGCCTTGTCGTCACCGATTTGGGCGACGCCGCCGTCCAGACACTGGCCGTTGCGCTCAACGATGCGCTCGGAAACGTCGGCACGACGGTGGACTTGGAGCGGCCGTCCAGGCAATGGCAGGGCAGCGACACGCAGTTGGCCTCGCTCGTCGGCGCCATGCAGCGGGGCGATGTCGAGGTCTTGATCATCCACGGCTGCAACCCGGCGCACTCATGGCCGAGAGGCAAGGAGTTCGCCGATGCCGTTGCGAAGGTCCCCTGTTCGGTCGCGACGGGCAGCGTTGCCGACGAGACGACGCGGCTGACCAAGTGGCACTGCCCGTCGCCCCATGCTCTGGAGGCGTGGTCAGATGCCGAACCTGCGTCGGGCATCCACAGCATCGGCCAGCCGGTGCTCAGGCCGCTCTATCGCACGCGGTCCTTGCAGGACAGTCTGCTCGCGTGGTCCGGGAAGCGGATGAGCTTCCATCAGTACCTGCAAGAGCACTGGCGGACTGCAGTCTTTCCGAAGGCGGCCAAGGCGTCGGGCGATTTCGCCGCCTTCTGGGATGAGGCCCTTGAACGGGGCTGGGTACAGGTCGAAGCGTCTCCGACCCGGGTTGGTCCCTTCCGGAAGGGCGTCGTTCCCTCGGCGCTCCGACAGGTCGCCGGAAGGACGAAGGAGCCGAATGGTACGGAGTTTGAGCTGTACCACAGCGTCGCGCTCCGCGACGGCGAGGCAGCGAACAACCCGTGGCTTCAGGAGCTGCCGGATCCCATCACCAAGATCACCTGGGGCAACTGCGCCTGTATCGCGCCCAGTCTCGCCACGCGGCTGGGGATTTCGGAGGGTCAGTGGATCGAAGTGGGCGCCGCCGACGGATCAGCCCTGGCAGTTCCGGCCCACGTTCAGGTCGGCCAGCATCCCGGCACCGTCTCCATCGCTCTCGGGTACGGCCGAACGGAAGCAGGTCCCATTGGCAACGGCGTGGGCGTCAATGCCGGGCATCTGGCCGCCCTTTCCGGAGGCATGCGGCGCTTCCACGGCCAAGCTCGATCGGTGGCGGTAGCGTCGAATCGGCCCGCATTCCCATTCGCGAAGACGCAGATACACGACGACCTGGACGGCAGGCCCATAGTCGGCGAAGCCGACCGGCACGCCCATGGGAGCCCCGAGGAGGGGCATGATCACGGCCATGCCGGCCACGAGGAAGAGCGGCGGAAGGCGAACCTCTGGGGCAAGCCCATCCCCTCAGACCGGCGGTGGGGCATGGTCATTGATCTGGATCGCTGTACGGGATGCTCGGCGTGCGTTGCGGCCTGCGACATCGAAAATAACGTGCCGGCCGTTGGCCCCGACGAAGTCCGGCGAAGCCGCGACATGCACTGGATGAGGATAGACCGGTACTTCGAGGGAGATGCCGACTCGCCGACGGTCCGGCATCAACCAATGATGTGCCAGCACTGCGCGAATGCCTCGTGCGAGTCGGTCTGCCCCGTTCTCGCGACCGTGCATGACGATCAGGGCCTCAACGTCCAGGTCTACAACCGCTGCGTGGGCACCCGCTATTGCGCCAACAACTGCCCCTACAAGGTGCGCCGCTTCAACTGGTTCGACAATCAGGCCAAGCTGGCCGCCCGCCGATTGGGGCTGAACCCCAGCGTGACCGTGCGAAGTCGAGGCGTGATGGAGAAGTGCAGTTTGTGCATCCAGCGCATCCAAGAGGCCCGCATTCGATCGCGCAACGAGGGACGCGATGTGCAGGACGGCGAGGTGCGAACGGCATGCGAACAGAGCTGCCCCGCAGACGCGATCGTATTCGGCGACCTGCAGGACCCCAACAGCCGCGTGGCCAGACTGGCCAAAGACACTCGCGCGTTCAGCGCACTTGAGGAGCTGAACAGGCAGCCCGCCATTCGGTATCTCGCCAGGTCCAAGCGCACGGAGGTTGAAGCGTGAGCAGCGCAGTCTCGCAACTCAGGGAGCCGCTCGTTTCGGGAGACAAGACGCACGGCGATGTCACGTCCGACATCGCGCGCCACGTCGGCAGCAAGCCCACGGGCGCATGGTGGGCGCTCCTGCTTGTCTCGCTCGCCCTCTTCGGCGGAGGCGCTCTCGCCATGGTCCAGACCGTTACGACGGGCATCGGGACGTGGGGCCTGAACCGCACAGTCGGCTGGGGCTTCGACATCACAAACTTCGTCTTCTGGATCGGCATCGGTCACGCCGGAACCCTCATATCGGCCGTGCTCTTCTTGTTCCGGCAGAGGTGGCGGACATCCATCAACCGAGCGGCCGAGGCCATGACCATCTTTGCGGTCATGTGCGCAGCCATCTACCCGCTGATCCACATGGGCCGACCCTGGTACTTCTACTGGATCCTGCCGTATCCGAACAACAGGGGCACGCTCTGGGTCAACTTCCGCAGCCCGCTGCTCTGGGACTTCTTTGCCATTTCAACTTACTTTATCATCTCGTTGACCTTCTGGTACATCGGGATGATCCCGGACCTGGCGACCCTGCGTGATCGAGCCGCCGATGCCCTGCAACGGGAGCCGAACAACCTCAAGCACCGAATCGCCCGCGCCGTCTTTGGCTTCCTGTCGCACGGGTGGAACGGATCGGCGCTCGTCTGGCACCGGTATGAGACCATCTACGCGCTGCTGGCGCTCCTGGCGACCCCGCTCGTGGTGTCAGTGCACAGCATCGTCAGCTCCGACTTCGCGACCTCGGTCATACCCGGATGGCATGCGACGCTGTTTCCGCCCTACTTCGTTACCGGAGCCATCTTCGGGGGCTTCGCGATGGTCCTCGGGCTGATGCTGATCACCCGGCGCGTGATGAGGTTGGAGGCGTACATCACGGCGCACCACCTGAACTGGATGTGCAAGATTCTGCTGCTTGCCAGCGTCGTCATGGGCGCGTGCTATGGCATAGAGTTCTTCTGCGCCTGGTATAGCGGCAGTTCCTACGAGCTGTACGCGTTCACCAACCGCGCGTTCGGACCGTATGGATGGGCCTACTGGCTGATGGTGCTGTGCAACGTCGTGGTGCCCCAGATCCTCTGGTTCGGCAAGGCGCGGCGCGAACCGTTGCTCATGGGCCTTGTCTGCGTTTCCGTGACCATCGGCATGTGGTTCGAGAGGTTTGTGATCATCGTCACGTCGCTGCATCGCGACTTCCTGCCGAGCTCGTGGACGATGTACCTGCCGACCCTGAACGAAGCCATGATCATGGCGGGCATGTTCGGGCTGTTCTTCAGCCTGTTCCTGCTCTTCACGCGGGCGCTGCCGATCATCGCCATTGCCGAGATCAAGTCGGTCCTCGGTTACGCGCGCCCTTCGAGCTCCGAGCATGGGCAGGCGCACGACGAGGCTCAGGCGTCTCGCCCGCGATCAGGCGCAGCGCAGGCGTCCCGCATGCATCCAGACGTCGCGCAGGCGTCGCACCCGAAGCCGAACGTAGCGCAGGCGTCCCGCCTGCACCACAACGCTCCGTTCGGCGCACTCCTGGGGGCCATCAGACGAAGGCGTCACAATCGCCCGACCGCGCCCAGCCGATACTGTGTGGCCTACTTCACCGATGAGCACGCCCTGACCAACGCAGCGCGCGCCGCCCGTCACGGCGGTCTGCGCATACTGGATGCCTTCACCCCGTTCCCCGTCCACGGGCTGCCTCAGGCCATGGGGCTCGGACCGTCACGGCTCGCATGGATCGGCGCATGGGCCGGCGCGCTGGGTCTGGTGGCGGGCCTCACCCTGCAGATATGGACATCGGCTTACGACTGGCCCGTGCGCGTCGGCGGACAGCCGTTCAACTCGTGGCCCATCTTCCTGCCCGTGACCTTCGAGCTGACGGTCTTGTTCGCAGGCCTGATAGGCGTTGGCGCGCTCTTCGCGCGGGCCGGCATGTGGCCCGGAAACCGGGCGCCGCGATTGCCCGGCGTGACCGACAACCGTTTCGCGTTGGCTGTGGCCCTGCCTGACGCTTCGGCAGGTGAGGACGCAGTCGCCAGGGCTCTCACGGAGGCCGGCGCGACCGAGATCGTCACCGGTGACAGGCTGAGATGAGGGCTGCGGGGCTGGAGCTGAGAGGCGAGAGATGATGCGCGTCCTGGGATGGATCTTTGCCGTCGGTCTTCCGGTGGTTGTGCTGGGAGGTCTCTGGTTTGCAAGGCGTGACCTGCGCGAGCCAAACGTGCAGCTTCCCACGCAGATGGCCCATTCGCTCGCGGTTCGGTCGCAGATGGCCCATGATGGGCTGCCCGAAGGCATGATCATGCAGCTTCCGCCCGAGGGCGCCGTTGCGCGGGGCAGCCGCCCGTTTCATTACGGTCCATCGGCAGCGGAGCGAAAGCGGGCCGGCGCCGAACTGACCAACCCTGTCGCGCCGAGCCCGGAGGCCCTGAAGCGCGGCAAGAGAGCCTACGAGACGTTCTGCCTGCCCTGCCATGGCGCGGGCGGAAACGGCGACGGGCCGTTGATCCCGAAGTACCCGAACCCGCCCAGTTTCCGATCGAAGCAGACCAAGGCATTGAGCGACGGCGAGATGTTCCACACCATCACCCTGGGCTGGAAGAAGATGGCCTCCTATGCATCCCAACTGGAGCCCGATGAGCGCTGGGAAGTCATCCGGTACGTACGCACTCTGCAAACGGAAGGGGCTCGCTGATGGATCCGCTTGGCATCCGGACACCCCGAGGACGATTGGCTCTGTACGCCACGGGCGGCATTGGAGCCGCCGCGCTTGCCGTTGGCCTCGCGACCAGCCCCGGCAGAGCATGGGCGGCGCTCATGGTCGGCAACTACCTTGCGATCTCCATCGCGCTTGGTTCGCTCGTGTTCGTCGCTCTCAACCATGTGTTCACGGCAGGCTGGGCGGTCCTCTTCCGGCGTGTGCCTGAGGCGCTGAGCGCCTATCTGCCTGTCGGAGCGCTCGTGCTGGTTGCGACCTTCCTGCTGGGCGGGAGCCTTCTCTATCCGTGGATGCGGCCGGAAGTCATGGCAGCGGATCCGCACCTGCAGCACAAGCAGGCGTTCCTGAACCCCACGGCATTCGCCGTCGTGTCGCTCGTCTCGTTTGCGGTGTGGATCGGCTATGGAGCCGCCCTCAGAAGGCATTCACGCGCACAGGACAGCGACGGGAGCGTGCGGCATACGATCGCGGCAAAGCGGTTGTCGGGTGGCTTCCTCGTGCTGTCCGGCCTTACGGTGATTGCGTCGAGCTTCATGTGGCTCATGTCCCTCGAGCCGAAGTGGACGAGCACCATGTATCCGGGCTACGTCTACTCCGCGATGCTGGCCACCGCGTCGGCCGTGATCGCGCTGCTGGTCATCGCGCTGAACAGGCGCGGAGCGCTGCCCGGCGTGACTGAAGGCCATATCTATGAACTCTCGAGGCTCATCTGCGCGAGCATCACGCTCTGGGCCTACATCTGGTTCAGTCAGTACATGCTGGTCTACTACACGAATATCCCTGAGGAGTCCATCTAC
Source organism: Chthonomonadales bacterium (assembly GCA_037442185.1). Classification (GTDB taxonomy): domain Bacteria; phylum Armatimonadota; class Chthonomonadetes; order Chthonomonadales; family CAJBBX01; genus JAAYVH01. The sequence goes on along the minus strand of JBBIQU010000056.1, from coordinate 4,593 downwards.
TTCGCGGTACGCCGGACGGGCCCGTTCGGCCTGCTGTTCCTTGTCAATGTGGCGATCAACTGGCTCGTCCCTATGCTGATGCTGTTGACGGATAAGGCCCGGAGATCGCCGGCAAGGGTCGCGCGCGCTGCAGCGGTGGTCCTGGTGGGCCGGTGGCTCGATGCCGTGCTTCTAATCTCGCCGGCCGTGACCGCTCCGCTCCAACTCAGCTGGCATGAGGCGCTCATTCCGCTCGTGTTTGCGCCCGTGCTGCTGTTGACGTTCTCGGCGGCCTTTGGCAAGGCGTCGGCCGTGCCCGAGCGTGACCCGTATCTGGTCGAAAGCCAGGGACTGGCTGCATAGAGCGACGGGCATCAAGATCGGAGGAAAGACCGTGACATCTCCCGTGGGATCGCCGGCCCCCCAGGACTCGAGCCGGCAGGCAATGCGCGTCCTTTGGCTCTCAACGCTAGGGTTTGCGCTGATGTTCGCTTCGTGGACGATGTTCGGTGTCCTCGGCGTGCCGGTCCAGAAAGAGCTGGGGATTTCGGACATCCAACTCGCTTGGTTGAGCGCCGCCGCGATTCTGAACGGGGCGCTCTGGCGTTTTCCGTTCGGGCTTCTTGCGGATCGGCTGGGCGGTAAGTCCGTGTTCATCGGGAACCTGCTCCTGAGCGCGGTCGGGGCCTTCGTTGTTTCCCGCTCGTTTGGCTACGCGAGTCTGATCGTGGGAGCCCTGCTGGTCGGGTTCGCAGGCAACAGCTTCACTGTGGGCTCGGCATGGTGTGCAGCCTGGTTCCCGCGTGAGAAGCAAGGATTTGCCATGGGCTTCTTCGGCGCCGGCAATGTTGGGGCATCCGGCACGAAGTTCATCGGACCTGCCCTGATCACCCTTGTGCCCTCGATGACGATCCTGGGCGGCGTCGCCTATGGCGGCTGGCGCTTCGTGCCGTTCCTTTACACGATCATCCTGTTGTCCATGGCGCTGGTTGTGTGGGTCGCGACGCCCAAGGCGGATCGCATCCCGGCCTCCGGGCGCTCTCCGATTGAGATGCTCTGGCCGCTCAAGGAAGTGCGTGTCTGGCGCTTCGGGCTTTACTACACCGTCGTGTTCGGCGCATATGTGGCCATGGCGGTGACGTTGCCCAAGTACTACGTATCCGTCTATGGGTTGCCGCTCGCACACGCGGCTCTGCTGACAACGCCCTTCATCTTTGCGTCAAGCCTGCTCAGGCCGGTCGGGGGCGTTCTTTCGGATCGCTACGGACCCAGGCGGGTTACGTACGCGGTGTTTATCATCACGCTCATCGCCGCGCTGCTACTCTCGACCCGACTGAACGTTGTTGTGTTTACTGTGCTGGTGCTGCTCTTCGGCATCGCACAGGGGATCGGCAAGGCTTCGACCATCAAGTACATCCCCGAGTACTATCCCAGGGATGTCGGCGCGGTGGTCGGATTGGTCGGAGCGCTTGCGGCCCTCGGAGGTTTCGTCCTGCCGCCGGCGTTCGCCTATCTCGCCAAGTGGAGCGGCAGGCCCGAGAGCATGTTCTGGGCTCTGGGCGCCATGACCGGCGTGAGCCTGCTCTGGCTGCACGGAGTTGTGCTCGGGATCAAGCGCAGAGAGGCAGCCGCACCCTCGGCCATCGTCAGGGACGCCGCAGGCCGCACCGCCGAAGAGGTGGTGTAGGTCATGGCACTGCGCAGTTCCGATATGCCCGCCTCACAAGCGCCCGAGCCCAAGCGCGGGTGGATGACGGACTGGAGGCCCGAGTCCGCCGACTTCTGGCAAGACCGAGGAAGCGGCATCGCGTGGACGACGCTTTGGGTGACCACATATTGTCTCCTGCTGGCGTTCGCCACCTGGTTCATGGTGAGCGCGATCGTTGTGAAGCTCACGGGTATTGGATTCGCCCTGTCGAAGACCCAGCTGTTCTGGTTGGCGGCCATGCCGGGACTGGCCGGCGGGACGCTGCGCATCGTACACACCTTCTTGATCCCGATCTTCGGAACGAGACATACCGTTGCGTTTTCGACCGTGCTTCTGGTACTGCCGTGCATCGGCTGGGCTTGGGTTGTCCGGCACCCGGAGACGCCGTTTGCGGTCCTCATGGGGCTTGCGTTTCTCTCGGGACTTGGGGGCGGCAACTTCTCGTCGTTCATGCCGAGCACCAGTCTGTTCTTCCCCAAACGTCTGCAGGGCACGGCGTTGGGCATTCAGGCCGGCGTGGGCAACCTCGGCGTGAGCGTCGCCCAGTTCGTGATCCCGTGGGTGATCACGCTGCCGGTGATCGGCGCGTCGCAGTCTTTCGAGAAGGCTGGCAAGATCAGCACGATCTACCTGCAGAACGCGGCCCTCGTCTGGTCGCCTTTCGTGCTGGTCGGGGCCGTGGCGGCCTGGATGCTGCTCCGAAGTGTGCCCGTTCGCGCCGGCTTCCGCGAGCAGACCGACATATTTCGCAACAAGCACACCTGGCTGATGACCTCGCTGTACATCATGACGTTCGGATCGTTCTCGGGCTACGCGGCAGCGTTCCCATTGCTCATTGACCGTGTGTTCGGGAGGTTTCCGGGAGCGCCCGATCCGCTCAGATATGCTTTTCTCGGCGCGCTGGTTGGCGCGGTCGCCCGATCCGTGTGCGGTCCGATCAGCGATCGGATGGGCGGCGCGCGGCTGACGATGTTGAGCGGAATCGGCCTGATCGGGTGTGCGTTTGCCGCCGCGTCCTTCTCCGCGCCGACGCATGTCGGTCAGTTCGCCGGCTTCCTGTGGAGCATGCTCGGGCTGTTCCTGTTTTCGGGGATCGGGAATGCTTCGACGTTCAAGCAGATGCCGATGATCTTCGAGCCGCGCCAAGCCGGCGGCGTCATTGGGTGGACTTCGGCCGTCGCGGCCTACGGTCCGTTCCTCGTGAATGCCATCCTTGGCGCGGTCATTGCTTCGTCCGGTTCACCGAAGCCGTTTTTCATCGGAGCGGCGCTCTTCTATGCGCTGAACCTGGCCATTAACTGGTACTACTACACACGCCGCGGCTGCGAGAAGCCATGCTGACACCGACCCATTCGTCCCACCTGTCCATCCGTAGCATCATGCCCAAAGGAGCGTTCACCATGCCAACCCATCGGCACCAAGCGGCCTTCACGTTGATAGAGCTGCTCGTCGTCATCGCGATCATCGCGATCCTATCGGCGATCCTGCTCCCCGTCTACTCCCAGGCGCGCGATAACGCTCGGGCAACGGCGTGCATCTCCAATCTGCGCCAGCTCGCCCTCGGCGCCGTCATGTACGCGCAGGATTACGACGGCCTGTTTCCCTACAGCATTCCCGGTCGCGCGCCGGCGGGATCGGGTGATCGCGGTCAGCCCGACTGCTGTTCCGACGATCCGCCAACGAACCGATTCGATGCCGGCCCGGTAGTCAGGGTCCTGGGCGTCTACGGCACAACGGGCGGCGTCGCATTTTGCCCGACAGTGTCGAAGTCGAACCCGGACCTGTCGGCGAACACGAACTACGAACAGAATGCGTTCATCTTCGCCGACCATCCGAGGGAACCGGCGGCGCTGCGGGGCAGGCCCGTGTCGGAAGCCTCGATCCTGTACCCCTCCAACACGATGCTCTTCCAGGACTATAAGGGCACCAATATGCGGAGGCATCGCGAGGGCTTCAACAACGCCTGCGCCGACGGACGCACCAAGTGGCTGCGGCAGGGGGATCGCTCCATCACCACCGGCTACTGGTTCTGAGCCGTCTCCGTCGCGGGCCTGTTCACTGCGGGAGCATGGCGAGCACGCTCGGCCTGCGGACTACGCTCGCGTCAGCAAGTCAAGGAGGATGGCCCCTGCGGCGGCAACCCATGCCGCCGCAGCCATAGCCATATCCTGACGCGAGGCTCTGATGGGCGTGCCGGTCAGCGCCGTGGGATCGAGCCCACGCGCCTCGGCGGCGATCGTCATCTCGTCGGCTCGCGCGACCGTTCGGGCGAGGACAGTCACAGCTAGCCTGCGCCAGTCGCGGATGCCGGGGCGCCGTCCCCGACGCATGCGCAACGTCCACCACGTCTCGCGCGCTTCGGCCCCGGCACGTGCCATGGAGTTCGCCGCAACGCCAAGGGCAAAGCCGAGGCCTTTGAGACCGAACGCGCGCCCAGGTGGGCAAGGTCCTCGGCCGAAGCCGATGACGCGAATGCGGCCACTCCCAGCAGGACCGTCCATGATCGGCCAAGCATGACGCACGCGGCTGTCAATGCTTGTTGTGCGTCATTCTGATTTGCAGCGAACGCAGCGGCGGCAATGATCGCAGCGAACACCAGGAAGGGCCTGCCGATGGCCATGCGGAGCGCACGCCGATCGCTCACTGCCCAGAGCGCGGTCACGGCGACGCACATGACCGCGACTCCGACGCCCCGGCTGGCTGATGCGCCGACCAGACACGCCGCCACGATGTTAAGACCGGCCACAACGCCCCAAGGCTGGCCCATCCTTCTTCCTTCGTCGTTCAGCGTTGGTCCCTCAGCCCTCACCCTGGCCCTCTCCCGCGCGCTTCACGGTGATGAGTGCGGCACGCATCCACGCGCGGGAGAGGGGACATACGGCGCGGCTCGCCAGCCTGAGCCCTTC
>JBBIQU010000055.1:254-24795 GCA_037442185.1 Chthonomonadales bacterium | reverse complement strand
TGCCATGTTCCCCGAAGCCTTCCGGCGGCGCGCGCACGAAGAGGGGATATGGATACCGTTCGCCAGTCCGGCGTCCGTCGAAAACGTCGAGGATTTCGGCATCGCGTATCACGAAGGCGACAACTCGGTAACAGACGATGATCGGCTCGGCATCCTCAGCTTTCGCTACACGGAGCCGATGACATGGTGGATGCGGATGGACCCGGCGATCCCTCGGGAATACTCGTCGGCGATGGGCGAGCTGCGCAGACGCCTTGCCGGCAGCGATGCCCACTCGAAGAACCTCGCACAGGCGGTCATCAACTCCGGATCACACGACCTGCAGGGCGCGTTCAACGTGGAGTTTCAGAACGCTCCGTGGACGAACGGCGCAGTATGGGTTCTGAACCCGAACCCTGCCATGCCCCGACCACCGGGCCAGCACACTAAGGCCTCGCTCAGCTATACACGCGAAGATGCGGATCTGCGCTACTCCGCAGACGCGCAGAAGGGTCTTGACGGCGAGTACCTGGACTCCATTGAAGGCTGGGCGGATGTGCTCGACTACCGTCGCGAGAGCCTTCAACGATCCACGGTTCCCGTGACTTTCGCCACCGACACTTTGAGACCTGTTGTTCCGACATGGTTCTCCGTATATGAACTGGCCAGACACATGCGCGACGATCTGCGTCGTCGCGGCAAGCTCCTGATGGCCAACTACACGCCCTGGCGACTGCATACGTTCGCGCCCCTGCTTGATGTGATGGGCACGGAGGTCAACTGGATGCCGGGAGGTGCCTGGCGACCCGACACCGACGCATCGTTCTGTTTGAGGCGGACTCTGTCGTACCGAAAGCCTTACCTGCTGCTTCAGAACACCGATTTCGATCGGTTTGGTCCGGCGCATGTTGAACGGTACTTCCGGCGATGCATGTTCTACGGCGTGTTCCCCAGCATGTTCAGCATTGATGCGTCCACGCGCAACTACTGGACCCAGCCCCAGTGGTACAACAGAGACAGGGCGTTGTTTCGGAAGTACATTCCGATCATTGCTGATCTCTCGCGGGCAGGCTGGGAGCCGATCACCGCTGCGCGAACGGATACGCCGGACACTCCGATTGAGCGGTTCGGGACGCGCTATGTCACGGTCATGAATGAGAGCGGCAAGGAGAGGACAATCACGCTTACCCTCGACGCGCGTGTGTTCGGCAAGCGTGCTCCTGAGCAGACGAACCCTTCGAACCGCGCCTGGAATGGCCGACTGAAGCTGACCAACTTGTGCGACGGGGGAGAGGTGGTCGCGAAGCCGGTGGCCGGGGGCTGGCAGGCAGTGCTGTCGCTTCCGGGTGAGACCGCCGTCGCGTACCGCATTGACGACCGGCTGTGATCAAAGCCGGCGCACACACGAAAAGGAACCAACCATGGCAATCAAACAGCCCGTATGGACCGGATCACCAGTCGCCAACGCACCGTATACCCCTGGAATAAGGGCCGGGAAGCTGGTCTTTGTGTCCGGGCAGGTGCCCCTCGACCCGGCGACGCGTGCCGTTGTTGACGGGGATTTCGAGGATCGCGTGCGTCAGTGCATCGCCAATGTGGGGAATGTGCTTTGCGCAGCCGGAGCGACGCTCGAGGACGTTGTGAAGGTAACGGTGTTCCTGACCGACATGGAGCTCTTTGCGCGCCTGAACGCAGTCTACGCCGAGTTCTGGGGCAGCGTCAAACCCGCGCGGAGCTGCGTTGGCGTAGCCGCGCTGCCGCTTGGCGTGGATGTGGAGATAGAGGCGATAGCCGTCGTTGCCGAGTAGCCGGTCCTGGTCCGGCTGAGCGACGTCACGCAAGCAGGGCGTCAACAAAGCCGGCGGGCTCGAAATCCTCAAGGTCATCGAGCCGCTCGCCGCTGCCCACCAACTTGATGGGCAATCGGAGCTCCTGGGCGATCGTCACTACGATACCTCCACGGGCTGTCCCGTCGAGCTTGGCGAGCACGATGCCGGAGACGTCGCAGACCTCCGTGAAGACGCGCGCCTGGCTGATTCCGTTTTGGCCGGTGGTCGCATCAAGCACGAGTAACACTTCGTCGGGACGCCGACCGAGGCCACGCTCCGCAACGCGCATGACCTTCCGGAGTTCCTCCATAAGATGCGCCTTGTTCTGGAGCCGTCCGGCGGTGTCCGCAAGGACGTAGTCGGCGCCGCGTGCCTGCGCCGCCTTGATGGCGTCGAAGACGACAGCAGATGGATCCGCGCCTGGCCTGTGTTTCACGAAGTCGGACCCAGTGCGCCCGGCCCATGTCTCCAGTTGCTCAATAGCAGCTGCTCGGAATGTGTCGGCTGCCGCGAGAACCACGCGGTTCCCCTGGCGGCGGAGCCGTTGGGCGACCTTGGCGATGGTGGTTGTTTTTCCCGTGCCATTGACGCCGACGAAGATGTACAGACCCGGGCGCTCGGGCGGTTGGGCAAGACTGCCGGCCTCGAGACCGGCAACTTCCAACGCCGACCTCAGACGATCTCTCAAGAGGCCCGTGATCTCAGTCGGGTCGAAGAGACGCTGTTCGCGAACACTGTCGCGCAGATCGCTCAGGATGTCGGCTGCCGTGCGCACATTGACGTCCGCTTGGATCAGCGCGTCTTCAAGGCTATCGAACAGGTCCTCATCAATCCTGCCGCGCCCCGTTACGAGCGTGTCCACTCGCTGCAAGATGCTCTTAACAAATCCGAATCGCATTCTCAGTCCAGTCGTCCGGCAGATTGAGTACGCTCGCGCCGTATGCGTGAGTATACACGCCGAGGAAGCGCCACGGTCAATGCCGCCACCGGCCGGCTCACTACTTGCCCATGCAGAAACGACTGAACAGCCGGCCGATGACGTCCTCCGGCAGCGTAACCCCAATGATTGACGTAAGGGCGTCTGCAGCGTCGGCAAGCTCCTGGGCCGTTGTATCCATGGGTTCTGCGCGTTGAAGCGCGCCGATCGCTGCCTCAACGTGACCAAGGGCGTCGGAGAGCGCTCGGAGATGTCGCTCGTGGGTCACGAGAACGGATCCGGGATCAACGGACGGACCTATGGCACGTTCGGCAATGGCTGCTTCAATCCGATCGAGTCCGTCGCCTCTGGTGGCAGAGGCGGGGACTATCGGCGCCGACTTGACCACGTCCTCGATCCTGCGCACGCTTCGTTGCGCGGACTGTGGCGACAAGGCATCCGCCTTGTTCATGACCCAGGCCACGCACCGGTCGCTGAGTTCGCGAGCGAAACTGAGTTCGTCGTCGGTGGGCCTGCGCCGTATGTCGGATACGATCAAGACGCCGTCTGCGCTCTGCGCTGCTTCGCGCGCGAGTCGTACGCCGTCGCGCTCAATGCTGCCGCGAGGCGCGCGCAGGCCCGCCGTGTCCATGAGCGTGACTGAGATGCCGCCGATCTCGGCAGTGTCTGTGATTGCGTCTCGCGTGGTGCCCGGAGTCGGCGCGACCAACGCGCGTCGTCGTCGTAACAGAGCATTGAACAACGTGGACTTGCCGACATTGGGCCGTCCACAAATGGCGACCGTGAACCCGTGGCGGATGGAGCGCCCGGCCTGTGCCTGCGACAGCATCCCACGGATGTTCTCGGCTAGAGCAGACAGATCCGCGATGACTGCGTCTGTGTCAGTGTCAATGTTCTCGTCATCGCTTTCGATGGATGCCTCGAGCGCTGCGCAGGCGTTTTGCAGTTCGTCGCGAAGCGGCACGATCCGTTCCGACAGCGCTCCGGCGAGAAGCCGATTTGCAGCCCGCAATGCGTGGTCGGATTGCGCGGCGATCAGGTCTGCAACCGCCTCGGCCTGAGCCAGATCCAGCTTCCCGTTTCGGAACGCCCGATAGGTGAACTCGCCGGGTTCGGCCGGTCGAGCGCCGGCATCCAGGCACGCGGCTAGCACACGCCGCAAGAGGTATGGCCCGCCATGGCACAGGAACTCGACCGAATCCTCTCCTGTGAACGAGTTGGGCGCCCGGAACACCAGCAAGACGCAGTCGTCCAGCTGCATGCCCGAGCGAGGATCATGGATTGTCCCGTGGAAGGCCCGGTGGGACGCGGCGGCGGCAGGATCGAAGCCCTTGCGGCGGAACACGACGCGGGCAACCTTCAGCGATTCGGGACCGCTGACGCGAACGATACCAATCGCGGCCGTTCCGTTGGCCGTGGCTATCGCCGCGATAGTGTCGGGTTCTGGAAGTGGCTGTGGCATGGTTGGTTGGGCAGCGCGTAGTTGCTTCTCAGCGCGCAGCAAGGGGTGCGCGGTCAGTCAGCGCCTTCTGTCGGACGAGCAGGTTTCAGGTATGACCGCAGCACGCGCACAGTGCCTCGACCCGGGAATGCAGCGGCGACTTCGGCATCTTGGCCCAAGCCCTTCACGCTGAGAACGATACCGACGCCGAATGTGTGATGCTTGACCTTGTCACCGGGCTTCAACCCATCGGGACTTGCTGCCGGCTGAGAGACGGGTCGAGGCTGGGGCTGCGATGACCACAGCGATGGTCCCGATGGAACGGCGGCGGCCGCGCGCCGACCGGGCGGAGAAGTGGCCAAAGCTCCCATTTCGTACAGGAACTGCGACGGCGCATTGTTAGATGTCATACCGAACAGCGTGCGGCGATAGGCGTACGTCAGAATCAGCCTCGACTTGGCTCGCGTTATGCCAACATAGCACAGGCGTCGTTCTTCTTCCATCTCGCGACTGTCATCGAGCGAGCGCGCGTGGGGGAAGATTCCTTGTTCCATTCCCGACAGGAACACGGTGTCGAACTCGAGGCCTTTGCTTGCGTGCAGCGTCATGAGCGACACTGCGGGGCGTCCCGAATCGGGGTCGTCCAGGTCGGAGACAAGCGCCACTTGTTCAAGGAAGCGCCCCAGCGAACGATCGTCATCGTCCATCTCATCGAAGCGCTCCGTAACGGTCAGCAGTTCCCTCACATTCTCCAGGCGGTCGCGCTGATCGGCCAGGCTCTTGGCATCAACGTACCGATCGTAACCGGTTCGCTCGATGATCGTCCTCGTCAGTTCGGATACTGTCGAGCGTGTGGCCAGCTCGGCGATGTCGGCGATCATGCCCGCAAACGCACGAACGGCAAGGGCAGACCTGCTCGCGAGGCCGGCCAGAGCCACGGCATCGTTCAGGGCATCCCAGAGAGGAGCGCCCGTTTCGGCGGCCCTCTGTTCGAGCAGCGCCACGGTAGTCGCGCCGATGCCGCGGGTGGGAACGTTGATGACGCGCTTCAGGCTGACTGTGTCACGGGGATTGTAGGCCAGCCGTAGATAGGCGACAACGTCCTTGACTTCCTTCCTTTCGTAGAACGGCCGTGCTCCGACCAAGCGATACGGGATGCGGAAGTTGCCGAACACCTCTTCGATTGCGCGCGATTGAGCGTTGGTTCGGTACAGAACTGCAGTGTCGGCGAGGTCGCCTCCGGCACGCACTATGGATTGGAGGCGATGGGCGATGAGGACCGCCTCTTCCTGCTCGTTGGCGGTCTCGTGGACTTCGAGCGGCAGACCAGGCTTCGCGGTGGTCCAGAGCTTTTTCGGCTTTCGCGTTGCGTTGTGAGAAACCACTCTGTGGGCAGCTTCGAGAATCTGGGGCGTAGAGCGGTAGTTCTGCTCGAGCTTGATGACGCGCGCATCGGGGTAATCGCGCTCAAACCGGAGGATGAGATCAACTTGGGCTCCGCGAAACGCGTAGATGGACTGGTCATCGTCGCCCACAACGCACACGTTGCGTGTACCGGAAGCGAGGAGTTCCACCAGCTCAAACTGTGCGCGGTTGATGTCCTGATACTCGTCAACCAGCACATGCAGGAACCGCGTCCGGTATGTTTCCAGCACGTCCGGCCTGTTCTTGAGCATGAGCACGGCGCACATGAGCAGATCGTCGAAATCGAGCCCACCGGCAGCCCGTAGCTGCTCGTCATAGGCAGCGTAGACGCGCGAGCAGACATCCTCGAAGTATCCTGAGTGGGACTCGGCGTACTGCCTGGGTCCCACGAGTCTTTCCTTGGCTCGGCTGATCGCTCCGAGAACGGCGCGGGGTGCGAACCGCTCTTCGTCTATGTTGAGGTTCCGCATGCACTGCCGAACGACCGCTATCTGATCGCCATCGTCGAAAACGACGAAGTTGAGCGGGATGCCTGCAGCGTCCCCCGCCTCGCGAAGCATGCGGGCGCAGGAGGAGTGGAATGTCCCGATCCACATGCCACGGCACGAGCGGCCGATCAGTCGCTCGGTGCGCTCACGCATCTCGTTGGCAGCCTTATTGGTGAACGTGGCGGCGTAGAGGCGATGTGGGGGAATGCCCCTCTCCGAGATCAGATACGCGATTCGGTGAGTCAGTACTCGGGTCTTCCCGGAACCGGCGCCGGCGAATACGAGAAGAGGTCCGTCGCCATGCAGCACGGCCTCTCGCTGCGCGTCATTCAGGCCGCGCAGGAGCGAATAGGTGGGGGTGTCGCCTTGCATGCTTCATTATAGCCGTGGCACGCGGGCCGGATGCCGGACTTCCGACCGGCCGACGGGGTAATCTAGGACCATGGCACGCATGCCCGGGCGCCTCAGCAAGAGGCTGATTGAGGAACTTACACGGTACGTTGTCGTTGAGCCGTACCCGTTCGTCGTGGACATCCAACGCTCAAGCGGCATGTGGCTTGCCGTTGTTGACGGAGGGCGACTGTTCGATTGGGCCGGGTACTACGGCTCCAAGCTGATCGGCCACAATCACCCCGGGCTATACGAGCCGGATTACGTTGCGCGACTTGTGACTGCGGCAAACAACAAAGTTGCCAATCCGGACTTCCTGACGCGGGAATGCCTAGAGTACTACCGCCTCCTGTACGAACTGGCGCCTCATTGCATGCGGAACGAACGCCTTGAGGTCTATGCGGTGAACTCCGGGGCGGAAGCCGTCGAGAACATGATGAAGTACCTCATCAACCTGCACCTGCAGCGGTTTCCTGCGGAAGAGCGGGACCGGGCGCGACGGCGGTTCGTCTACTTCGATCAGGCCTTTCACGGGCGGACGGTCTTCGCCCTGAACGTAACGGAACTGAGGCACGCCTCGGTCGTGACAAGCGGCTTCCGCGGGTTTGACGAAGGCAATATCCAGATCCCGTTCCCTGCGATTGACGCTGACGCACCTGAGGCCGTCAATGCGGACCGAACAGCAGCCGCGCTTGGTCTCGTTGAGGATGCCTTGAAACGGAACTCGGACGGAGTGTGCGGCATCATTGTGGAGCCGCTTCAGGGAGCGGGCGGACATCGCGTTGCCCAACCCGAGTTCTATCGAGGACTCAGCAAGCTGGCGCACGAGTATGGCACCTACCTGGGCTTCGACGAAGTGCAGACCGCGGGGGGCCAGACGGGCACCTTTTTCGCCTCAGACCAGTTTGACCTGCCGCATGCGCCTCAAGCGATTGCCGCGGCCAAGAAGCTTGCATGCGGAGTGGTCTACATGCTCTACCCGATGGATGATCGCGGGGTGCTCGACTCGACGTGGGGCGGAACATTGGCCGACATGGTGCGCTTCGTTCAGGAGATGCAGATTGTCCGTCGTGAACGCCTGATCGAGGCCGTTCCCGAGAAGGCAAGCCGTCTCATCGGAGTGTTGAAGGGGCTGGCGTCGGAGTATGCAGACGTCATGTACAACGTGCGTGGTTTGGGGTTGTACCAGGGGTTCAGTCTCCGCGACGCGTCGGAGAAGGCCGTGCTCCGTGATGTTGCCCTGACGAAGGAGAGCCTTCTCCTGCTGGGCGCGGGGCCCGAGTCCATCAGACTTAGGCCGAGCCTCAGCGTCACTATGGACGACATTGACGATTTCGGCGACAGGCTGGCACGCGTTCTCCGGCGCGTGCGGAAGCTCAGGAAGCAGTCGCGATGAGCGAACGCACCTGGTTGACCCTGTCGCAGCTGACCGGCATGATCCGGGCCGCCGTCGAGGACTGGGCTCGGCGTGCCTGCCCGGTCATGGTAGTGGCGGAGGTATCCGAAATCCGGCGAGGACCCACCGGGCACTGGTTCCTGCGGCTCGTTGAGCGGCGCGACGAGGGGGTCGTGGCGGAGCTGCAGGCCATCGTGTGGAGCAGGCAGACGCCGATTCTGGAGGCGTTCCGTCGAGAGGCGGGGGTCGCGGTGGCCGCCGGCATGGAGATCCTGATGAGCGGGAGCGTGTCGTACCACGAGCGGTATGGCATGCGCTTCGACATCACGGCCATTGATGCGACCTATACTCTTGGCGAGATGCAGAGACGCCGCCGCGAGGTGATCGAGCGCCTCACGCGCGAGGGTCTGATGGCCACCAACAAGGGGTTGCCCTTGACGGAGGTCATCCAGCGTATTGCGATCGTGTCTTCGAGCAACGCCGCAGGATACGGGGACTTTGTGAGGCAGCTCGAGACCAACCCGTACGGGTACGCGTTCACTCACCGACTGTTCAGCGCGGCGATGCAGGGGGACGCGGCTGAAGCCTCGGTAGTATCCGCGCTCGATCGGATTGCTGCCTCGGCTCGGCTGTTCGACGTAGTCGTCGTCATTCGCGGTGGCGGCAGCCAGGTAGACCTCAGCTGCTTCGATTCGTACGGCATAGCAGCGGCCATCGCGCGTTGTCCGTTGCCCGTGATGACGGGCCTGGGCCACGAACGGGACGAGTCCGTTGCCGACCTTGTTGCCAACACTCGAGCCAAGACGCCCACCGCGGCCGCTCAGGCCATTGTGACGCGCGCGCGCGCCTACGAAGAGCGCATAGAGGATATGTGGAGCGTCTTGGTCGGCGCTTCCGGCGCAGTCCTGACGGCTGCGGCGGCTGCCAACGATCTTGTCGCTCAACGATTCGCGCGTGCCGCGGTGGCATTTGTGGGCCGGACCCAGTCGCGGCTGGATGGCCTTGTGATGAGCCTGGGCGGACTGGTTCCCGGCATTCTGCGGGCTCTGGAACAGAGGATCGGCTTGGGCGTTCGCGCCCTGTGGCGGAACGGGTTGACCGGGCTGACTCGGGCGAAGTCGGGACTGCGGGACAGGGTGACAAGACTGTCGCTAGGTTCGGTATCCCACTTCAGGGGGGAGGAACTGCGGCTTGAGGGCCTTGGGCGTGCCATCCAGCATCTCGACCCTCTTCGCATTCTGCAGCGCGGCTTCAGTGTCACCCGCTTCCAGGGCAAGGCGCTGACCGACGACGACGAGCTTCTTGTTGGTGATGAGCTTGAGACCCGCCTGGCGAACGGCCGCATATACAGCCGGGTGATTGGACTTGGAGGCAAAGGTGAAGAAAGATGAGATGACTTACGCACAGGCTCTGGCGCGGCTCGATGAGATCGTGAAGCGCTTGGAGAGCGGTGACGTGAATGTAGATGAGCTGTCGTCGTCCGTCAAGGAAGGTGTTCGCCTCGTGAGTTGGTGCAGAAAGAAACTCCGCACCACGCAGGAGGAGGTCGAGGCCGCGCTGAAGGGTCTGGACCCGGATGAAACGGAGAGTACAGAGACAACGGGGCGACCACGCGCAACGCGGCCTGCTCCATTGGCAGACGACGAATCTATGGTGGACCCGTTTGCGTGAGGGTGGGCGAGGAGGGACTCGAACCCCCGACATCTTCCGTGTAAAGGAAGCGCTCTGCCAGCTGAGCTACCCGCCCGGGGCATCGGCGCGATGAGTATAGACGCGAGCCGCTCGAGGTGTCAATCCGCTCGGGTCGCCGTCCGACGCGTTGCGAGCCTCGCCGATATCGTGGATTGCCTCCGGATTCGCGTGCGCGTGTTTGTGGTCGAACAGGCCGTTCCCATAGAAGAGGAAGTGGATGACTACGATGCGACGGCGATTCAGTACCTAGCTGGCATCGGTAGCCGAGCGGTTGGCACCGCAAGGTTGGTGAATCTCGGCCGAGGAGTTGGGAAGATCGGGCGCGTTGCCGTCCACCAAGAGTGGCGCGGAACGGGTGTCGGCTCGTCGCTCGTTGAACACATCATTCGAACCGATGGCGCCGATTGCGCTTTGCTGACCCTGGACTCTCAGCTGGCGGCTATCCCATTCTACGAACGCTTCGGGTTCCGGGCCACGGGCGACGCGTTCATGGATGCAGGCATCCCACATCGGCGAATGGAGCGCTCTCGGTCATCGTGACGTCTGCGGCGATGCCGATACGACGCGATTGGGGCGTCCCGAAGGACGCCCCAGGGCGAACATGACCGGAAAGTCGGCGATGCGTTACAGCCGATCGGGAGCGGTATCAACCTGCGTGATTACCCAGTCGTCTCGGATTCGCTCCAACACGAAGCTCAGGTAAACAACCCGCGTCTCACCGTCGCGAGCCCGGTAGACGTGCTTGGCGGATAGGTTGCAGACATCCGCCGAGCGCCGTCGGACGCGAAAGACATCGAACCAGACGGTGTCTGCCCCGACCATGAAGTCGCGGGTCATGTCCAGATAGTCATTCGCGCTCAGCGAGTACTCGTACTTGCCCCGGCTGAATACGGCAATGTCGGCACCTGCATCGGTGAGGTAGACCAGGCGATTGATGTCGCTGTAGCGGAAAGCGTCCTCGAGGTCTTCGACTGCGCGCCGGAGCGCCGGCTCGAAGGATCGGTCATCTCGCCACCAGCCTCCGCTGTTCAGGTAGTAGCTGCCGTCGCCGTAGCCGTAGTAGCGGTCGCCGACGTAGACCGGTATCTCGATGTACACAACCCGCGGCGGCCGATGATAGACATACCGGCGATGGATGTAGGGTGGGCACACGCCATAGTAGAAGTGGTACGGCGAGGCGATGACCTCGAGACTGACATAGGTGTGGCTGTAGTGCGGGTAGTAGCAGTACCCGTGCGGGAAATACAGCCGAAACTGGGTCTGGGTGTATCGTGTCGCAGGCCGAAGCGCAATGCCACGGTCGTACCGGCGACCCTCTGCCGATCTCGTGAAGATGTCGCGCGCGGTATCTCTGTACGGTCGCGAACTCGGCACGGATACGCCCGGTGCGCGCCCGTTGTCGCGACCGCGGTCGGCCTCGCCTGAAGACAGCCGCGGTCCCCGGTCATCGCGCCGACGATCCGTCCAGCTCTCGCGACTGTCTGTGCGGTTGCCACCCGATCTCGGTCCGCGATCGAGGGCGCCTCGGTCCCGATCATCCCCTGACCGGTAGCCGGCGGATGTGCGGTCAGGTGCGCGACCGTTTGTCTCCTGTCCGGGACGTCCGTCGCCGGAGCCGCGCACAGGCGGGCGGGTCATGTAGCCGTCGTCGGAGCGGGAACCCCTGTCGAACGCGCCGCGGTTCCCTGCAGATTCATCGCGGCGTGGAGCAGTTCGAGGCCGATCCTCACCACGGTTCGGCGCTTCGATCTGGGGACGGCTACGATCGCCCGACCTCTCCGAGGTTCGGTCCACTCTCGGTGAGTAGTCGCGTGACGGACGGCTGTCTGGGGGCGCGGTGTAGCTGTCGCGTGACGGGCGCGGATCGCTGCGTGGAGGCGGAGCCTCACGCGAAGGACGCGATTCGACGCGCGGAGGGGACGATTCGCGAGACGGCGGGGCCTCGCGTGAGGGTCTCGATTCGATCCTCGGTGAGGATGTGTCGCGCGACGGGCCGGATTCACGCGCGGGCCCGGACTCTCGGGACGGTGGAGCGTCACGACGAGGACCGGCGCCCCGGTCTCCGCCACGACGGTCTTGTGCGTAGGATATGGCCGTTGGCAGTGAGAGGCCGAATGCGGCAAGGGTCAGAATGACGCCGAACGCCGCTGGGCGACCTCTGGAAACCATGTTTTTCATGGCCGGCTACCTCCTTTGGGCGGTGTCCAGCAGGTCTTCGAGTACGCCCACACATAGGTTACGTATGGCCTTGGCACCTGTGACACTCAGAAACCTGCCGCGTGCCCATCACATCTCGGGTCCGAAGCGCCCATGTACGCGCCGCCATGCGTTACCTCGATCAACTGATACGCGCTTGAGTGATTCCATGGGCCTATCCAGCGGACGACATGCCCGAGGCCGGAAAGATCGTCAGCCAGCCTGCGGGGAAACCTGCTCTCGATCAGCACGGCCATCCCTGGACCTGACGGATCCGGCACATGCTGCCACCTCGGCGCCTCGACCGCTTGCTGGACGTTCATCTCGAAGTCTACGAGCGACACTAGGACCTGAGCGTTCGACTGTACCTGCACGTCTCCGCCAGGCGTGCCGCCGACATAGCGCAGGCGATCGCCCTCAGTTGCGATGTAGGTGTTCAGCGTGTGGATCGGTCGCTTGTCGGGGGCCAGCCGATTTGGGCTGCCTGGGTCCAACGAGAAGCCTGTCATTCGATTGTTGAATAGGACGCCCGTTCCCTCAGCGACGCAGCCTGAACCGAACGAGTGGTATACGCTCTGTATGAAGCTGACGGCATTGCCATCCGAGTCTGCCACGCAGAAATAGGTGGTGTCTCGACCGGGCTCCCTCCCGGCACCGGGCTGGTGTATGGTCTGTCGTCTGGTGCGAGCGATGTCCTTCGAGATCATGTCGGCAACACGGTTCGTAACGAAGTCCGGATCGCCGAGCATCTCATACCGATCCGCGAACGCGGCTTTCTTAGCTTCAACCATCGCGTGCACCGTTCGGGTATCCCCGAAGCCCCAATCGGACAGATCAAAGCCTTCGAGGATGTTCAGCATCTCGACGAGGATCGCACCCTGGGATACGGGCGGCTGAGCGTGGATTGTCAGCCCGCGGTAGTCGGCAGTGAGCGGCTTGGTCACAACCGTTCGATGCGAAGCGAAATCCGATCCCTCGTGGAATCCGCCGTTGGCCCTCAGATGCGCCAGCATGCGTTCGGCCACCGGTCCGGCGTAGAAGGCATCGCGGCCGCCTGCAACGATGCATTCGAGTGTCCAGGCAAGATCACGTTGACGGATGACATCGCCCGGTCGCGGGGGAGAGCTGCGCCCGGTGAGCGCCATCAAGGCTGGAGCGAACCAATCGGCTCCCGATGCGGCGTGCTGAGCAAAGACCTGCGCGTATCGGAAGCCCGCAGGGAATCCATCGCGCGCGTAGTCAAGCGCCGCCTCGAGGACTCGCGCTATCGGTAATCGGCCGTACCGGGCATGGAGCGTGAACCAGCAATCTACCAGCCCCGGAACGGTTACGGCTTGAGGTCCGTGGACGGGAATGCCGTTTGCGTACGCTCCGTCGGGGATTACACTCGGGGCGCGGCCGGATCCGTTGTAGGCCGTTGCGGACCTTTCGGCTTGATCCCACACGATCGCGAAGGCGTCGCCGCCAAGATGGCTGTTGTAAGGCTCGGTGACGACCAGAACAGCGGAGGTCGCTATGGCGGCGTCAATGAATGAGCCGCCGGCTCGCAGCACGTCGAGGCCCGCAGAGACCGCGAGCGGCTGACTTGCGGCGACAATCCCGCGCGCGGCGACCACGATGCCTCGGTGCGCATGCGGCGTCCATTGGTCGTTTGCGGCTACCGTGTCCACGGGTTCCTCCCGGCTCTGGCCTGCCGAAACTGAACGCCCGATCGCATCGGCAAGGCAGGATATGCCAATATCCGGCAGAAGATCATACGTTTCCTGCCTGATAGGCGGGTTTATCCCTTGACAAGTGATCCTACGTTGAATATAGTAACCTAGCCTTGCGGCGCGATTTCGACGACTATCCACACGAGTGTCGCCAACCGCTGCCACGAACACCAGGAGCCAGAACATGGTGACGTGTTGTCATGATATCTCCTCACGCTTCCACCTGATGACAGATGAGGAGGTAGTCGTGTATGCCAGAGCAGGACACGATAGAGCGGTTGAGCACTTGATGTCGAAGTATCGGCATCTCGTCGAGAGCAAAGCCCGCACCTACTTCCTGCTCGGAGCGGACGCGGAAGACGTCATTCAGGAAGGGATGATCGGGCTGTACAAGGCCATCAGGGACTATAGAACCGACAGACTATCGAGATTCAGGGCATTCGCTGATCTGTGCGTAACGCGCCAGATCATCACAGCCGTCAAGTCGGCGACCCGCCAGAAGCACAGCGTGCTCAACGGTTCGGTGTCGCTGGACGGCAAGAGCCCCGATCCCGAGAGCGACGGCACGCTGATTGATCACATTGCCGACGAGAGCGCAATGGACCCGCAGGATTGGGTCACCAATGTGCGGGCGAGACGCGAGTTCTACGATGCCGTCCACGAGAACCTGTCCATGCTCGAATCGGCCGTGTTGGAGTACTATCTTGACGGCCTCTCGTACCGTGAGATGTCGGTGGTCTTGAGCTGTCGAACCAAGAGCATTGACAACGCTCTGCAGCGCGTCAAGCGCAAGATAGCCCTGTTGCAGGCAAGCCCTGAGGGCGCCGCACTCTGTTGACAAAGTGCCTCAGTAGCTCAGTTCGGTAGAGCAACGCTCTTGTAAAGCGAAGGTCAGCGGTTCGAGTCCGCTCTGAGGCTTACCCCATCCCCGCCACCAGATCCACCAAGACCGTATCGGCGAGCATGACGCCCGCATACGACAGACGCACTCTCTCGGGGCTTACGTCGAGCAATCCGCGGTCACTCAACGAGCGTAGGGCGGGCAAGAGCTTCGCGATGTTGTCCTCTCCGAACCTGTCGCTCAGCTCCGGCAAGGAGATGCCATCCATAAGGCGCAGGCCGAGCATGAGCGCCTCAGTGAGCAGTTGCCGCTGAGTAAGTGTCTCGGAGTACGCCACAGCAGAGCCCTCGGCGGACATCCGCTCGACATACCTGTCAGGAGACCGCTCGTTCATCCTTCGGACGCCGCCGACATAGGCGGCAGCGCCTGCGCCAAACCCGGCGTACTCCTGATGCCTCCAGTACACCATGTTGTGCCGACACCTGTGTCCAGGCCGCGCATAGTTCGACATCTCGTAGTGTTCATAGCCGGCATCTGCCAGCACGGCAATCGTGGCGGCGAACATGGCGGCCGCATCATCGTCGGAGGGCAGCGGCAAAGCCCCCGATCGGTGCATTGCGGAGTAAGGTGTGCCGTCCTCAATAGTGAGGCCGTAAGCTGAGATGTGATCGGGACCAAGCGCAACGGCGACGTCGAGATCGTGTTGCCATTGTGCGACAGACTGGGCGGGGCAACCGGATATGAGGTCAATGCTGACCGATGCAAAGCCTGCGGCCCGCGCGATTCGGTATGCGCTGATCGCCTCATCGGCGGTGTGCAGCCTCCCCAGTCGCTGGAGGATCCGGTCATCGAACGACTGAATGCCGATGGACACGCGGTTGAAGCCGCCTTCGCGAAACCGGCGGTACTTCGCAGAGTCGGAGCTGGCCGGGTTGGCTTCGAAGCTGATTTCGGCATCGGGACGGAATGCGAATGTCCGCCTGAGCGCCTGCATTATCGGTTCGATGCACTCATCAAAGCCCACATGTGTCGGCGTGCCGCCTCCGAAGTAGACGGATCGTACAGAACGATCCCGCATGGCTGAGCCGCGAATCTCGCCGCATACCGCAGACGCATACTTGGCGATCAGGTGGTCATGGCCTGCCACGGTGGCGAAATCGCAGTAGGGACAGCGCCGAGCGCAGAAGGGGATGTGGACATAGACGCCGATCGGCTCTGATGTATGTGGACACATGGGCCTGGGTGTTACGCCGTTAGCCCGTCCGATGCGGGCAAGGTATACTCGGCGCTGAACGTATTACCCGAATGTGGATCAGTCACGCATGAGGCCCCTGCGCATCCTGTACCGGGCGGAAGGCAGTCGCCTGATCGGTACCGGGCACGTCCTCCGCGCCGTGAGACTCAGTGATGCCTGGAACGCCATGGGGCTCGGCAAGGTGACGCTGGCCCTCTCAGGCGACGAGGTCGGCGCGGCTCTGGCAGCGCGCGCGTCCGCGACGGTAGTGTCTGTGCTGGGTAACAATCCGCACCACGGCAAGCCAGTATTCAATCCCCAGTCCCTGGCGAACCTTGGGGCCGACGTGCGCTGGGATGTGGCCGTCATTGACATGCTCGACACTTACGCCGGCACGCTTGACATGGTGAGGAGTATCGCGACGACGGTCATTACTCTGGATGATCGGGGTCCAGGCCGGACGGACGCCGACGCGATCATCAATGTGCTGGTGCGTGAGCCCCGCCGCGACGGATTGCCCGGCAACGTCCGCCTGCTGGAAGGTCCCGAGTACGCGACCGTGGATCGCATGTACGCAGAAACGGCGCCCGTCCGCACTTGCCGCACGGGCGCATGTAAGGCGCTTATCACGCTTGGTGGAGCAGACAGCGCGGGGCTTGCGCTGAAAGTGGCACGCGCGATGCACGGCGTTCCCGACATTGCTGAAGCGACCTTCATATGCGGCGTTGGCGCGGTTCACGGTGAGGAGCTGAGGCAGGCGCTGGCTGAGTTGCCTTGGCCGACGACCGTGGTGCAGCAGGTTCCGTCTCTCCGTGAAATGCTGATCCAGTGTGACGTGGCCATCGTTGCCGGAGGGTTGACGATGCATGAGGCATGCTGTGTCGGTACTCCCGCGCTTGCCGTGTGCCAACCCATTGACCATCAGATGGAGTTGGCGGAGTGGTTCAGGAGCCAAGGCGCCATGGATACGGCCGGGAATGGCGTGACTGCATCGGTCGCGGATATCCGTGACGCGCTGATCCGACTGATCCGAGACTGCGGCGCTCGGCGTTCCATGAGTATGGTCGGTCCGGGGCTGGTGGACGGGCGGGGTACCGAGCGAACGGCGCGGGCCATTGCCGATATCGCTCGGCAAATACACCAGGAGGTGAACCTGTGAGTGATTTCGATGCGGGCATGCTGCAGCTCGTAGTCGAGGCGGCGACCAATCTTCCCGACGACATTCGCGAAGTCACGGAGGCGTGGCGGCGGCGTGAAGACCAAGGGTCTCTCTCGAAGCTTGCAGTGGACATCATCTGCAGCAATGTGGACAAGGCGCGGCTGAACCGGGTTCCGATCTGCCAGGACACAGGCATGCCGACGTTCTGGATAAAGACCCCGCGAGGGTTCGACAACGAGCCGCTGATCCGTAGCATCCACGAAGCAATCGCCACTGCAACGAGGATGGGCGCTCTCAGGCCAAACTCAGTGGACAGCGTAACCGGCAGGAATGCGGGGCTTAACCTCGGCCTTGGAAC
This sequence comes from Chthonomonadales bacterium, assembly GCA_037442185.1. GTDB lineage: Bacteria > Armatimonadota > Chthonomonadetes > Chthonomonadales > CAJBBX01 > JAAYVH01. Next base: position 7,718 of record JBBIQU010000055.1, on the reverse strand, counting down.
TCCCGTTCTGCACTTCGAGCAAGAGGAGCGCGCCGACATTGAGGTGATGTTGCTGCTGAAGGGCGGAGGCTGCGAAAACCAGAGCGCGCAGTACGCGCTTCCCGCCGAGTTGGGCCAGTTGGGACGCGCCGATCGCAATCTGGATGGAGCCTACCTGTGCATCATGGATGCGCTCCAGAAGGCGCAGGGGCACGGTTGCAGCGCGGGGTTCATCGGCGTCTGCATCGGTAGCGACCGGGCTGAAGGGTATGCGGAAGCAAAACGGCAACTGCTCCGGCACGCATCGGACGAAAACCCTGACCCTGCGCTTGCCGAACTTGAGCGGCGAGCTATGGCCAACGCTGACCGCCTCGGCATAGGCACGATGGGGTTTGGCGGCAACGTAACGCTGCTAGGATGCAAGGTCGGGGCTCTCAACAGGGTGCCTGCCAGTTTCTTCGTTACCATCGCGTACAACTGCTGGGCCTACCGACGGTTGGGGGTAGTGCTGGATCCCGTTACCGGCGAGGTGAAGGAGTGGAGGTTCAGAGCCGAGGAGCCTCGTCCGCTTGCCACGGAGATGGCATATGTTCGGCCAACAGGTGTTCGCAGATTGACTGTGCCGCTTTCGGAGGCCGACGTAAGGTCACTGAAGGCCGGTGACTTCGTGCTCGTCTCAGGACTGATTCATACAGCTCGCGATGCAATGCACAAGCATCTCATGGCGAATGACCCACCGACGAACCTAGACGGTACGCTCATCTACCACTGCGGTCCGGTAGTCATCAAGGGAGATGATGGTCGCTGGAGTGTTCGCGCCGCGGGGCCTACAACCTCGATCCGCGAGGAGCCGTACGAAGCGGACGTCCTGCGACGTACGGGGGCCCGAGCTGTGTGCGGGAAGGGCGGGATGGGCGCGCGGACGCTTGCAGCGCTGCAAGAGGTTGGTGCGGTCTATCTGAACGCCATTGGCGGCGCGGCAGCGTACTACGCCGAGCGAATAGCCGGGGTGGAAGGCGTCTACCTGCTTGATGAGTTCGGCGTTCCCGAGGCGATGTGGCAGTTCAGGGTAGAGGACTTCCCGGCGATCGTCACTATGGATGCTCACGGCAACAGCCTGCATGCCGAGGTCGAAGCCGCATCGGCCGAACGCCTCAGAATGCTTCGAGGGACGTGATCGGGCATCCCGTCAGACGCAGGCGGTTGCTACTGAGCGTCGCCGCTCTGGCGGCTCTCGTGGGCGTTCGACTCGGGATGGCGCGTTTTCTCAGGACGCCCGAAGCTCCTGCCGAGCCCGTCCGCAGGCTGTCGGCGACATTCCGCGACGTAGGCCCGCGCTGGTCCCATGATGGAAGGAGGGTTGCGTTCCTCCGGCTGTACGATTCCGGTCACATTGCCCTGTGCGTCGCTCCAGCGGACCTGTCGCGCATCTGCATGTTGACGAAACCCGAGATGGTGAACCCTGATCAGGCACCTTCTACTGGACGACACGGGTTTGCGGCTCCGGATGCGCCCGCTTGGACGCCGGATGATCGTGGGCTAACGTTCCCCCGAGGGGCATGGTTCACAACGCGTAACGGCGTCAGGCTACCCGGCAACTCGCTCTGGGCATTCGACTTGGACACTGGACGCGCACGGGCGTTGTTCGTACAGCCCGTGGCCCATAGACGGAGTGGCTTGTGCTACCGCTCCCCGGTGTGGGCGGCAGATGGAGAGGCTGCGGCCGCAGTGGCCCTGGGACCTATGGACCACACGACGGTGATGGAAACCGTTGGGGGAAGATACCGTCACGAAGTGTCCGGCGCACTGCCCGAGGACGGCCGCGACTCCGATTGGCCTTGCTGGAGCCCGACGGGAAGGCGTCTGGCCTACGCTGAGGGGGTGCTGCGCGGCCCGCATGCGGCACGTGTTGCCGTCCTGAGAATGTCCGAGCTTGGGGGGAGTGTTGCCGGGCGCGTTGTAACAGTAACAGCGGATGCCTACAGGCGCATGTGCCCGACGGATGCCGCTCGATATCGGGACAGGGCAATCCAGCCGTACATTACGGGTCTGGGATGGATGGGCGACGGGACCGAGCTTGTGTATGCGGTCACGCCCGACGCAAACGATCTGTCGCGCTACAGCATCTGGACGGTTCAGGCCCGACTGGGCGCACAGCCGGAGCGGGTGTCGCCCGACGACGGCTGGGGCTACATGGCGCCGACAGCATTGCGGTCCGGATTGGTAGGCGCCGTGCGACTCAGAAACGGCCTGACCGAAGCGGTCATGCTCGACCCGCAGCGCCGCGGCTCAGCCGACTCGGTACGCCGACTGCAAAGGCTCGATTCGGACGAATGGGACTTTCGCGGTGACGGCCGAGCCCTCGTGGTGAGCGACGCAGCATGCAGCCCGGGACGCCGGACCACTCTGCGAATCGTCGCTCTGCCGTGATCGGAAATCTCACGCGGCGTCAGTTGCAGGCCGCAGTGTCGCTTCCGCACGGTGGCCGATATCCTGGGCATCGGAGCTTGAGCCGGTATCGGATGGCGGGATTGCCGACGGCTCCGGAGCTGCGCACGGCCTGCCCTCCATGACGGCGAGAAACTCGTCGCGCTCGATGGATTCCTTCTCCATGAGGCACTCAACGACGCGCTCCATTTTGTCGCGATTCTGCACCAGGATTTCCATCGCGCGGTCATAGTTACGTTCGATGATGGCGCGGACCTCGGCGTCAATGGTTCGAGCCACTTCCTCCGAATAGTCCCGATCCTCCATGATGTCGCGTCCGAGGAAGGGATTGCCGTGACGTCGGCCCAGTCGGCGCGGACCGAGCTTCTCGCTCATGCCGTATTCGCATACCATGGCCCGGGCCAGGTCGGTTGAGCGATCAAGATCATTGGCGGCGCCAGTGTCCATGTCGCCGTATACGAGCATCTCTGCGGCGCGACCCGCCATGAAGACCGCTATGCTGCCCTCGATCTCAGCCTGACGCTGGGTGTACCGATCCTCGACCGGCATGGCGATGGTGTAGCCGAGCGCCATGCCGCGCGGGAGGATGCTCACCTTGTTGACGGGGTGGGCTTCGGGGATGACCTCGCCGACGATGGCGTGGCCGGCTTCGTGGTAGGCCGTGCGCCTTCGTGTCTCAGGGGTCAGAACACGGCTCTTCCGCTCGGGCCCCATGATGACCCGGTCAATGGACTCGTTGAACTCCGCGATGGATATCCGCGACCGGTTGCGCCGCGCGGCAAGAATGGCAGCCTCATTGACGAGGTTGGCAATGTCGGCTCCGGTGAACCCGGGGGTCCGTTGCGCGATCTCCTCGATCACCTTTTCGCGCTGCTCTTCGTCGTCTTCGAAGTCGAGCGGCTTGCCGCGCAGATGGACCCTGAGTATTTCGCGACGCCCACGCACATCGGGGGCGTCAACCACGACGCGCCGATCGAACCGGCCCGGCCTGAGCAACGCCGGGTCGAGTACGTCAGGCCTATTGGTGGCAGCGATCAGGATGACACCGGCATTCGGATCGAAGCCGTCCATCTCGACGAGCAGTTGGTTCAGTGTCTGCTCGCGCTCGTCATGGCCGCCGCCCAGACCCGCGCCACGTTGTCGGCCTACCGCGTCAATCTCGTCTATGAATACGAGCGATGGGCGATGGGCTTTGGCTGTCTCGAACAGGTCGCGGACACGGCTTGCACCGACACCGACGAACATCTCAACGAAGTCCGAACCGGAGATGTGAAAGAAGGGCACCCCTGCCTCGCCGGCCACGGCCCGCGAGAGAAGCGTCTTGCCGCATCCGGGAGGCCCGAGGAGGAGCACGCCGCGGGGAATCTTCGCGCCGACAGCCTGGAACTTCTTGGCGTCCTTCAGGAACTCGACGACCTCACGAAGTTCCTCTTTGGCTTCGTCGGCCCCTGCAACGTCTTCGAAGGTGATCTTTGGGACCGACTGGGATACCTGTTTGGCCCGCGAGCGCCCAAAGGAGATCGCCTGGTTGCCGCCGCTCTGTGCCTGGCGAAGGAAGAGGAACCACAGGAAGCCGATGAATGCTACGGGCAACAGAACTGAGAAGAGGATACCGGTCGTGAACTCGGACAGGAATGGCCGGGAGTACTCGAATGGGACCCTGTTGTCCAACAACAGCTGCTCGAGGCGACTGAGCGCCTCTGGCGAAGCCGGCAGGTTTACTGTGAACGTCTCCGACTGTATTGCCGGCGGCTTGCGAATGTACTCACCCTTGAATGTGTCCTTGGACAACTCGCCGCGTCGCACGTTATGCGACTCGAGCTGTTCGATGAACAGCGAGTACGTGAGAGGCTTGTTGGTATCGCCGAAGCCCCCAATGTTGCGCCGCTGGAAGATGAACAGCAGCATCGCGACGAACGCGGCGGTCATGATGAGCTTCAGAGCTCTATTGTTCACAGATTAGCCTCCGGTAGACGCGAATGCGTCGCCAAACAGTATGACACACTCCCTTCTACGTGATTTGACCGTCGGGTGTCAGCAGTTGGATACAGCAGACGGCAGCAGGCAGCGACCTGATGCGAGCGCGCTCGTCAACCGCGAGCCCGGGGATCCAGAGAATGCCCTGACTGTCGCATACGGCCACGGCGGATTCGCGCTCGCGTCGCGGTACCCGGGCATCTCGGAGGTGATCGCGCACCTTCTTGTGGCCCTTCATTCCCAGCGGACACATCCGGTCGCCATCCCGAATAGTCCGTACAGTCAGCGGCAATCGTATGGCCTCGACGGGCAGGTACGCCACGGTCGGCTCAACACGTTTGGGCATCTCGGTCAGCGTCATCGTATCTGCGATCACGGTCCGGTTGCGTCCGGGCAAGTGAACCCGCCCGGGTACCGGTAGCTCTATCTCGAACGGCATGGCCTGGGCCGGCCATTGAAGCGGCTCGACCGTCAGCGCCGGTCCCGTTGACACGGAGACACGGCCACCCGGACTCCATGTGGACCTTTCGCCCGACAGCAGGGCGGTGTCTATGCGTGACAAGTCGCGGCCAGTTATGTCGGCGTCCGAGCCCGTAACGCGCGATATCATGGCCAGCACCAACAGTGGACGCAGGGCGGGGTCGAGACGAGCGTACTCCTCGGCCGGCAGCGCCCATCCGCCGGAAGATGTGACAATCGCCAGCCGCTCCAAGGCACGCGAGCATTCCGCGTCGAGATAGGCTTGAGCTGCCGCAGCGGTGTCTGACAGTTCAAGAATGGCCCTCCTGACGCCGGCGTTCATTCTCGCTTCTATAACTGGGAGCAGTTCGTGCCGCAGGAGGTTTCGGCGGTAGTGCAAGGACCGATTCGACGCATCGAACCTCGGCGTGATGGAGTTTCTGCGGCAGTAGGCTCCAGTCGCGGCGCGCGTGACGCCGAGGAGCGGTCGGATGATCTTGCCTTCGCGCCAGCGCATGGCGCCAAGGCCTCGAATGCCCGTCCCGCGGATCACGTTGAGAAGAACCGTCTCAACGCGATCGTCTGAGGTGTGGGCGAGGGCAATGGCATCGGCGCTCACTTCAGAAGCACAACGTTCGAGAAACCGCTGCCGCTCGATGCGGGCCGTTTCGTGAATGGAACGCTTGGTGCGCCGGGATGCCGCCCGGATGTCCGCTCGATGGGTCAGGAGGGGAAGCGACAGATCGTTGCACAGACGCGAGACAGAGCGCTCGTCCTCGTCCGAAGCGTCGCCGCGAAGTGTGTGGTTCAAATGCGCGGCATGAAGGCGAAGGTCGAGGTCAACGCGTAGACTGACGAGGGCATGGGCAAGGGCGCACGAATCCTGGCCGCCGGACATCGCGACAACGATCGTGTGCCCACGGCTGAACAATCCGCGCGAGTCGCTTGCGAGTCGCAGCGCGTCTAAGAGGGGGTCCGACATGCGGGTATTATCGGATTATGGTTGGCGCACTGTCAAGGTAGCGCGACGGAGGGGCTGATGTCAGAGAAGCAAGCGAAAGGCGGTGGCGGTCTCGAGGATGTGGTTGCCGGTGAGAGCTCCATTTGCCTTGTGGACGGAGCGAAAGGTCGGCTGGTCTACCGCGGATACGATGTGGCGGAACTTGCCGAGAACTCCACATTCGAGGAAGTAGCGTACCTGTTGTGGTACGGCCGTCTCCCCGGTCGCATTGAGTTCGATGCCTTCCTTGATACTTTCACGGGTTCGATGCGGTTGCCCGTTGAGACCGCCATGATCCTGCGCATGTTCCCCAAGGCTGCCACGCCTATGGAGGTCCTGCGCACGGCCGTTTCCTCTTTGGGCCACTGGGACCCGGACAGCGGCAACACGGGGTTGGATGCGTGCCTTCGCAAGGCCATTCGCATTACGGAGCGTTTGCCTCAGCTCGTGACGGCTCACGAGCGTCTTCGCAACGGATTGGAGCCGCTCCAACCGGTTCCCGGGCGAAGCATCGCGCATAACTTCCTGTACACGCTGTTCGGCACGGATCCGGACCCGGTAATGGTCACGGCATTCGACGTGGCGCTCATACTGCATGCGGACCACGAGCTGAATGCCTCCACGTTTGCTGCCAGAGTCGTCGCAGCTACCCTGTCCGACATGTACTCCGCCGTGACAGCCGCCATCGGCGCGCTCAAGGGCCCGCTCCACGGAGGCGCCAACGAGCAAGCCGTAGCCATGTTCCGGGAGATCGGACAGGCGGATCGGGCCGAGGAGTGGATAGACGAGGCCTTGGCTGCTCGCAAGAAGGTGCCCGGCTTCGGGCATCGCGTCTACCGGTCCGACGATCCGCGAGCTGTGATCCTCAAGGAATACGCCAGGTCCGTTACCAAGCAAACAGGCGACACGCGTCTGTTCGATATCGCCTGTGAGGTCGAACGCGTAATGCGCGAGCGCACCAAGGTGTACCCGAATGTGGACCTCTGGTCGGGCATCTGCTACTCGGCAATGGGTATCCCGATCGAGCTGTTCACTCCCATATTCGCTGTGAGCCGCATTGTAGGGTGGACGGCTCACATCCTCGAGCAGTGGTCCAACAACCGATTGATCCGGCCTCGGGCTGAGTATGTCGGGCCAACCGATCTTGCTTACGTTCCCATCAACAGGCGCTAGCTGCCGGCGCCTGTAATAGCGGACTATGTCCCTGAATGGAGTTGCCATGGGGCTTCCCGAAGCCGTGACCGCACGTCACCTCGAAGAGCAGGTGCGCAGGCACGTAAGATACACGCTGGCGCGCGAGTGGGACGATCTCGAACCGTCTCAGGTCCTTGAGGCCGTCGCACTTGCCGTCAGGGATCTGTTGATCGAGTCTGCCCTGGAATCGGAGCGTCGGTGGACTTCCTCAGGCGGCAAGCGCGTTTACTATCTCTCCATCGAGTATATGATCGGCCGCTCGCTCAGCAACAATCTGCACAACCTCGGCCTGTTCGAGTTGTGTCAGACGACATTGAGCAGACTGGGCATCAACCTCACCGATCTAGTGGAGCGTGAGCCGGATGCGGCGCTGGGCAACGGTGGTCTGGGCAGACTGGCGGCCTGCT
>JBBIQU010000055.1:0-244 GCA_037442185.1 Chthonomonadales bacterium | reverse complement strand
CCTCGACTCTATGGCCACGCTCGGCTATGCGGGCATGGGCTACGGGATCAACTATGAGCACGGGCTATTCAGGCAGGCGATCGTGGACGGGCAGCAGGTCGAACGACCGGAGAACTGGCGGGCATTCGGATCGCCCTGGCTGATCACGCGACCGGAAGAAGCGGTTGCGGTGCCCATCTACGGTAAGGTTGTGCACGGGGCCAAGGTCAGCGGTGAGTACAACCCCATCTGGAGCGACTGGAGG
>JBBIQU010000054.1:0-25216 GCA_037442185.1 Chthonomonadales bacterium | reverse complement strand
GTTCCATAATGACACTCTACACCAACTCCGCGCCTCTGTCAACTCGTAAGTTAGCGCCTATGCCCCCTTGCCCCCGCCCACCCAGGGGGCGGGGGTAACGGCGGTCTATCAGCCGACACGAGCCCGGCATTCCGAAGGTCCGCGTCCACCGGAGTGGGCGGGGGTAACGGCCGGTTCGTTGCCCGGTCGCATCGCCCATACGACACACGAATCGCCGAGCTTGCGGGAACCACTCGCCCAAACGTTCTCCGATTGTCGGCGCGTCTGCAGCACATAGCCCGCAATAGAGGGATGGGAGACAATCAATGAACAAATGGCGTAACCGAAGCCGCATCACGCGGTTCGGCATGGTCCTGGCGGTCGCGCTGGCGCTGACGCTTGCCGTCACGGCGCGGGCGGGAGACCTGGACTTCACCATTACACCCAATGAGCGGAGCGGCGTGACGGGTCAAGCCGTTACGTTCATCGGGTTCCTCGACAACTCGCTCGGCTCCATCGCCGGGTTCGTGGGTCTCGACATCAGTCTGCCGGGCTTCGATCCGGCAGACATCACCACGCTCTTCTCGTTCGCCGACCTTGCCGACGGCGCGAACCGATCCGAGAACATGTTCTCGGTCTATCTCGGCCCCTCGGTCGCAACGGGCAGCTACTTCGGCACGGCGACGCTGAGCTACGAGTACAACGACGGTGCGGACTCGGGCGAGATCACCCAGAATTTCCGCCTGAACGTGACCAACATCGTCCCCGAACATGCTGCAGCTTCCGCACTGCTCGGTCTGAGCGGCTTGGCCTGGCGGAAACGCAAACGCTGATCAGCCGCCGTTGATGGACCCTTTATACGCCTCCGCCCTTGCACCGGGCGGGGGCGCTTTTTCGTTGCGGCCGGCGCGTAGGGGCACAGGGATTCGCCTTGGAGGCGGCGAAACGAACGAGAACCAACATCCTCCGGGGGTGGAATATCATGCTCGTCAACCATGCCCTTACGCCGGTTCTGCTAATGGTCGTTGCGGTGGCTGCGGCTTCGTGTCTCGCCGCGCCGGAGCCGGGAGTGCCGTGGCCCGCAACAGACGCACTGGGGCGCAGTCTGCCGCTCTCGGACGAGGTTGGCCCGCCTAAGAGCGACCGTTGGGTCGGCATCTTCTACTTCCTCTGGCACGACAACGCCGGCGGCCGCAATCCGAACGGAAACGGTCCGTACGATATCAGCAAGATAATCGAGGCTGATCCCGACGCCGTCAAGAAGCCTGAATCCCCGCTCTGGGGTCCTGTGGGCATGTACCACTACTGGGGGGAGCCGCTCTACGGCTACTATCGAAGCGACGATCCCTGGGTCCTCCGGCGCCACGCCGACCTCCTCAGCGCCGCCGGCATTGACACGCTCATCTTCGACACCACCAACGCCGTGACGTACACGCCCACGTTCCTCAAGCTCTGCGAGGTCTTCGCGCAGGTCCGCTCGGAAGGCGGCCGAACGCCCAGCATCTGCTTCATGGTCAACACTCACGCCGGAACCACAGCGCGACGCATCTACGAGGACCTGTACAAGAAGGGGCTCTACCGAGACCTGTGGTTCGTCTGGGACGGCAAGCCCCTGATGATATGTGATCCGAAAGAGGCCGACGAGGAGCTCAAGGCGTTCTTCACGCTCCGCAAGGCCCACTGGCCGTTTGAGATGGTCAACACCCCGTATGCATGGCACTGGGAGGCGACATACCCGCAGCCCTACGGCTATACCGACGATCCGGCCAAGCCCGAGATGGTCAATGTATCGGTCGCGCAGAACCTTCGGGTTGCCGACGGCCGCGTCACCAACATGAGCAACGGCGACGCAAGGGGCCGCAGCTTTGCCGACGGCAAGATGGACGTCTCGCCCGGATCGGTGAACCTGGGGCTGAACTTCGCGGAGCAGTGGAAGCGCGCTCTCGAACTGGACCCGCCGTTTGTCATGGTAACCGGCTGGAACGAGTGGATCGCCGGTCGGTGGGGCGACCCGAAAGGGCCTCTGGTCTTCGTGGACCAGTTCGACCAGCAATACAGCCGCGACATTGAGCCCGGGCGCTGCAGCCACGGCGACAACTACTACTGGCAGATGGTGGCCAACATCCGGCGATACAAGGGCGCGGCCCCGATCCCGAAGCCGTCCGCCCCGATGAGCATCAGCATTGAGGGCGCCTTCGATCAGTGGAAGGATGTCGGTCCGGAGTTCACTTCGCCCGCGTTCGACACGGAGCCTCGCGATCACGACGGCGTTGCCGGCACTCACTATGTGAACCGCACCGGCCGCAATGACATCGTCTCGTGCAAGGTCGCGGCTGACGCCCGAAACGTCTACTTCTATGCGCGAACGCGCAATCCGTTAACGAGCTGGGCAGGCCCGAACTGGATGTGGCTGCTCATCCGTGTCGTGCCGAAGGGCGAGCGGCCGGACTGGGAGGGCTTCCAATACATCGTCAACCGCGAGATTGACGGACCCGGGCAGACCTGGCTGGAGACATGCGAGGGCGGATGGAGCTGGAAGAAGGCCGCGCAACTGGCCTACAGGACCGGCTCCCACGAACTGCACATCGCCGTCCCGAGGAAGTCCCTCGGCCTCGACGGGGCGCCGGCGGGAACAGTGCTCGACTTCAAGTGGCTCGACAATGCCCAGAAGCCGGGGGATCCGCTGGACCTCTACGTCAGCGGGGATGCTGCGCCGATCGGGCGGTATCGGTTCCGGTACGTCATGCCGTAAGGCTCGAACTACCCCGGCGCCCACAGGAGCTCAAGCGCCCGGTTCGGCCTCGGGATCAGCCGCGTCCACCTCTATCTCATACAGCAGGTCGTCGCGGCAGATCGTACATTCCGTGACGAGCACGGGGAACGCCGGCAGACCCGCCCGGGAGCGATAGCCCTCGAACGCCGGGGCATCTTCGCGATCCTTGAAGTAGGCCACGGCCCGCGTGACGTTCGACCACGCCATCGAGCGGCTCTCAAGGATCGCCTCAACGACCTCCATGGTGCGGGCGATCTGCGCATGCAGGTCGCCGACGTGCTCCGTCTCGCCGCCGGGAGCGATGCTCGCCGTGCCCGATACGATGAGCCGACGCAGCCCCGGCTCGGTCACCTCGAGCGCGCGACTAAATGAGCTCCCGTAGTCCTCGGCCGAACACTGGAGAGGCGAAGTCACGCGCTCTACGCGAACATCGCCGGTCTTTGGCGCGAGGGCAACCAGGTTCAAGGCAACGGCTGCGCCCAACGGGTTCAGGGCGCCGACGCCTGTGCTGGCCGGGACGATGCCGTCGAACACTCCGTGTTCGCGGAAGAAAGCCGTGCGGGCTCGGTTGAGATCGGCGTACCAGCCGAGGATATCCTCGACGTACACCCAGGTGCGAACAACGTGCGCGAAGCTCATCCCAACAAGGTCGAGGGCGGCATTGGCCCGGTCGAATGCATCTCGCGCCTGGTCGTGCTGGGTCGCCCACAGGCGGGAGGGGAGGATGCCCGTAACATAGGCCCGCCTCGCGTTGGCGTCCTCGACCACCACCACCGACACGCCGTCATCGCTGTCGTAGGTTGTGACTTCGGCTCCGCGCGCTCCGACCGCCTGGACGCCTGAAACCAACGCGTGCGGATCGACAACAGGCGTGCCTTCGACGAATGAAACGGGAATGCCGCGGGGACCGACGAGCGGAGACCCACCCGGCGCGATCAGCCCGAACAAGTTGGCGTGAATCACGTCGGCGCCCGCGCGATGGAGGGCAGACACGGCACGCATCAGCGCTTCGTGCGCAGTTTCCGCGCGGGCTGGGTGCGATGGCGCGGTGACCTGGATTTCGTCCCATCCGGCGTGCCGAATGGTCAGGCACGTCATCGTGTCAGCATCGGCGCCCATCGCTGCCGCAGTTCCAGCAGTTCGGCCTCCTGTGCTTCGCTGAAGGATCCCAGTCGCTGAGCGTAAGTGTCCATCCATGTCGTCAATCTCTCCAACTCGTCGGGGCGCAGCCGCACCCCCTGATGGCCGTTGCGCAACAGAGCGAGCAATGGGCTGGTTGCGGCGGCGCCTTCGCCCACCGGTGAGCGTCCCTGGCGATAGCGCGTCTGCACATGTTCGCGCAGGCTCGGCCGGCCGTAGCCGACCAGATTGCCGTATGCCGACTGCCCGCGCAGATCGATGGCTGCACCCGAGCCGCCAGGAGAATGGCATGAAACGCACCGAGCGTCGAGGACGGGCTGGACAAGGCGGTCAAATCTGTACGGCCACGAACCGTCGGGACCCGGAGTGATGCGCGACGGTTCCCGGCGCACGGCAAGCGGCATGCGGTTGCGTCCCGCGCTGTTGCGCGGCTCATGACACCCGACGCACGCGAGCGTTTTCCCCGGCTGGGCGTAGGTCACCGTGCGCATTGTCTGCACCGCCAGCCCGTCGCCATCCAGCGCCTGGAAGAAGAGAGGCACGCCTACCGGGACATGGAAATACGCCGATCCGTCCTTCTCGACCGGCACGGTACCGAGGACGCACTTGCCGGGATCGTCGCCGGTAAGCCCCAGATTGGGGGTGTTCATCTCGGGCTGCGTCTTGGCGGGCACGGCGACAATTCGCAGCGACGCGATCCGTGGAACCTCGCGGCCCGACTTCCGCAGACCGTCGTAGACATCGCTCACCAGAGCGAGCGTCCCGCTGCCTACCCCGGCCGAAGCCGACTCTGAAACGGGCACGACAGGCTCGCGCTTTCGCGGTCGGATCGGCATCGGGTACATGCTCGATATCTCCGGATCGCGATAGAGGAGCTCAAGGTTGCCGTGCGCGTCGCGAAGGTATAGCCCAAGGCCGGATGCCGGGTTGTTGACGACACTCTCGGGGCTCCACGCAGTCATGTAGAGCGTCTCGGAAAGCGGGTACGGGCTCATGTAGTACGACGCCGGCCAGCCCTCGACCTCGGGGAAGGGCACTTCCGGGGTTATCCGCGTGATCGCTTCGGGGCCGTCCATGCCGCGGTCAGGGTCGAAAATCGTCAGGCTGCCGCCGGTAACCGCGTGGTGCGCCGAGCCGGTGAAAAGGATTTTCCGGCTGCCCGGGATGGATCGGGCCTCGAATGCGCAATGCGGCGCGCCGGTATAGTTGCCGAATACCGCCTGCGCGTTCGTCCCGTCGGGATTTGTTGACCAGAGCTTCATGTAGGGCATGTTGTCGCGATCCACGTAATCCCAGCGAGCGTAGAGGATGCGACCGTCACTACAGACGTTGGGGGTCCACTCAAAGTTCTCGAAAGGTGAGATCGCGCGTATGCTGCTGCGATCTTTCGACAGCACGTGGAGGGTGTAGACCGAGACAGGCCGCCAACGATCGCCTCCGCAGCGCACGAAGGAATCCGGTCGTGCCGAGGCTGCCGATCCTATGCCGCCTCCCGGCACGGACCCGCCCGCCTCGGCCGTCTCCTCGGCCACCGGGAACGTCCCGGCGTACTGCACGGTTGCGCCCCGTCGTGTCGAAAGGAAGACGATGCTGCCGTCCGGCAGATACCTTCCGCTGAAGTCGTCATATCTGCCGCGAGTCAGCCTCCGCAGGCCGGTGCCGTCGAGGTTCATCTCATAAAGGTGGTAGAAGGCGTCCTCGGGGATGTCGGCTTTCGCCGTCTTGTCGCGCCGTGGCTCGCTGTCCGGATAGAAACGGCAATAACCGAACAGCACCCGCTTGCCGTCATGGGAGAGGTCAGGATCAACGTAGCTGCCCAGGGGTAGGCCGGTGACGATCTCCTTTGCGACGGGCCGATCCTCACGGAATCCGGTAAGCGTGTAGAGGCCGCCTCCGGCTCGCGACCACCACCCGTAGTGCTGATCCGACATGTGGCTGAACGAGCCGGGCTTGCGCTTGACGAACAACAGCCGATCGAACGACAGGAGCGGGTGTTGCAACAGCAACTTGCGTACAGCCCATCGTGCCTCACGGGCCACGGACTCGAGGTCGGCACGCTCCGTACGCTCCGCGCGCAAACGATGAACTGCCTCCTCAAGGTTGTCGAGGGCCAATCTGGCATTGGATGTGTCCACTCCCATGGCCCGGAGCTCCGCAACGAGTTTGCGCCCACGTGTGACGATGAGTTCCGCCGAGGGTTCGTGCTTGCCCGGAGGAGTGGCCTTGCGCGACCATTGGCTGAGGCTGCTCTGGAGGCAGGGCCGCCCGAGAGCAATGTTCCGTGCGGGATCAGCGGATGCGTACACCTCGACCTCGTCCAGATGCAGGTACGCCGGACCTGGGATCGAGCAGCGCACATACCGTGCCGAACGGCCGCCCAGCGGGACGACGAGCGGCTTGCCGTCGGTCGCGCCGTAGAAGGTCGGACCGGCATGCTCGTAGACGCGTTCCCAGTTCGCGCCGTCGGTCGAGATGGAAACGCTCAGCCGATCGTTGCGCGAGGCGGCATCGCAGCGATTGTAGACAACGACACGATCGAGAGCATGGCTCGCCTCGAGATCAACCTGCCACCACGGCTCCGCGTCGAGCCCTGTATGGAATCCCCACTTCCCATCCTTGATGCCATCGCAGGCGCCGCCCGCGTCATCGGATGGCGATTTGGCCGGACCCCCCGACATTCGCGCTCGATCCTGCACCTGCCAGTCGGCCTCGACCTCGGCGGCCCAGCCGAGGGCTGAAGGCTCGCCGGATGGGCGCGAAGCCGATTCGGACCAGGGCAGGGCATATAGCCCCGCACACAGGACGCATGCGAGTATCCCGACCACCATCGGCCTCCGCGAACCGGTTCTCATGTCATCCCCCTTGGTTTCGAATCGCTTCGCACACCACGGTCGGTTCCGCCTCACAGCGAGAGCAGGTACTCGGCCAGGTCGTCAATCTGCTGCGGCGTCAAGTGCGTCGTCACGCCGTGCTTGTTCCTCTTGTTGAACTTGGTCAGCACATCACGGACGGTTACAGCGCGACCGTCGTGGAGATAAGGTGCGGTCCTCCACAGCTCGATGAGCGTGGGAGTGATGAACTTGCTGCCGCTGTCAAACGGTCCGCGTGTGTCCGTATCATGTACTTTCTTGTCTGTGAACAGCGGTCCCGAGTGACACGCCCTGCACTTTGTCTTGGCCGAATCGAAGATGGCTTTTCCTGCCAACGCCCGAGCGCTCATGGCCCGAAACGTACCGTCGGCCGCACGGGCGCGTCGCGGGCTGGGCAGAGGCTTCAGCGACCGGAGGTATGCGAGCACCGCCTCGATCTCTGTTGCGACAGGCTCCCTGAAGAGGATGTATCGGAACCCCGCACGCGTCGCCACCGTGTAATCGGATCGAACGCCGTGGGACATCATCTGACCGCGCCGATGGGCGAGGAGGAGCGAACGCGTGTTCTTGGGATTGCCCATGCCGTCGTTCAGCAGGTCCCAGTTGAGGCCGTCGGCTCTGGTGTCAGGGTGGCAGGTCGCGCAGCTCAGCCAGTGCTGGAAGCACAGCGTGCCGTCGTGGAACATCCGTTCCCCAAGCCGAGCCTGATCGGGTTTCGGCGACGGGCCGAGCGACACCACCCGCTTAACCTTGCCGACCCTGTCGGTCAGGGCAATGTCGCCCGTGAAGTACTGGGCTATGGCGATCGTCTGGCCGTCAGGACTGATCGCGAGCCCGCGCGGGCCGTTACCCGGGACGGGAACGCGTTCGATGAGATCGGCTATGTACAGCGCGGCGAGATCGTTCACAAGTTCTGAGCGCTTGGAAAGGTCGGCTTTGATCTCCTGCCAGATGTTCTTCATCGTCGCTGCCCATTCTGCCGACTGGTTGTTGAGCGGGCTATCGTCAGGCAGGCCGCCGCCAATCAGGTTCATCATGCCCTTGAGATCGAGGCACGCCAGTTCCTGAGCGCCCGAAAGCGTCACCCACACGCGGGTCCCGTCCTTCGAGGCTATGACCCCCCACGGATCGGCGGCGCCTTGCTGGGTGTTGTCGAGCAGGACGGTGGCGTAAACCTTCCGCGCTCGTAGATCCAGGATGCTCAGCGCGTTCGTGTTGACCCATCCCCGGTCCAACTGGGTTGTGGGCAGGTTGTAGCGTCCCAGGGCATGGGGAATGAACGCCCAGCGGCCGTCGGAACTGATCGCGGCGGTCCGAAGCCCGGCCGATCCTGGCGACAACGGTATCTCGGTGATCCTGCGGCAGGAGGCAACATCGAAAACCGCCACTTTGGCCGCGTTCTTCTCACTGGTGGCATCGCCCGTCGGGATCATGTAGCCGACGACAGCGGTCTTGCCGTCAGGGCTCACCGCCAGAGCCGAGGGCTCGCCGGAACACACCATCGTACCCAGCGTCTGCCCGTCGGCGAGTCCGACAGCCGTGACGGTTCGGTCGCCTGTGTTGGCTACGAGAACCGAGCGGCTGCCCGGCACGCGCGCGATGGCTCGCGGATAGGCTCCGACTCGGAACCGCCGCACCAGCTTGCCGGTCGCGGCCTCAATCTCGGCTACGTGTCCCGTCATGTACTCGGACACCAGCACGTGCTTGCCGTTCCACTCGATGCCCCACGGCGTCGTGACTGACGCGCGCCTCACAATCTTGCCGGCAGTTGGGTCTACGAAAGCCACGGACCCTGCCGTGTGATCCGAGACCGCGATGAGGTTTCCCGTCGAGTTGAACTTGGCCTCGATAGGTGAACGATATGGCGCCCGTACCGTCTGCGCGCGGGGGACCATGGCTGCCCAGAGGCCCGCGAGCGTTAGAGACACCAGAGCTGCTATGCGCAATCTCATGCGTAACTCCCGATGCCCGACCTGACGGTCGGTTGCCGTTCCTGTTCGCCGTGCGCGGCCGCGCTTCCTTCGGAAGCGACTTGCCGCGTGCGTGTCGTTTTTCTTGTGACGGATTCCGCTTTCTGGCGGCTTGCGACCGCGCACGTCATCGCTCCTAAGAAAGTCCCCTTTCTGCGACCCACTCGGTGGCCCCCCGCCGCCTCATCGCTCCTAAGAAAGTCCCCTTTCTGCTACCCACTCGGTGGCCCCCCGCCGCCTCGTCGCTCGCGATGACGTATACGCTAACCCGGTTGCTGGATACCCGGATCACAACATGCGACACACGCCCCGGTATGCCGATAGGAAGGGATGCCCGAGCGCGGCGGCGAACTCTCGTCCATCACTGATGTCCAGAATGTACCCGCGCGGCGTCAATCGCGCGATGAGGAGAAACGCACCATGCCCCGTGAATGCGATTGTGCGGGAGGCAAATGTAAGCAAGCCGTCGAGGTTTCTCGGCGGGACTTCGTGGCCATGATGGGCGCCGGAGCGGTCGTTACGCTCCGTCCAGAGGAAACCGAGGCCGAGCGGTTTTCTCTTAAGCCGCAAGCCCTTGCGCGATGGCGCGCCGATCTCACGAAGCCCGGCAAGCCGCGGGTCTACCGATCGGATACGCATACCGATGCGAGGATGCACTTAGGCGGGATAGGAACGGGCAACTTCGAGATTGGCGCCGATGGTCAGCTCACCACGTGGCAGTTGTTCAACACTCTCAGAGACGGATATGTGCCGTTCTTCTTTGCCGTTAGGGCGGGCAAGGATGCCCTGCTCCTCCAGACCGAGGGCGGGCCGGCGTGGCCGCGCGTTCGCGCCATCGAGATGCGCGGCGAGTATCCGTTCGCCTTCTTGACCTACAACCACCCGTCGCTGCCGGTGAAACTGGACCTACAGGCCTTCAGCCCGTTCGCTCCTCTCGAGACGCGCCTGTCGTCCATGCCCGTTGCCGTGTTCGCGTTCCGCATCCACAACCCGACGGATCGCCCACAGAAAGTGTCGCTGGCGGCGTTCATGCAGAATCCGGTGGGCTACGAAGCCGTCAGCGCGCCCGAAGGCAACCGACATCCCCAGTACGGGTGGAATGACAACTCGGTCCGCCGCGAGGGCAGAGGGCTGACGCTCCACATGGCGGCGCGAGTCGGCAAGGCGCCGAAACTCGACCGCGCGGTGCGCATTTGCACGAACCTGGATATCGGCGCGCTTCAGGCCCCCTTCAACGACCGGCCAGAGAGTCTGACGCTCGGTGGTCTCGACGCTGTGGCTGCCCCAAAACCATCGGGTCCGGCAGAGGTCATCTGGCTGGAGGATGCGCCGGCCGACTTGCCTGCTACGGCGGTATCCAAGGCCATCGAGGCCGTCAGGGCAGGAGCGACACTGGTCCTGTCGGGCGCCGACTCTCAGCTTCTGCGCAGCTACGGCCACGCCACGCAGGGCAAAGACCTCGACGCGTCTCGCATCAGGCCACCCATCATGTTCGAAAACTTCGAAGCCGGCTATGCGAACTGGGAGGTTGAGGGCGCCGCGTTCGGGTCGGAGCCGGCAAGAGGTACGCTGCCCAACCAGCAGCGCGTAACCGGCTTCACGGGCAAGGGGCTCGTCAACTCCTATCTGGGCGGAGACGACCCCACGGGCAAGATGACCAGCAAGCCCTTCACCATAGAGCGCCGCTTCATTCGCTTCCTCGTCGGCGGAGGCGCCTCCGGCGACACCCAGATTCGGCTCATTGTCGGCGGCAAGGTGGTTCGAGCGACATCGGGACGTAATGACGAACGACTGCTGCCAGCGGCCTGGGACGTCAGTGACCTCGTGGGCAAAGAGGCAACGATCGAAATCGTTGACGCCGCATCAGGGGGCTGGGGCCACATCAACGTGGACGACATCGAGTTCGCGGACCTGCCGGCAGGCACCGAGACCCTCAAGGCCCTGGCGGAAGTGATGCCCGTGCGCTATGCCGACGTCTCGGTTTCGCCGCGCGACCCGGTGAGCGGGCGGATCGTAACCGCTCTGACCCCATGCGAGCCCGTCGAAGGGACGACGCGCAGCTCGCTGCCCAACGGGACCACGGTCTATACGCGCGACATCGGAGCGGGCAAGGTCCATCTTGTGCTGGGCGGATTGCTCCCTGCCGGCGAGATAGGATCAGTCGCGCGTCGCCAATCCGCGTACTCGCAGATATGCGCTCTCGTTGGGACCACTTACGTGCCCCCGGATGGCCACCATCCCCAGTCGCCCGGCGTTGGCGAGCTCGAACTGACGGCGATGGCCCCAGGTTCGACGGCGCTGCGCGATTTCCGCGATTGGTCCGCGGCATGGTCGCGCTTCGTCGCGGGCGGGGCGTTCGAGGCCGGCACGCAGGAACCGTGCGCCCCATCGGCGCCGGGCGAGACGGTCATCGGCGCATTGGCCTCGACGGTCGAGGTCGGAGCCGGCAAGACCGTCGAGGTGCCGTTCATCCTGACCTGGCGCTACCCCAACTACTACACGCGGCAGGGCGTGACGCTCGGAACCCACTACTCACGCGAGTGGCTCACGGTTCAGGCGGTCACCTCGGAGGCTGTGCGCAACCTGGCCGCTATGCGCCGTACGACCGAGCTGTTCCGCAAGACGTTCTACGACAGCACGCTGCCCTATTGGATGCTGGATTGCCTGACCAGTCAGGCGGCGATCATTCGCCATGCCGGTGTCGTCTTCCGCATTGCCAACGGCGACATCTATGGCTGGGAGGGCTCCAACGGCTGCTGCCAGCCCACCTGCACCCATGTGTGGGGCTATGAACAGACGCTCTCGCGCCTCTTCCCCGAGCTGGAACGCGACATGCGGCGCATTGACTTCAAGCACCAGCAGAGGGCCGACGGAGGCGTCAACAACCGAACCGAGGTTCCGTCGCCGCCCAGACCAACGGGCGAGCAGCCCTTTGTGGATGGTCACTCGAGCTGCATACTCAAGGCGTATCGCGAGGCCTTGAACTGCTCGGACCCGGCTTGGATGAAGGAGTACTGGCCCCACATCAAGCGCGCATGTGAGTATCTCGTCGGTCGCGATGCCGCCACAAGCGACGGAGTGCCCAACGGTGTGCTCGAAGACGACCAGTGGAACACCTACGATGAGGCCCTCCATGGGGTCACGACCTTCATGAGCGTCTACTATCTTGCCGCGCTCCGAGCGGGCGAGGAATGGGCGAAACGCGTTGGCGATACGCAAGCGGCATCCCGCTTCCGTGCGGTCTATGAGAAGGGACGCGAACGCGTGCAGGAGCTTTGCTGGGACGGTGAGTACTTCCGCCAGAACCTGCCGGGCTACGAACGCATGCCCGGTGAGGTCGGTCCCGGATGCATGGCCGACCAGTTGATCGGGCAATGGTGGGCGCACCAGCTCGGCCTCGGGTATCTGCTGCCCGAGGATCGGGTGAAGTCGGCCCTGCGTTCTGTTGTGAAGTACAACTGGATGACCGACCTGACCGGCTGGAAGCACGCGCCGCGGGCATTTGCAGGCGCAGGCGACAAAGGGCTCATGATCGTCACGTGGCCAAAGGGCGGCCGTCCGCCGCACGTCATGCTTTACTCGGATGAGGTGTGGACGGGCATCGAGTATCAGGTGGCCGCGCATCTGATCTACGAAGGCATGGTAGAGGACGGCCTGGCGATCATCAAGGGAGCCCGCGATCGCTATGACGGCATCCCTAGACCGCCGATCCCAAGGAACCCGTGGAACGAGATTGAGTGCGGCGGCCACTATGCGCGAGCCATGTCGTCATGGTCGGCGCTGCTCGCCGCAAGCGGGTTCCGCTACG
Organism: Chthonomonadales bacterium; assembly: GCA_037442185.1. GTDB lineage: Bacteria > Armatimonadota > Chthonomonadetes > Chthonomonadales > CAJBBX01 > JAAYVH01. Next base: position 12,676 of record JBBIQU010000054.1, on the reverse strand, counting down.
ATGCGCCCGCCAAAGCCCTGTGGCTGGAGCCCAAACTGACTCCCGCCAAGCACCACTCATTCTTCTGCGCGTCGGAGGGTTGGGGCACGATCAGCCAGACTCGCGCGGCCTCGGGTCAGCGCAATGAGATCGCCGTCGCGCACGGCAGGCTGGTCCTCAGCACGCTCTCGCTGGACACGCCGATGACCCCGCGCAAGGTGACCGTATCCCTCAACGCACGACCGATCCGGGCGAGCATCGCCGGGTCCGGCAAGGGTACAGCAATCTCCTTCGCCGTGCCCGTGACCATTTCGGCCGGCCAGAAGCTGACCGTGATCCTGTCGCCATGAGTCGGACTTGTCTGACGAATCGGACGGGTCGGACTCTGACCCGTCCGACCTTTCCAACCAAGGAGAACTACCCATCATGAAGATCGCCATCATCCCCACAACCGGCGGCGCCGACCCATACAAGGGCATGGAGATCGCTTGCGAGCTCGGCGTCGAAGGGGTCCATATCGGCGCGTTCGGCGGGCCGCTGGATCTCGAGAACAAGACAACGTCCGAGCGCAAGCAGATACTGGCTCACATCCACGGCATGGGCCTTGAGGTCTCATGCCTCATTGCATGGGGCGGCAACGTTGATCTCGGGGAAGAGCATGGCCTCGCGGAAAACATCGCGTGGGGCAAGCGCATCAACGAGACTGCGGCCGATATGGCCGGCGGGCTCTGGATGGCGCATGTGGGAGTCATGCCCGAGGACACCGATTCAGCGCACTGGCGTCGGTTCCGGGATGCGCTCGGCGAGATCGCGACCCATGGCGAACGCGTCGGCGCGCGGCTGGCCATGGAAACCGGGCCTGAGCCTCCCGCCCTCGTCAAGCGGATGATCGAGGAGGTCGGCAGCCCGTCGCTCCGCGTCAACTTCGATCCGGCTAACCTGCTGATCTGGCCGCCGTACCTCGCTCAACGGGACAAGACCGCGTTCGACTACGATGCGGCGTGGCGGCGTTTCAACCCGGTGGAAGGCCTCAAGACGCTCATTCCCTACGTCGTCCATGTCCACGCCAAGGACTCGGTCATGCGCCGAGACTGCGCTTTCGATGAGGTGCCTCTCGGGACCGGGATGACCAACTGGCCCGAACTGCACCGCATCTTCCGCGAGCACGGCTACGACGGCTTCTACGCCATCGAGCGCGAGTGCGGCGAGGATGCGATGGGTGATGTGCGCAAGGCGGTCCAGTATCTCAGGGAACTCGATGCGCGTTAGCGGGTCGGCACAGGCGATGGAGCGCCGTCATCAACGCCGTCCGAAGCCGAATGGAGGCAGATATGGGCAATGACCGAGACATCATCCGGCGACTGAGCGCGCGGTGGATGGAGCTTGCGGCGCTCGCTGTCATGCAAGAGCGCAAACGCCTCTGGACGGAGCTCAAGGACCTGCGCGCCGAACGGCCCATGGTGCTGTTCGAGACCTGGTCGCTCCTGAACTACGTGAGCGAAGACGAGCTCGAGTGCCGCGACCCGAGCCTGCGCGGGATCGAGAGGCACATGCGCTGGGTGATCCGCCAGGCCGAGGAGGTCGGCGACGATATCGTCATCGAGCCGGTGTGGCGCGTCGGCTGGCAGATCCACGGCACCGACTATGGCGTGCCACTCGAGGCCGAGCACGCGAGGGATGGTGACGGCGACACGGTGGCGTATCGCTACAACCATCCCATTCGCACACCGGATGATGTGGCGCGGCTGCGCCCGAGGAGTTGGACCGTCAATCGAGAGGGCACGCTCGAATGGCTCGACACGCTTGAGCGGCTCTTCGGCGACATCCTGCCCGTTCGCCTCCACGGCACCCAGTCCCTGCACGCCGGGCTGACGGGAGACCTATTCCGGCTGCTCGGCAACGACAACCTCATGTCCTGGGTGTATGACGCTCCAGAGGCCGTACACCGGGTCATGGCCTACCTGTGCGATGACCGGATCGCGTACTACGACTGGCTCGAACGCGAAGGCCTGCTCGGACGCAACACCCACTGGACCTTCGTCGGTTCAGGCAGTCCCGGATACACGACGGCGCTGCCGTCGGAGGCAGCGCCCGGCCCTGTGAGGCTCAATGAGCTATGGATATGGATGGAGTCGCAGGAGAGCGCGGGTATCTCGCCGCGCATGTTCGCCCGCATGTTCCTGCCCTATATGGCGGAGGTAAGCCGCAAGTTCGGGCTGGTGTACTACGGATGCTGCGAGGCCGTCCATGACCGCTGGAGCGAGATCATTGCGGCAATGCCGAACGTGCGGGCAGTGTCGGTGTCACCGTGGTGCGACATGCGTGCCATTGCCGCGGCGCTCGGCAAGTCGTGCGTGTTCAGTCGCAAGCCCCGGCCGGCGCCAATCAGCGGTGAGCACGCCGATTGGCAAGCGCTCGAAGAGGACGCCCGGGCGACGCTGGAGGCCGCCCGAGACTGCAACCTTGAGATCATCTACAGGGACGTGTACAGGATAGGAGGCGACCGCGCGCGGCTACGCCGGTGGGTCGAAATGGTGCGCCGCCTGATGGAAGCCTGACCCACGAGCCCGGGCAAGGCCTGTTGGGACGCGCCGCATGGGTCCCATAAGTCCCATCAGTCTCACGGGACCCATGCGCCCCTTCCTTACCGCGGCATCAATGACCTGTAGAACGGATCGAAGACCTGCACCTTGGCCTTCTTCTGGAAGGCTGCGTACTCGCTCGCGACCCGCCGCCCATTCACGGGAACGCCCTTCTCCAGCAGCGCCCACAGCCGCGCTCGGTGCTTGACTGCCTCGAACGGCAGCGTACGCTCCGGCCACTTCTCGCGACACTGGATCAGCCACCAGCCCTCGCCGAACTTCACCGGACCGATGCGCTGACCGGGCTGCATGCCGAAAATGGCCGCCTCCATGCCGGGAATCTGCGCGCAGAGGGTCCGCCCCTTGCCGAACGGCGGCAGCACGCCGCCCTGGAATGCGCTCGTATCAAGGCTGTGGGTGCGGGCAGCCTCTTCCCACGGTGTGCCCTGCTGCAGTTCCGCGAGGGCTGCTTCGGCGGCCTCTTTCGATCGCGTTCCGATAACCGCCACCTGAACTGTCTCGGGTGTGTAGAACCGGGCGCGCGGATTCCGTTTGTCCGTGTGGATCTTGTAGTAGCGTTGGACCTCTGCGTCGGTGATCGTGACGCCTTTCGCCATGATGTTGACCTGTGCCATCTCCTCTCTGACGACTTTGCGGTAATCGTCGAGGGTCAGGCCGGCATCGGCGATGGACTTGGCGAACTCCGGCTGCTTCTGGTCTTCCTTGATGCGCGCTTCAACCTCGGCATCTTTCGGAAACGCCTTCTTAGCCTCGGCATACTGTCGCCTAAGCGTATCCTCCAGAACCTGCTGCATCACGGGCCTGCCGCCGTACTGCTCGATGCGTGATTGGAGCGTGTCGCGGCGAATGTTCTCGCCGTTGATGGTGACAACAACGCCGGTCTGGAATCGCTGTCGCCGCCAGCGCATGCCGAGCACACCCGTCATCATGCCGAAGAGGAACATCACCGTCGCGAAGAGCAGCACGAACCGACCGAATCGGCGTCGAGCGAACAGGCGCAGACGAACGACTCGCCGCCTGACCCATCCCCTGAACCCTTTGTCCCGCTTCTCCTGAGATTCCCGCTTGAGGCGGCGGACGAACAGCGTCCAGCGCTCAGCCAGGCTGCGCTTCTTCTCCGACTTGGCCGATCGCAGGGCCGCCGCCTGTTGCGCCTTGAAATGCCTCTGAACCTCACGTTCCTGAGCCCACTTCTTCAGAGCGCTCGGCTGGGGTTCGGGGCGCACCTGAACCGTCTTGCCCTTCGCTGCAGACCGATGCGATGACGAATGCCGTCGGCGACGCCCGCCGAACAGACGGGCGAAGAAGCCCGGCCGATGATCGTCATCCGATGAGTAGAACTCTTTCACGCTTGACCACCGCTCGGCGAGACGCCGGGCTTCCTGGGCGGCTGCTTCAGCAGACTCCCTGTGCTTGGCCGCGCGCCCTTCCCACGCCCACGCCTCCGACCAGCGCTTCCAGGTCGCAAGCGTCTCCGGAGACGGATCTGCGCCCAACGCGGTTCGACAAGCCTGTTCGACGCTGCCGCCGACGCCCAGCCCGCGGTAGACAACGAATGCCTTGAAGGCGTCGTCGTCTTCGTCAGGCAAGCGCTCCCATACGCGATCCTGTTCCAGGTCCACTTCCGGCATGTTTCTCCCTCGATCCCACGCCTGCAACGCGGCAGGCCTTAGCCGTCGGCAACGATTCTGACGGCGACGGTTACTTGACTTCCACGGCTCGGGCCAAGGCGGCCAACGGCTCCCTGGCGCTTTGGACGAAGTCCTTGACGGCATTGGCTCCGCCCGGCCTGTCGGGCGTCATGACGCGCACCATGAGCGAGGTCGATAGGTCGGCCAGAGTGTCGGGTCTGTACGTTCCCGGCGCCGTGAGCCGCCAGCGGTAGAGCTTGCGAACTAACGGGTGCTTCGGCTCGGCATACGGCACCGGAGGATACCAGAACCAGACATGATACGCGCTGTCACGGAAAGACATCACGCGCGCCGTGATCTTCTGGCCATCCATGACCACCAGTTCGTCCTTGGCCGTAACCCATCCGGAACCGGGCAGGCACACGGCAGGGGAATGGATGTCGCGCATCTCGCTGGCCGTGACGAGGACAACGTTCAGCACGCGGCCTTCGCCGTTCACATACTGCCGATCCACGATAACCGCGGTCGGGAGCGCCTTACGTACGTCCTCGGTGACCTCGTTGTCCTCAACCGCGCGCCATTGCCCGATCTGTCTGGGAAACTCCTCGACGGGCAGTCGGCGCGGATGCGGCAGGTCAAGCCTTGGAAGCGCGTAGGTCACCACCACCGCGAGCGCGAAGAGCGCAAGCGCTATGAAGGTTCGGGCAGCCTGCATCCAATTGCCTTTCCTAGCAGAATGAACATCACGAACGCCGCCATGAGCGCGATCATTTCGGCCGGATCATGCGCTTTGTGGAGCCCTTCCGAGCCCGCCGCAGCGGTCACCGCGATGAGCCCGGCCACACGTCCCACATTGGCGGCGACGGCGATCGGGATTGCCGAGACGCACAGAAGTAGCCGCCGCCACGGGGACGATGTCATCACGTAACCGTATAGAAACGCGAAGGCGAGCAATGCCACCGTCTTCTTGTAGCCGCTGCATATGTCTGCAACTTCGACGACATATCCGGGGATTTCGATCCGGTTGCCGTCGCGCATGACGGTATAGCCGAGGAAAGACATCACGTGCGCCGCGCCGACCGCGCTCAGGGACTGCACTTTCAGATTGATGGGTTCGATCAGACGATTGGGAAGCGTTCCACCGAAGAGCAGAAACAGGATCGGGAAGCGCAGGACCCGCCATGTCGCCCACCCGTACAACGCCATGACCACCCCGGCCAAGACGAGCACGAGCGACCACATCCCCACGTGCGGAAAGCGCAGAAACCACGCCAGCGAATGTGCGGTCAGCCCCAGAGCGATGAGCACGACTCCGAAGGTCGAGCCGGTTGAGATTGCCTTGACCACACGGGCGCGCTGCATGTAGGCCAAGCCGAGGCTGATCGGGATGATCAGCCAGCCGTGCGAATACCGCTCGTCGGCTGCCCATTCGCGTGCATACTCGACGACGACGGGGGCGAAGACGCCGAGGAATGCTGCCCATACTGCCCACTCCAGCATCGGGCGACGCGCAACAGCCGGCTCCGCCGAATCTGCGGTTTCCGGCGCGCCTTCGCTCTCGACTCCGAGTGTCAGTTCGTTTGCTGTATCGTTCACGCTTCTCCAAACGCGGTTACGTGCGGGCGACCATTGTCGCACATGTATGGCGCTCTGTCAACCGCTGACGTACCATACGCATGTGACAGGCGAAGGCGTTGCAGCATGCCCGGTCAAGCTCTGCCGCCGAACACCTCGAGGCATTCCTTGAGCTGTTTCCGTATCTCGATCTTCTGAGGGCAGTGCAGCTCACATTCGCCGCATTCCTGGCACCAGTCCGCCTTCTTACCCTTGACCCATTTGCCGCCGATGGCGTCGTAGTGGCTGAATGCAAACTCCTTGAGTCCGTAGACGCGCAGGTAGTTCATGGCCTGGAAGATGTGCGGGATGTTGATCTCCTGTGGGCAGTGAGGAACACAGTAGTTGCAGCCCGTGCAATAGAGATCGGCCAGGCGCTTGTTCTCCTCCATCATCGCGTTGATGCCGGCCACCTCGGCTTCGCTGAGTGGGGCGGCGTTTGCGGCGGTGGCCGTGTTCTCCAGGACCTGCTCCATTGTGCTCATGCCGGACAGGGCGCAATCCACATTCGGGTTGGCGAACACGAACCGCAATGCAAGCTCGGCGCTGCTGTCAACGTGGATGCCGGCTTTCTCGGCAACCTCAACCGGCAGACCGGCAATGCGCCCGCCTCCGACCGGTCCCATCACAACTGTGCCCAGGCCTTGAGCCTTCGCGTTGGCCAAAGCCTCCTCGTTCGCCCGGTCCAGCAGGTTGTACTGGCAGAGCAGCGATGAGAAAACCCCCAGGTCAATGATCTGCGCCATCACCTCCGGCTTGTCGTGGAACGAGAACGACAGGTGGCGAATGAGCCCTTCGTCTTTTGCCCTGGCTGCATCTGCCAGGATCGCATCGCGCTTCTCGTGCGTCAGGAACCAGCCGCCGATGCCGTGCAGATGGTAGAAGTCAATACGGTCCGTGTCGAGCTTGCCAAGCTGGGTTTCCAGCACTTCGCGCAGGCTCCGCTCGTTGCTGACCGGATACTTCGTCGAGAGCATCACCTTGTCGCGCCGGCCTTTGAGCGCCTTGCCGACGACGATCTCACTTTCACCCTCGCAGTAGAACAGAGCGCTATCCACGTAGTTGACGCCCCGCTCAATCGCCGTCTGGATCATGGCAATGGCGAGGTCCTCGTCAACGACCCGCTTGTCACCGACATCCTTCCAGGGAAGCCGCATGCTCCCGAAACCGAGTCTTGATATTCGAAATCCCGTTGTGCCAAACGGACGGTACTGCATTGCGCGCTCCTCTCAAGGTTACAGTACCTATTATGGCCCATCATAGGCGGCAGCGACGGCGCGTCGGCGTTGAGGAGTCCTCGGGTACCATCGGCCATGTACGCCTTCGCCATCGTTGCCGCGCTTCTCGCTCCATCCCCGTCAGAGCCGCCTCTGCTCGTCGGAGGTCATGCCCACGGCGTAGCCAACATAAGGATTCTGAAGGAGCTTGGCCTCGGCAACTTCGTGTGGATTCCCAAGCGTGGTTACGGGATGGGCAACACGCCGTGGGATGGGGAGCATGACATCATCGCCGATGTCGAAGCGTGCGTTGCCACGGACATGCATTTCATGATCAGCCAGCGCCGCGGCCTCGGCAGGGAGTTCAAACCAGGCGGACCCGAGTACGGCGGCGACACCACCCCGGAGATTCATGCCCCGACCGTCGTGCGTGAAATCCGCCGACGCGCCGGCGACCTGTTTGTTGGCTTGCACGCCGAGGAGCTCGACGCCGACTTCATCCAGAATGGGCTCCGCGCCTCACACCGATCACGGATACCGCAGCTGTACGATTTCACCGATCGGGCCGGAGGCCGCCGGACTTTCGAGGGCGAGGTCGCACGCATCGGCCGCCTCGCCCATGCGTGCGGCGCAAGGTTTCTGCCCAACCTCTGCGTGAGCATGCACCACAGCGGGTTCCGCGCAGGCGGCGACATCGTGATGGCCGAGCTTCTCGAAGCGCTGCCCAACACCGAGCTGCAGCTTGCCTATCTCCGCGGAGGCGCGAGGCAGTTCGCGAAGCCCTGGGGCGTCTGGGTTTCCCCGTGGCATCGGGGCAAGGTGCCCACCGAAGACAAGGGCCTGTGGCCGGGACCCAACTCCGAGGTCGGAGCAGGCCATGACGCCGATCGCTTCAAGCGATGTCTCTATCTTGCCTGGGCATCGGGTGCAAGCATCCTGACCATGCAGGAAACCGAGCCCCTCTTCGCGCGCGACGGGGCCGGCGGATACCGACCGGCCGCATGGGGCCGCGAACTGCGTTCGTTCTGGCAGACGGTGCGCGACCTGCCGCGACCGGTCCGTCCGGTTGTGCCCCTCGCGCTGCTCGTGGATCGCGACAACGGCTGGTCGCCCGGCCACTTGCACGGCGACTGGATCGAGCGCCAGACAGTATGGGCCAAACTGCCGCCCGAGCGAGGCGATACCATGCTGGCGCGGTATCTCGATGCGCTCCTCCCCGGGTTCGAGCGGACTACGGGATGGTGGAAGGAAGGCGGCAGGGAGTATCCGGGCTACTTCGCGCCAACTCCGGCGGGTCCGTTCGACATCGTGTCCTCGGATATCCGTGCCGATCGGCTCAGCCGATATCGGGCCGTTGCTCTCATGAGCGAGATCAGCATGACGCCGAACCTGCTGGACACGCTCAAACGGTATGTGCGGCAGGGCGGCAAGCTCCTGCTGAATGTGAACCACATGCGCCTCCGAGAGAGGTTCGTTCAGGCCCCCGATTTCCTCGGCGCCAGAATCGGCGAGAGCCGGCAGTGGTCCGATTGGAGTCGGAGCCATCTTCTCATGCGGCGGACCGTCAGCGCCCATCGGATCATCGCGAAACAAGCTATCGGCCGATTGGAGCCACGCGAGTGGCGTGAACCGTGGTTCGTAGTGCAGGATGTGCAGCCGCAGGGGGCAGAGACTGTCTCCGTGACGGGATCGGGTGAGCCGGTTCTGCTGCGACATCGCTTCGGCAAGGGTGAGGTGCTTCTTTCGACGCCCGACAGCAACCTGACAGGTACGGGCACGGAAGCCGATCGTCTCGGGTTCTTCGCGGAGCTTCTGCGCGAGATTGGTCGTGACAATGGCGTGACGTTGGCTGCTCCCGATGGCCAGGCGCTCAGCGATCTCTCGTGGGTGTGCGCCGACATGGGTTCCGAACGGATGTCTGTCGTTGCCAACCACTCGGAGCGGGCAATAACGGTCCGCCTTAGCATTGGAGGCCGAGCACAGACGAGAAGAATCGCCCCCAAGGACGTGGAGCTGGTCCGAACGGGCTGACGCGCCGGGCGAATTGGCCGCAGGAAAAGTGGCGTCAGAAGGCAGTGGACCAGGGCAGAGCGAATCATGTCGCCGGCGGGGATGGGCGATGAAGTTCGCTACGGAGGGGAGCATGATGTGGCGTTCGTGGGCAGGGGCCGGGCTTGCATGGGTGGTCGCTTCCGGCCCGGCAGTCTCGGATGTGAAGTTCGACTTCGAGACCGGCGATCTGCAGGGCTGGCAAGTCACGTCCGGCCGGTTCGGTCAGCTCGTAAGCGATCGCGCCATGTGTCGCAACACGCCGAACACGCCGTATCCGAAGACCGGCAAGTACTTCCTGAGCACCACCGAGCTGCCGGACGGCGGATATGATGATGCCATGACCGGCAAGGTCGAGAGCCCGGTCATACGGATGACGGGTTCTCGGATCAGCTTGAAGGTGGGCGGCGGAGCGCACCCCGATACGCGCGTTGTCCTGTTCGCGCTTCCGATCGGCGCGGGAGGTCGAGCGGCCGCAACTGCTCCCACGGACGGCGAGGAAGTTGCCTCGGCGCGCGGCGAGAACTCCGAGAGGATGCGGGATGTGGACTGGAACGTTCCGGAGCTTCAAGGCAGACTCGTCTACTTGGTGGTGGAGGACGGAAATAAGGGAGGCTGGTGTCACGTGACCATGGACGAGGTGATGATCGAGGGAGAGGTGGATACCGAAGCGACGTCACGGCACCGCGCGTCGGCGGAACGCAGAGCCGCCGCAAGGGCCGAGCGCGAGCGCAAGCGCGAAGCTGCCCGTGCTGAAGCCCGCCGCAAGCACCGCGACAGGCTCCTGAGCACGGCCTACTTGACCGCGCGAGGGTCAAGCCGAACATACTCGGGCGATTCTCTGGCCGCGGTTTCGATCCCCATGGGCGGCATCGGGACCGGATGCATTCAGATGTCCGGCACGGGCCGCCTTGCTCTCTGGCAGATATGGGGCAACCACAAGGCTGTGGCTCTGCCGGATACCTATCTTCTCTTGAAATGCGCGACCGGTGGCAACCCGCCCGTCTATCGCCGTCTCGAGGGCAGAGCCGCCCAGCAGCCCCCGGATGGCGAACACCCGCGCATGGCTTCGGTTCGGTTCAGAGGCGAGTATCCGTTCGGCTGGTGGACTTTCTCAGACCCCGCGCTGCCGCTCAAGGTCGAGTTGGAGGCGTTCTCGCCGCTGATCCCGGGCAACGCGGCAGATTCCGCGCTCCCGTGCGTGGTGTTCCGCGTGACCGTCGCCAACGCCGGCAAAGCGCCGGTGTCGGTCTCGGTTGGCTTGCGCCAGCAGAACGCGGTCGGGTGCAATCCCGATGTTCCCATCGAGGGCAACCGGTCGCAGGCCTTCGGCGGTGCGCTGATCAAGGCCGTATCGGCATCCGAGCGCGCCTGTCTGTTGATGTCGAAGCAGGACGCGCCTGAGGCTGGGACTCTCTCGGTCTGCGCACTGGGACCCGGGTGCCGCGCCGTTGCGCCCGATCCGGGCCCCTCGCCCGAGGGCCTGACCATCAGCGGCGCCGTGTGGTCGGACGTGGAGCTCAAGCCCGGCGCTCGGGCGACGCGCGAGTTCGTGCTGGCGTGGCACGTCCCCGGAGCGGTCTACGGCGGAGACATCCCCGGCTGGACCACCAGGGGCCACATCTCCCAGAACCGGTACTTCGATGCCGGAGCCGTTGTGGCCGATGTCGCGAGGCGTCTGCCCGAACTGCTCAGTGGGACGAGGCTGTACCACGACACGCTCTACGAGTCCAACCTCCCGATCTGGCTTCTCGACCGAATCTCGTCGCAAGTGGCCGTGCTGCGCAGTCCCACGGTCTTCTGGGGCAGCGACGGCTACTTCGGCGGCTGGGAAGGATGCAGCCCCGGCAAGGGGTGCTGCGCCGGCAACTGCAGCCATGTCTGGCACTATGCCCAGGCGCATGCGCGGCTGTTCCCCGAGATCGGCCGCATCATGCGCGAGCAGGAGCTGCGCTGGATGAAGGAAGACGGCGCCGTGCCTCACCGTCAACCGGACGCGCCTCCGGCGTTTGATGGCCAATGCGGGACGATTCTTGGCGCGTACCGCGAGCACTTGTTGAGCCCTGACAACGGCTGGCTCCAAAGGCGCTGGCCACGAATCAAGACGGCGATCAACTACGTCATCGGAAGATGGGACCCCGATGAGGACGGCATCCTGGCGGGTCCGCAGTGGAATACGCTCGACGAGAACCTGGGCGGCAGTTCTTCGTGGCTCGGGTCGCTCTACATTGCGGCCCTCATGGCAGGCGAGCGCATGGCCGTGAGCATGAGTGAACCCGACCTCGGCGCACGCTGGCAGCGAATCCGCAAGGCCGCCTCTTCGGTCCAGGACGCGACGCTCTACAACGGCACCTACTACATCCAGATACCGGAAGCGCAGCCCTATCGCGACTACGGAACCGGATGCCACATTGATCAGGCCCTCGGTGAGTGGTGGTCGCGCATGCTCGATATGGAGCGCGTGTACCCGGAGGAGCATGTGCGAAGCGCCATGCGCGCCCTGTTTGAGAGCAACTTCCGGTTCGACTTTGTGGGTGTCAATCAGGTCCCGCGCAAGTTCGTCCACGACGACGATGCGGGCATGCAGATGATCACGTGGCCGAGGGGCGGGCGACCTGATCCGGACCATCAAATGCTATATGCGGACGAAGTCATGACCGGCTTCGAGTACTCGGCAGCGTCGCTGATGATCTATGCTGGTCTCATCAAAGAGGGACTGACCGTAGCGCGAGCAATCGCCGATCGCTACGACGGCCGCCTGCGCGAAGGGCTGACCGCCACGGACTACTCCTCGTGGGGATATAGCGGCAACCCGTTCGGCGACGACGAATGCGGCAAGTTCTACGCGCGTGCCATGAGCAGTTGGTCACTCCTGCTGGCCTGTCAGGGCTTCGTCTATGACGGACCCGCCGGGCTCATCGGGTTCCGGCCACGCTGGAAGCCCGAAAGCCATGTGTCGTTCTTCAGCGCTGCGGAAGGCTGGGGTCGCTTCACGCAGAAGCGCACGAACAAGGCGCAGACCGAGCGGTTAGAGGTACGCCGTGGACAGGTGCGCGTGAGAACAATGGCATTTGAGGTCGCCGAAGGCCGACGCATCGGCCAGGCGCGCGTTGCCCTGGGCGGTCGAGCGATTCCGGCGACGATGAATCAGGACGGCAGCGAGCTTCGAGTGCGCCTGAATGAGGATGTTACCGCGGCGGCCGGACAGGCGCTGACCGTAACCTTGACCGCCGAATAAACGCCTGCGGTCGGCCTGACCACACGAATCCCGCCAGAGCGAAATGCCGGTCAACCCACGAATGTGGGTTTCGTGATTGCAGGCGGGCGATTCCTCGCCCGAACGCGTCCGGTCTGCGCGAGCGATTCCCGCATGTGCGGGGTACAGGTCAACCCACGAACGTGGGTTTCGTGATCGCAGGCGGGCGATTCATCGCCCGAACGCGTCCGGTCTGCGCGAGCGATTCCCGCATGTGCGGGGTACAGGTCAACCCACGAACGTGGGTTTCGTGATCGCAGGCGGGCGATTCATCGCCCGAACGCGTCCGGTCTGCGCGAGCGATTCCCGCATGTGCGGGGTACAGGT
>JBBIQU010000053.1:16751-25653 GCA_037442185.1 Chthonomonadales bacterium | reverse complement strand
TGAAGGACGAAGGCTGAAGGACGAAGGCTGAAGGACGAAGGCTGAAGGACGAAGGATGAAGGACGAAGGATGAAGGACGGAGGATGAAGGACGAAGGACGGCGGGCGATGCGCCGGTTGCTTCACGAATCGGGAGCCGACGATGGACCCTCCGCAGGTGCCGTCTGCGCGTCCTCCTTGTGGCCGCAGTCCTTGTTGGAGCACGCAATCTTCCCGGTCCTGCGGCCTCGGTAGCTCTCTTCGCCCAATGGCCATCCGCACTCGGGGCATGGGCGCCCGACGGGCTTGCCCCACATGGCGAAGTCGCACGCCGGGTAGTTGGCACAGCCATAGAAAGTCGTGCCGCGTTTGCTTCTCTTGGCAACGATCTCGCCGCCGTCCTTGGGGCACTGGACGCCGGTCGCCTCGGGAGCGGCTTGCTGTTGCGGCTCTTCGCCCGGAAGGGGCATGGTGCCTCTGCACTTCGGGTAGCCGGAGCAACCCAGAAACCGGCCGCGCGCGGATTGCCGCACGACCATGGGCTTGCCGCACTTCGGACAGGCATGCTCGGTCACTTCCGGGCCAGTAGGCTCGGGCTCGGTGCCGTCGGGATTAAGGATGGTCTTGCACTTCGGGTAGCCTGAGCAGCCAAGGAACGGGCCCCGTTCCGATTCGCGCAAGAGCATTGGCTTGCCGCACTTCGGGCAGGGCACATCCGTCGGAACCGGATCGGGCTTGCGTTCTTCTCTCCATGCGTCTTCCAGATTCTTCTTGAACGGTACCCAGAACTCGGAGAGGATCGCGAGCTTGTCAGCCTTGCCCGTTTCGATCTCGTCGAGCTGCGTCTCCATCTGCTTCGTGAACCCGATGTCCATGACTGTGTCGAACTTGTCCACGAGGTAGTCGCGCACCCTGAAGCCGAGTTCGGTCGGCACGAAGCGCCGATCCTCAAGCTTGACGTATCTGCGTTGCTGAATGATCGCTATGAAGTTGGCCCAGGTGCTGGGCCGTCCAATCCCGTTCTCGTCCAGGACTTTGACGAGAGTGGCTTCGGTGTATCTCGGCGGGGGCTCGGTGAAGTGCTGCTTGGGTTCGAGCTTCAGCAGGTCGAGCAGCTGTTCGACGGTCAGCGGCGGCAGCGGATCGCGCTCCTCGTCGCTTTTCTCGGTAGTGTCCTTCCCCTCGGTGTAGACGCGCATGAAGCCGTCGAACTTCAGCACCGAGCCGGTTGCCCGGAACGTGCAGCGTGCGGCGGCAATGTCCGCAGTCGTAATGTCGAAGACGGCCGGCGTCATCTGGCTGGCGACGAATCGTTGCCAGATGAGGCGATAGAGCCTGGCCTGATCGGGCTTCAGGTACTGGGCGACGCTATCCGGAGTGCGATGGACCGAGGTCGGCCGGATGGCTTCGTGGGCATCCTGCGCCGCGCCTTTGGTCTTGTAGCGAGGAGGGGTCTTCGGGAGGTACGGCGCGCCGTAGGTTTCCCCGACAAAGTGACGGGCTTCGGCCTGGGCTTCGCTCGCAACGCGAACCGAGTCGGACCGCATGTACGTGATCAGGCCAACGGAACCTTCATCTCCGATCGGGACGCCTTCGTAAAGCGCCTGAGCCGTCTGCATGGTCCGCTTGTTGCTGAACCCGAGCTTGCGTGACGCCTCTTGCTGCATGGTGCTGGTTGTGAACGGTGCCTGCGGATTGCGGCGCTGCTCCCGCTGCTTGACCGAGGCCACCCGATACACGGCACCTTCGAGTTCCCGCAGCACGGCATCAGCCTCGCCCTGCGTCCTGAGGAGCCGATCGCCCTTCGCCCCTTGCCCCTCAGCCCTCAGCTCCTGGCTCTCAGCTCCCGGCTCCTGGCTCTCGGCTCTCGGCTCTTGGCCCTTGCCCTTGCCGTCAATGGCAACGAGCTTCGCCTCGAACGGGAAGGGCTTCTCCGGCGCCTGGGGGCTGAGCGTCGCCGTGAGGCTCCAGTACTCCTCGGGCACGAACGCCTGTATCTCCCGCTCACGGTCGCAAATGAGGCGCAAGACGACGGACTGTACCCTTCCGGCGCTCTGGCCTCTAACCCGTCGTTGAAGGAGCGGAGATAGCTTGTAGCCCACGAGCCGGTCGAGAATCCGCCTGGCCTCCTGGGCTTCGACGCGCTGCATGTCAATCGTGCGCGGCGCGCTCAGCGCGGCGAGCACGGCTGACTTGGTGATCTCGTTGAACTCGATGCGTCGCGCATCCTTCAGGTTCAGGGCCTCGGCGATATGGTAGGCGATGGCCTCGCCTTCACGATCGGGATCGGAAGCGAGATAGACGTGCGTTGCCTTCTTGCAGTGCTCGGCGATCTTCTCAAGGTGTTCTTGGCGCTCCGGGATCACCACGTAGGACGGCTTGAAGCCCTTCTCGATGTCCACGGCGAGGCGCTTCTCGGGCAAGTCGCGCACATGGCCCATGCTGGCCACGACCCGATATCCGCGACCCAGGAATGAGGAGAGCGTCTTCGTTTTTGCAGGCGATTCCACGATAATCAGGTTCGTTGCCATCGGGTGTCCTCCCGGATGAAACGCCGCTTCTCGCGGCGCGCGCCATGATACCTACGATGCTCGGCGCGATGTCAAGCGGCACTGGCCGCGCTTCGCAGGGAATCGCCCTTGGCTCGACGAAGTGCATCACGAAGACATCACCCGGGAGAGTCCGCCATGAGTGCGCCGAAGTACTTGAACCCAAAGTCGCGCCCCGCCACACGAGCGCGCGACTTGACGCGACGAATGACGCTGGAGGAGAAGGTATCGCAGGTGGTCCACGACGCTGCACCGATTCCCCGCCTGGGCGTGCCTGCATACAACTGGTGGAACGAAGGGCTGCACGGCGTTGGCCGCGCGGGAGTCGCGACGGTCTTCCCGCAGGCCATCGGGCTCGCGGCCACGTGGAACGCGGACCTGATGCATCGCGTGGCTGTTGCGATCTCCGATGAGGCCCGCGCGAAGCACCATGAGGAGCTCCGCCAGCGCGGCCATTCCGGGTGGTATACCGGCCTGACCTACTGGTCGCCCAACACCAACATCTTCCGGGACCCGCGGTGGGGCCGCGGCCAGGAGACCTACGGCGAGGACCCCTATCTCACATCGCGCATGGGCGTGGCGTTTGTGCGGGGTTTGCAGGGCGACGATCCGCGCCACTTGAAGCTCGTGGCGACGCCGAAGCACTTCGCCGTGCATAGCGGCCCCGAGGCTCTGCGCCACGGTTTCGATGCGCGCGTGAGCCTCCGTGACCTGCACGAGACCTATCTGCCCGCGTTCCGCGCGTGCATCGTCGAGGCCAAGGCCGCCTCGATCATGCCGGCCTATAACCGCACCAACGGCGAGGCATGCGCCGCAAGCCCAAAGCTGCTGGGCGAAATCCTGCGGGGAGCATGGGGCTTCAAGGGTTACGTGGTGTCCGACTGCGGAGCCATTGACGACATCTATCGGCACCATGGGCTTGCCGGATCGCGCGAGGAGGCTTCGGCGTTGGCCATGCGCGCCGGCTGCGACCTCAACTGCGGCGACACATTCTGCGGTCTGAGTGGGGCGGTGCTCATGGGGCTGATTGGCGAAGACGAACTCGATCGGTCATTGCAGCGGCTTTTCGAAGCGCGTTTTCGTCTCGGCATGTTTGATCCGCCCGAGACGGTCCCGTATGCGCAGATCCCCTTCTCGGTGAACGACTGCGAGGAGCATCGGCTGCTGGCCCGACGCGCAGCTCAGGAGTCCATAGTCCTGCTCAAGAATCGGGGCATATTGCCGCTTGGCGGCGGCGTGCGCAGGATTGCCGTCATTGGACCCAACGCCGACGATGTCGAGACGCTCCTGGGCAACTACAACGGTGAGCCGTCGAGCGCAGTCACCTATCTGGAGGGCATCCGGGCTCGCTCGGGCGGCCGGATTGACGTAGCCTTCGCGCCGGGATGCGACCTCACCGGGCCACGGGCTCCGAGCTATTCCGAGGCCGAACGCCTTGCCCGTTCCGCCGATGTGACCGTGCTTGTGCTTGGCCTTTCGCCGAGGCTCGAGGGCGAAGAAGGCGAAGCCAACCTCATTGACAAGGGCGGCGACCGCAGGGACATCGGCCTGCCGGAAAGCCAGGAGGGTCTGTTGCGAGCCGTGCTCGACACTGGCGCGCCGACTGTGGTGGTTCTGCTCGGAGGGAGCGCTTTGGCAGCTAACACGGCCGCCAAACACGCCGACGCGGTCCTCATGGCATGGTACGGCGGAGAAGAGGCCGGCTCGGCCATGGCTGATGTGCTCTTCGGTGACGTGTCGCCGGCAGGACGATTGCCGGTGACCTTCTACTGGTCGCTCGACCAGGTCCCGCCGTTCGAGGACTACTCCATGGCGGGCCGAACCTACCGATTCTTCGACGGGAAGCCGCTCTATCCGTTCGGCTTCGGCCTCAGTTACTCCAGTTTCGCTTACTCGCGCCTCAAGACGAACAAGCGCACCATCAGGCCTGGTGAGCGTCTGAGCGTCGAGGTCACAGTTACCAACACGGGCCAGCGCGACGCCGATGAAGTGGTCCAGCTCTATGTCTGCCGCACCGGCGCTCCTGTTCCGGTTCCGTTGAGGCAGCTGGCCGGATTCCGACGGGTCGCCATCGGCGCAGGGCGCTCCGAGACCGTTCGGTTCGTGATTGAGCCGAGGCAGATGGCCTGGTATTCGGATGACGGCATGCCGGTCGTGGGTCCCGGAACGCTTGGCATCGCAGTCGGCGGCGCGCAGCCGGCGCCATCGTGGGGCAGTCGGGACCCCGCCAGTTCGTGCGGCGCCGGCATCGTGGCAACGACAGTCGAGGTGTCGGGCCCCGAGGCAACGTTGCCTGTATAGTCGAGATACAGCGGCGTTCTCCTGCGCCGACACTACGCGCAGCGTGTAGCCGTCGCTTCTTGCGACGCAATGCGACTCGCCGGAGACCGAACGTCGGCGCGGGAAGAACCCGCGGCTACACGGCCTTCGGCCGTAACGGCATTCAACGCCGGCGTCGGTCGCGGCAGGACTCCCGTTCGCAACGCCGAATGCGATGCTCATATGGGGCTTCGGCCCGTCTGAGACCGAATGGAGCGAATCATGGGCGTGCAAGGGTTTCGGATGTGGTTCATTGGAGCTGCCGTCCTCGCGGCATTCGCGGGCTCGGGATGTGCCCGGAGGAGCGCGGTCGAACTTCCTCATCGCGCTGCTGCGTCCAATCCCGAGAAGACGTCCGCGGGCTCAACCGTCGGACACCATGTTCCGAGTGGACGGGATAAGGTCGCGGCAGGCGACCGGGATGCGCTCGATCGGCGGTTCGAGAGCTGGGGACTTGTTCGGCAGAAGCCGGTCGGCCAATGCCGGGCTCTGTGGATACAGATTGGAGATTTCGAAGACCGGGAGTTCAGATTGGTGGTACTGGATCGGGGCAGCCGGATCGTCCTCAACCTTGAGGCCAACTCCTCTGACTGGCTGCACTTCGAGGGGCAGTGCGACATTGACGGCGACGGAGCCAAAGAGGCTCTGTTCTCCGTGTATTCGGGCGGCGCCCACTGCTGCACGACTTGCTGCTATGTCTCCACCGGTCGGAATGCGCGTCAGCTTGGCGGCTTCGAGGCGGAGCATGGCGACTGCGGAGAGCCGGGCGACCGGAACCATGACGGCAGAACCGAGTTCATCGCCGGCGACTACTGCCTGGCTTATTTCGAGAACTCATTCGCCGAATCGCCGAGCCTCTCGTTCGCCTATGGGTACCGAAAGGGGCGGTTCGTGGACCTGTCCACTGAGCTGCTGGCAGACGAGTATCGAACCCAGATCGAGGACAGCCGCCGGACGCTCAAGACGGCGCCTCCTGACGAGGTTGACTACCCATACGTGCGCAACCGTGCCACCCTGTGGTACGTGCATGCCTGTTTCCTTGGCCAGGAGAGACAAGCGCTGAAAGAGATCAAGGCCACGCTGCCGCCGAAGGCCTGGAGCTACTTCGCTTCGATGCTTGACGATCGGCGCGAACTGGCGCAGAGCCGCAAGGACCTGCTCTGGACGGGTCCCCGAAAGGACCTTCTCTGATGGCGGCTTGGGAGGATCCGACATCGCGCGATGACGCCGCCGAATGCACGCGGCGCGAGATGCTATGTCGCACAGTTGGCGCGGCTGCGCTCGCAGTCGGATTGGAGGGTGCAGGTATGGACGGTGATGCAGGCCGACGCATGCCGAATGTGGTTCTTATCGTTGCCGACGATCTCGGCTTCGGCGATCTCGGGTGCTACGGAGCGTCTCGAATCCCGACGCCGAACGTTGACCGCTTGGCCCGGGGCGGTCTGCGCTTCGTCAATGCCCATGCGGCTGCGGCAACCTGCACACCATCTCGGTTCGCCATGCTCACGGGCATGTACCCCTGGCGCAAGCGGGGTACCGGCATATTGCCCGGCGATGCGGCGCTGATCATCGAGCCCGGCAGCGCGACGCTTCCCGCGATCATGAAGCGGGCAGGCTATCGAACGGGAGTGGTCGGGAAGTGGCATCTCGGTCTCGGCGGCCCGGGCGGTCCCGACTGGAACGGCGAAATCAAACCGGGTCCGCTGGAAGTCGGCTTCGACTACTGCTTCCTCATGCCTGCAACGTGCGACCGTGTGCCGTGCGTGTACGTGGAGAACCGGCGCGTGGCAGGCCTGGACCCTGCCGATCCGATCCGCGTCAGCTACAAGGAACCCATCGGCGATGAGCCGACCGGCAAGGCGCACCCGGAGCTGCTCAAGATGCGCCCCAGCCACGGCCACGACCAGACCATCATCAACGGCATCAGCCGCATCGGCTACATGACTGGGGGCAAGGCGGCCCGCTGGATTGACGAGGACATGGCCGACGCGTTCGTGCGCAAGGGAGTCGCATTCATCGAGCGGAATGCCGAGTCGCCGTTCTTCCTTTACTTCGCGACGCACGACCCGCACGTCCCACGGGTTCCGCACCCACGTTTCCGCGGCAAGAGCGGGTGCGGCGTGCGCGGCGATGCCATCGTCCAGTTCGATTGGTGCGTTGGCGAGCTGGTGGCCGCCCTCGAACGCAAAGGGCTGATCGAGAACACGATCGTCATCGTCACGAGCGACAACGGCCCGGTGCTGGACGACGGCTACGACGACGGAGCCGTGCGGGATCGCAATGGCCATAGCCCTGCGGGCAGCTTGCGCGGAGGCAAGTACAGTATCTTCGAGGGCGGCACGCGCGTTCCGTTTGTCTTGAGTCACCCCGGCAGCGTCAAACCGAGCGTAACCGAAGCGCTTGTGTGCCTGATGGACCTGCCCGCGTCATTCGCCTCCCTCGCCGGCGTGAAGCTCGACAGCGCCGAGTGTCCCGACAGCCTCGATGTGCTTCCGGCGTTGTTGGGCCGAGCTGCTGACGGCAGAGACGAGCTCGTCGAACAGGCTGGGTGCCTTGCGCTGTTGGACGACAGCCGGAAGGTCATCGAGCCAAGCCGCGGCCCGGCATACGCGCCTCTGACCGACACGGAACTCGGGAATGCCCCCGAGCCGCAGTTCTATGACCTGCGGACCGACATTGGGGAAACCCGCAACATCGCACCCGAGCGACCCGAGGAAGTCCAGCGCCTGCTCCGCCGGCTGGCGGACATACGATCACAGCCGAAGCAGCGAACTGCGCCGGCCTCCGACGGGTGATCCGCAGGCGCGACCGCCGATGGAGCAGGGGAACCCCCTCTGCGGCATGCCGCGTATCAAAGTACCGAGAAACGGCAGCGCGGCGAATCGCGCTCCCTGAAGGAGGACACCATATGGTTTCGGATATCTGGTCGCGCCCCAAAGCGCGCGCGGGCATGCTGATTGCCGCGTTCCTCTTCGGCTGTGTGCTGACGGGCTCTCTGCTGACGAAGCCGAGCCTTGCCGAAGGAGCGGCTCAGGCCAAGACCCAGACCGTCGGCATCAGCGACGCGGCCCTGGCGCAGCACACGGCGGGGCTATCGTCGCTCGAGGACGGCTTCATCGCCATCGGTCAGCGGGTCCTGCCGACGGTCGTCTCCATCAGGGCCCGCAGGACAGTCCAGACCGGTCGAGCGGCGCCTGGACTCGATGACCTCTTCCGCGACTTCGGCTTCCGCGGTCCCGGCGGCGACAGCCCGTTCGAGTTCCGCGGCTTCCCGCGTGAGTTTCGGGCCGAGGGCGGCGGCAGCGGCGTCATCGTGCGATCCGACGGTTGGGTCCTGACCAATGACCATGTTGTGGGCGGAGCCGACAAGGTCACGGTGAAGCTTGAAGACGGTCGCGAGTTCGACGGCACGGTCCGCCGGGACTACCGCAGCGACCTCGCGGTCGTCAAGATCAACGCGTCGAACCTGCCGGCGGCACAGTTCGCCGACTCGGACCGCGTTCGTGTTGGGCAGTGGGCTCTTGCATTCGGCGCTCCGCTTGCGCTCGACGACACCATGACGCTCGGCATCATCAGCGCGAAGAAGCGTCAGCAGGCCATCGCCGAGGGCAGCGAGGGACGGTTCTACCCGGCGCTGCTGCAGACCGACGCCTCGATCAACCCGGGCAACTCCGGCGGTCCGCTCGTGGATGCGACGGGACGTGTGATCGGCATCAACGTGGCCATCAAGTCGCCGACGGGCGGGAATGTCGGCATCGGTTTCGCCATCCCGTCCAATACGGCGCGGCAGGTTATGGAGGCTCTCATTACCAAGGGTAAGGTGGTGAGGGGCTTCCTGGGTGTCGTTCCCACGGCCCTGACCCCGGCCCAGCGTGAGAAGTACGGCGTGAAGGCGGGCGGCGCGCTGGTTGAAACCGTGAGCGAGGGGACCCCTGCGGCCAAAGCAGGCCTGCAGCCCGAGGACGTCATTGTCAAGGTCAACGGGCGCGACGTGGAAGATGACGTGGACTTCCGCAGCGTCGTCGCATCGGCCGCTCCCGGTGAGACCATCGAGTT
>JBBIQU010000053.1:0-16739 GCA_037442185.1 Chthonomonadales bacterium | reverse complement strand
GGTTCGTCGCGGCGGCAAGGACGTCAGGGTCTCGGCGAAGCTCGAAGCAGCGCCCGAAATCGGCGTGGCGCAGGGAACCGAGCCGGATTCGGTCGGCGGCAAGCTGGGAATTAAGGTCGAGCGGGTCACTCGGGAGAGCGCCCAGAAGTACAACTTGGGCGAGATCACCCGCGGCGTTGTGGTGGTTCAGGTCGAGGCGGGGTCGCCGGCCGATGGAGCAGGCGTCCAGCCGGGCGACGTGATCTTGCGGGCCAACGGGCGCGAGATGGAGAGCCCCGGTGATCTTGACGCGGCTATTCGCGGCCTGAAGTCCGGCGATCGCGTCCCTCTCGTCATTCGACGCGACAAGACACGCACCCTGGTCACCGTCGAGATACCGTAAAGCGTTCTATCCTTCCCCCTCCCATGGACGGCTCCGCCGGGCGAACCTCGGCGGAGCCGTTCCGTCATGGGGCCTCGGCTCCGACGATCTCGGCGTCAACGCCCCACGATAGGAAGGGCGGCGAAAGGCGCCGGCCTACTGCCCGGCGCAGCGAGGGCAGATCGGGCCGTTCTCCACGATCATCTCGACCACCTCGGGGGCTCCGGGCGCGGCGATCGTCTCGTCCAGTGCGTCATCGTCCGGCAGATTCTCTGCCTCAACCCTGGCGACAGTTGCCGGAACGGTCCGAAGGACCCTTCCGCACTCCGGGCACACAAGTTGTTTGCGAACGCGCGCGGGTGACATCGGCGACCTCCTGATCCCAGTGTCCCTCATGCGAGCCGCGCCGACGATCACGTCGGGAGTTCGGCTCGCGGACCACCGAAAGTGACGAGCATTGCAGCCAAACCGGTCCCAACGGTGCTCCCACTCGGACACAACCTGCAGTCATAGTGGGATACGGGTATCCGACGCCGAACCGCTCCTGGGCCCTCGCCGCGTTGACACCCCTGAGACGCCTCAGTATAATCCGACCCATGGCTGAAGGCACCGCCGCCGCGCGAGCGCGCGGCAGGGGAATGGACCCCCTGCGAGAGGCGCTCATCTTCATCGGAGACTCCTGGACCGTAGCGTTCCAAGGGGCAATGTGCGTCGCGCGCGGGCGCGTCAGGGCGGCCGAGACCATACGCCAGATGGCGGCCATCGGCGTCGATTCGTTGCCCATCATCATCGCGACATCCGTTTCGACCGGGGCGGTACTCGCATTCTACATGACGGGCGTTCTAACGCAGTTCGGCGCCGATGCCTTCACGGGCGGCACCATCGCGCTCACCTTCCTGCTCGAACTCGGTCCCATCCTGGCAGGCGTTATGGTAGCCGCTCGTAGCGGCGCCGCCATCGCTGCCGAGATCGGCACCATGGTGGTTACGGAGCAAGTGGATGCTCTGCGCTCCATGGCTGTCTCGCCGATCGCATATCTGGTAGCGCCGCGCCTTCTTGCTTGCGTAGCCATGATGCCCCTGTGCGGCCTGGTCTCCGACTTTGCCGGCATCGGGGGGTCTATTGTTATGGCATCGGCCCATGGCGTGCCGGCAGCGACGTTCATGGATTCGATCCGAATGATGGCGGCCGAAACGGATCTCCTCAAGGGCCTCGTCAAGACGCTGTGGTTCGGGCTGACCGTTGCGGCGGTGGCGTGCCGACAGGGGCTGCGGACGCGGCGAGGCGCGGCAGGCGTCGGGCACGCCACGACCAGCTCCGTTGTCCTCTGCGTCGTGCTGATCTTCATCTCCGATTTCTTCCTCGCCCAACTCCTCATGGGCGCGTCCGTGGCATCGCAATGAGCGGCTCCTCCGATGCGGCCATCGCGGTGAATGGGGTGTCCTACGTGGTGAGCGACCGCACGGTCCTCTCGGACATCACGTTCGACGTGGCGCGCGGCGAGATACTGTCGCTCATGGGCAGATCGGGCAGCGGCAAGACGACTCTATTGAAGTGCATCGGGGGGTTGCTCAAGCCGACGCAAGGAACAATCGCCGTGAATGGCACAGACATTGTCGGCATGTCCGAGGCCAGGCTCAACCGCATCCGGCTGAGTATTGGGTTCGTCTTCCAATATGCCGCGTTGTTCGATTCGCTTACCGTATTTGACAATGTCGCCTTCGGCCTTGTCCAGAACAGACGAGCATCCCGCGAGGAGATTCGGCGCATTGTTCGAGAGCGTCTGGCCGACGTCCACCTCGAAGGGGTAGAGGACCTCTATCCATCCGAGCTGTCGGGAGGCATGCAGAAACGAGTGGGCTTGGCGCGGGCACTGGCCACCGATCCGGAGGTGTTGCTGTATGATGAGCCGACGAGCGGCCTTGATCCGGTTACGGGGCGTGCCATTGACGACCTCATCGTCGAGACACGCGACCGACTGGGCGTGACTTCCGTCGTGGTCTCCCACGACATCGAGGCGATCATGCGGATATCGGATCGAGCCGCAATGATCGAGGACGGCAGGCTGCTGACCGTGGACACGCCTGCGGGCCTACGGCGCGCGGACCACCCCTCGGTGCGCGAGTTCTTCGAACCCGCCATCGCGACGGGTGTCGCCGCCGATCAGCCACGGGTTCGGAGTTGACATATGGACGGACGAGCGCCGCTCAAAGTGGGCATCGCGGCAGTGATCGGGTTTGTGGGGCTCTTCTACGCCTGGTCGTACCTCGCGCATCTCGACCTTGACGCGTTTGCGATCAGGGTTGTGTTCCCCGACACTCGCGGTCTCCAGGCACAGGCTGCCGTGCGAATGAACGGCGTCAAGATCGGCAACGTCAAGGACATCGAGCTGGACATGCAGTCCATGAAG
Organism: Chthonomonadales bacterium; assembly: GCA_037442185.1. Classification (GTDB taxonomy): domain Bacteria; phylum Armatimonadota; class Chthonomonadetes; order Chthonomonadales; family CAJBBX01; genus JAAYVH01. Next base: position 13,968 of record JBBIQU010000053.1, on the reverse strand, counting down.
CCGATCGTCACTCTGCGCATCGCCCGCAAGTATCTTCGCGCCATACCCGCCGATTCGAAGATACTCATCAGCACCGGCCTGCTTGTCTCAAACCCGCAGATCGAGATCGTCCCCGGCGTGTCCGGGACGCCGATGAACCCTGCCGAGCTTTATCAAGGCGAAGAGCCGCTAAGCACTCTGGCGCAGATATCGCCCGAGACAGACCGCATTGTCAAGGAGTTCTCGGCTTCGCTCGAAGCCATGTCTCCCCGCCTGACCCGGTCCATGGAACACGTTGAGGGTATACTTAGGCGCACCGAAACCATGATGGCGGATTTCGGCGTCATTTCCGGTCGGGCGCGGCGCATTGCCTCCAATCCCCAGATCGAGAAGACGCTCAACGCCGCCCTTGTGGACCTTGAGGCGATTTCGTCGGAGGCGCGCAAGACCACCGAGACGTTCGGTTCCGAGCTGCAGACGCTGATGAAGCGGAACAGCGGCCGGGTGGACGATCTGGTGACCGGGTTGTTCGATCTGCTGCAGCGCTTCACGGACACCGTGGATGCGGCCCGGGGGCTGGTGACCCGGCTCGCCGAGCAGGTCAACGATCCGCGCCTGCAGCAGTCGCTTCAGGAAACGCTGGACCTGACGAAGGCCACGATCGCGCGGTTCAATCAGGTGGCGTCTGATGTGCACATGCTGCTGGGCGACGCCGCCGTTCAGGGCGACCTGAAGGCGACGCTGGCGTCGGTGCGAGATGCGACGGAATCCGGCAAGAAGGTGGCGGCCGATGTCTCGCGGCTGGTGGAGCGGCTGAATCTGCCGTCGGGAGGACCGAAGTTCGGCATTGGGCAGCCAAGCCTCGACATAGAGTTCGGGGGCAGGGGCACACAGCCCTACTTTCGGTCGAACGTGGGCGTTCGGTTTCCGGTGGGCAAGGGCAACACGTTCAATCTGGGGGTCTTCGATTTCGCCGAAGCGAACAAGCTGACCGCCCAGTACGGAACGCCGCTCGAGGGGGTCGGCACGTTTCGGTACGGGCTTTACGCCTCGAAACTGGGCGTCGGGTTCGATCTGAATGCGCCGTCCGGCGTGGAGTTTGTGCTGGACGCCTACAATCCGAACAGCCTGACACTGGACGCTCGCGCGTTCTTGAAACTGAACGAAGACTGGTCGCTCTGGATGGGGGCCGACAGCGCGTTCCGGCATACGACGCCGTCGCTGGGGGTTCGCCTGAGACGATAGGGGCAAGACAGCAGGTTGTGGAAGGGCCGCCACAGCGGTAGGGGCGTTGGGCTCTGTGCTCGTGCCTCGCCGATGCGCCTGTCCATGCAGATTGGTTGCCGGGCGAAGGGCGCTGAAGCGCTCCGTTCGCCCAAGCGCGGCCCGCTCGACGGGTCGGGGGCAACGAACAACGGGAGAACAATGAATGAAGGTCATCCTGCAGCGTGACGTGCCCAAAGTGGGCAAGGGCGGCGAGATCGTGAACGTCTCGGACGGGTACGCCCGCAACTATCTGTTCCCGCGCAAGTACGCGGTGCCCGCGACGGGCGGGTTCCTCAAGGAGCATCAGTCGCGCGCGGAGCACGACAAAGTGCGCGAGGCCAAGCTGCACCAGGTTGCGGAGACCGCGGCCTCGCAGCTGGAAGGTCTCTCCATCATCATCAAGGGCAAGGTGGGTTCGGGAACGAAGCTCTACGGGTCCATCACAGCCCAGGACGTGGCCGAGGGAATCAAGGAGGCCACGGGCCTTGATGTTGACAAGCGGCGCGTCGGGCTCGTTGACCCCATCAAGACGCTCGGCGTCTATCGCATTCCGGTCCGACTGGCCAGCGACATATCGGTGATGGTTCAGGTGGACGTCACCACCGAGCAAGAGCTGGAGCGCCGCGCACAGGAAGCCGCTCTCGCTGCGGCGCGCGCCGCCGAGGAAGCTGCGGAAGCTGCCGATCAAGCGGAACAGGCTGAAGACGAGGCCTGATCACCCGTTCGCGCGCCGCCCGGCACATGCCCGCGACGGCGCGCAATCGTATGAGAGAGGCGTGACCGCGTGAACGAGACGGTGCCCGCCGACAAGATACCGCCCCAGAGCCTCGAGATGGAGCAGGCCGCCCTCGGCTCCATGCTCATCGAAGCGGCCGCCATCGAAAAGGTCCGCGGGGTGCTGCGGCCCGACGACTTCTACCGTGACGCCCACCGCGTCATCTACGAAGCGATCATGTCGCTCGTCGAGCGACGCCTGCCGGTTGATCTCCTGACACTTCAGGATGTGCTCCGCGACCAGGGCATGCTCGATGATGTCGGGGGAATTCCCTACCTCGTACAGCTCACCGAGGCCGTCGCCAGCGCCGCGAACGCGCCGTATTACGCTCAGCGCGTCGAAGAGAAGGCCGTCCTGCGCCGCCTTATCGAAGCGGCAGGCCGCATCCAGGCCATGGCCCATGAGGAGTTCGACTCGCTCGACGATGTCGTGGACCGCGCCGAGCAGGCAATCTTCGCCGTGGCCAACCGGCGCTCGAGCTCGTACTTCAAGTCCATGAAGACGCTCATACCCGAGACGTACGAGAAGCTCGAAGCCCGATCGGACAACACCGAACCGGTCACGGGACTCTCGACGCCGTTTACGCGTCTCGACGACATGACGGCCGGACTGCAGGACTCCGACCTGATCATCATCGCTGCCCGTCCCTCGATGGGCAAGACGGCCCTTGCGGTCGGCATCGCCCAGCACGTGGCCATGCGCACCAAGCGACCTGCGGCGATATTCAGCCTCGAGATGTCGGCCGAACAGCTCTGCATGCGCATGATCTGCTCCGAGGCGCGGGTCAATGCCCATCACCTGCGCACGGGCCGACTGGAGACCAAAGAGTGGCCCAAAGTCGGTCAGGCCTGTTCGGTTCTCTCGGAAGCGCCGATCTTCATCGACGACAGCCCGATCTGCACCGCGCTGGACATTCGCGGCAAGTGCCGGCGTCTGGCAGCCGAACAGCGCGACCTCGGTATCGTTGTGGTGGATTATCTGCAGCTCATGCGCGGACACCGGACCACGGAGAACAGGAACCAGGAGATCAGCGAGATCGCACGGTCCCTCAAAGCGCTCGCAAGGGAGCTCAACCGGCCGGTGATCGCGCTCTCGCAGCTCAGTCGCGCCGTCGAGCATCGGCAGAACAACCGTCCCATGCTCTCGGACCTGCGTGAATCGGGCAGCATAGAGGCAGAGGCCGACGTGGTGATCTTTATCTACCGTGAGGCCTATTACGAGATGATCCGCCAGAAGACGGCCGCCAAATCGGCCGACGGCGACGAAAAGCCCGAACGCGCCGAGAAGCCGGCGCGTCGGGATGATGAGATGCAAGTCGCCGAGCTGATCATCGCCAAGCAGCGCAACGGCCCGACGGGGACCATCGAAGTGGGATTCCACCCGGCATTCGCCCGATTCGAGAACATCGCCGATTGGATCAAGACGTGACCCCCGGTCTGTCGCCGAGTGCGGGTGCCGTTGTCGTACCCATGACCCCCTGAACTCAATCGGGGGATCACCGAAGGCGGCCTGTCGGAGCCGATCGCCAGGCCCACTGAACGCAAGGAAGGATCATCATGCGCGTACTGGTTGTAGGCGGAGGCGGTCGTGAACACGCCCTTGTGTGGAAGATCGCCCAGAGCCGGCACGTGAGCGGGATCTACTGCGCGCCCGGCAACGCCGGGATCGGCAAGCTGGCAGAGTGCATCAACATCAAGCCGACGGACATTTCTGGCCTCGCGAACTTCGCCGCGGCCCAGAAGATTGACCTCACCGTGGTCGGGCCCGAGGCTCCGCTGATCGCCGGGATCGTTGACAGGTTCGAAGCCCGGGGCCTTCCCGCGTTCGGGCCGGCAACCGACCCCGCGCGCATCGAAGGCAGCAAGGCGTTTGCCAAGGAACTGATGGTTCGCTACGGCATTCCGACCGCCGATTTCGAGCTGTGTTCGGATGCGGCCTCGGCCCACGACGCCGTCGCCCGATGGTTCGCGAGACCTGCCGTCGCCAATCGTGGACTGGTGATCAAGGCCGACGGCCTGGCCGCCGGCAAGGGCGTCACCGTTGCCGACACCGAGGACGAGGCCCATGAGGCCGTCGAAGTGATGATGGTCCGCAAGGCATACGGCGCAGCAGGGGACAGGGTGCTGATCGAGGAGCGCCTGGTGGGCGAAGAGGTCAGCATCATGGCGATCACCGACGGCGAGTTCATCGTGCCGCTCCCGCCATCGCAAGACCACAAGCGGGTCGGCGACGGCGACGACGGCCCCAATACAGGCGGCATGGGAGCCTACTCTCCCGTCCCAATTGTCCCCGCCGACATCGCCGATCTCGCGCTCGAACAGGTGCTCACGCCGGCCGTCACGGCGATTCGCGATCTCGGCATCCCGTACAAAGGCGTGCTGTACGCCGGTCTCATCATCACGGATGAAGGCCTCAAGACGCTCGAGTTCAACTGCCGATTTGGCGACCCGGAGACGCAGGCAGTGCTTCCGTTGCTCGAGTCCGACCTGGTCGAGATCATGGATGCGTCCGTCAATGGCCGCCTCGATGATGTTGACGTGACGTGCTCGGAAGGGTCCAGCGTGTGTGTCGTGGCCGCCTCGGGAGGCTATCCGGGCGACTATGAGACCGGCAAGCTGATCGAGGGGCTGGACCGCGCTGCCCAGTCGGAAGGGTGCCTCGTGTTCCACGCCGGCACTCGAGAAGCGAACGGTCAGTTCCTGACCGACGGCGGACGGGCGCTCGGCGTTACGGCCACCGGCCCGGACCTGCCGCGAGCGGTCGCTCGAGCCTACGCGGGCATCAAGCACATCAGCTTCGACGGCATGCACTACCGCAGCGACATCGCCGGCCGCGCCCTCCGGTGATCCGGCTCACGTCCGGCCGCCTGGGCCTGTGACCGACTACAAAGGGACGACCACCTTGGCGACGACGCGATCGGCAAAGTCGTCGGCGTTTGGGTCGCCGACAATGAGGAAGTACTCGGCGCCGCCGTAGCCCGACTTACGGTAGCTGAGGTACCCGTTCGTACCTCCGGTGGCGCTGACGATACGGCCCCCGATCGCCTGGTCGCGGGAAAGGTCGTAGGCAGCGGTCAGGATGTGCTGCCTCCGGTCGGTGTCGCGCCGAACGATCTCCGACGAGACACCGACCGACAGCCGGTCGTAGAACCGCCAGACCACCGAGGGAGCCAGCAAGCTGTAGTTGGCGCCCTGGATGCGGCCTGAGGCGACGCGGATCGAGAAGTTGCGAAACGCGTCGCGCGCGGGATACTGGACCGATGCCGATGTCCTGTGATCCCGGCTGCCTTCGAACGTTCCGGTGGCGGCGGCGGCGCTCAGCGACCATTGGCTGACGGTCTCGATCTCGCCGGAAACGGACACCTGTTCGCGAAACGGGCTGCCGTCGAGATGGTGGTAGCGGTTGAACTCAACCTGGAAGTGTCCGCTGCGAAACGCCCCCGTGCGCCATTTGGACCAGTAGCCGAACTCGGCCGAAGCGCCCTTCTGATCAAGGAAGCTGATGTAACCGTTGCGCGCCCTGAGGTTGCGGCTGGTCTGCTCGTAGTTGACGCTGCCGTACCAGGCCTTGGCCCCATAGTTTAGCCAGATGTCGGTGAGTTCGCCGGGTCCGGTTCGATCCCGGGACTTCCCGTAGGCTCCCTGAAGCATCCAGTCGCCCCGCCGCACTCGGCCCACGGCCAGGCCGATCTGGTTGTCCACGCCGGCGCCCGTGCGGCTGACGCCCTGAAACGTGAAGGAGTCGAACGGCGAAAACTGATGGCGCACGTTGACCACGGCGTCCGTTCTGCCTCCCCCGTCGAAGCCTGCAAGCGCTCCGATGTCGGTGCCTGTCCCGATCCGGCCGAACAGCTTGAGCCCGGCGTCGAGCGCGCCGATCCGGACGCTGGCGAATGGCCGAACGCTGTAGAGCGGTGACGCAACATAGTCGCCGCCTTCGAGGAAGAACGGACGACGCTCATCGGGGAGCCGCTCGGAGTACGAGAAGTCAATGCTGGTGACCGCGCCCTCGACATTGGAGAAGTCCGGATTCACCGTGGCGACGCCCGTCAGCGACGGTGTGAACCGGTAGCGCGCGTCGAGGCCGGAACGCAGCACAGCATCCCCGCGGTCGTAGCCGCCGAATGCGTAGAGCAGGGCCGACAACGGCTTCTCGCTGGGCGTCGGCGGAAGGACGACGCCCGTCCATTCGCCTCCGAGCTCCCGACGCTCGTGCCTGCCGAGGTTGCTCCAGTACGATTTGATCTGCGTGCGCGCCTGGTACCGGTCGAAGTTCAGTCCGATCGTTGCCGGCTGTCCGGTTGACTTTGGCCGAACGAAGCATGTCCAGGGCACGGCCATCTCGGCTGTCCAGCCGTCCTCAACGATGCGCGCTGCGCCCTGCCAGTCGCCCTCCCATTCCTGCTTGTTGGCCCGGCCTCCGGCGAACTCGGCCATCTGCGTGCCGAGGGCGTTCAGGTTGATCTCGCTCTCGTCTTCCTTTCGCTTGCTGTTGAACGGGTTGATGCGCAATCGGACGCGGTCCTCGCTGAAGAACTCGGCGCCCCGCTTGGTCTCCTTTGCGAATATCTTCCCCGGGTCGCTGTCGAGAGCGTGGAAAGCGACATAGATGGCCCGGTCGTCATAGCCGATCCACACGATCGTCTGATCCTTGACGACCGTTCCGAGCATCTCGTCGCTAAAGTTCGATGTGGGTGGGATTCGCTTCCAGCACTCGTCATCGAGTGTGCCGTCAATCCTGGGTGGGGTCTCGATCCGAACTGCCTGAAGCTGTCTCTTGACAAGTTCGTCGGCCAGGCCGGGAGCCGCTATGGCAAGAACGGCGACAGCGGCGAATACTAGCGTAGAGCGCAATGTGATTCCTGAAACGGGAGTGGGCAAGCGCACCGATGGCACGGCGCCCGTAGATATGTACCCCATATCCGGCGGAGCATGAGCGGACAATCAAGCAAAACGTGGACAGCGTAACATGCCGTCCCGCGCCGGGCCGGGCGGATCCGGTGGTTCGATCCATGCAAACGCTTGCATGTTCGCGCCGGCTGTGGTATGCTTGTCTCCAACGCGCGAAGGGCGCACGGTTCGCGCACCCACTGCCATGGACATCCGCTTCACGTTCCTCCATTCGGGCGAGAGCGCAACGGGCGCTCTGCGAATGCAGGATGCCCCGATGACGTGCCGAGCCGTGTGGAATGCGTTGCCGGTGGCCGGAGTGTGCCACCACGCCTCCTACTCCGGCAGCGAGGGCGTCCTGATCCTGCCGAAGCCCATACGGTTGCCTCCGGAGAACGCGACCCACTGCGTCGAACCGGGCGACGTCGGATTCACGTGGTTTGCGCCGGGCGATGCCTATGGCGTGACACGCGAGTTCGCCGAAGTCTGTTGGTTCTACGATCGCGACGCTCGGCCTTCGATGCATGAGGGACCGGCGCCGGTCAATCTGTTCGCCCGCATCACCGGCGATTCCTCGGCGTTCTTCGCTCGCAGCCGAACCATGCGCCGAAGCGGCGTAACGGGCCTGCTGATAGATCGGATCGGCGGGCCCGAGGCACACGAGCCCATTGCCTATCACGATCCGGCCGGAGAAGCGCCCCTAAACGCTCGTCGGGTCGTGATCGGCGGGAGCCTGCTGTCGGTCGTTGCCACGGAAACACGTTGCATGCTGGCGGTTTCCGGCGACGCCGGCGCGAGATGGAGGGCGCTGGGCGAGCTGGGGAGCGGAAACTGCGGCAACGTTGCGGTAGCGCAGGATGCAGGCGCTGCGCGTCGTGCCGATCTGCCTCAGAGAGCCGACGGAATGGGCGTGACGGCGTGGGCGACAGTCGGTTTCGAGGCGAGCGGACCCATCGGGCTTGCTCGGGTGACCTTGGAGCCGCAACCGAACGACAGGCCGTTGGTCGGATGGGAGCCGGCGCGTCAGACCGGGCTTGTCGGTTCCGACCCCGCTATAGCCGTCATGCCCGGTGGCGCTCCGGTCATCGCCTACCGATCTGCTGCGGGCATTGAGTGCGCGCTATCGGACGACGGCGGAGTAACATGGAGAGGTCTCAGGATTCCGGCAGCGCCCGAGAAGGCCGAGCGGCCTGTGCCGGTCCCGACCCAGGACGGACGGCTGTACTGCGCCTTCGCGATGGGACGCAGCGGCCCTCGCACCTGCCTGACGCAAGTCGAAGTCTGACCCCGGAAGGAGGCACACGCATGTCCACGGACATCGGCGACAAGATACGCATGCTTGCTGACGCATTCGTGTCGTGGCAAACGACCTACGGTCGTCCCGACCCCGAGAAATGCCCGTTCGTCACCCGGCATCCGTGCATTACGACGCATTACCACAGCCCCACCTTCATGGCGCTCGGGCTCTACGCTGCCTGCGATGCGACCGAAGTCGAGGCGTACAAGGCCGCCGCCGACCGCTATATCGCCTTCTACCTTGCCGCCATGCGCGACCCGCCAACGGGCGGCCAACGCTGGGACCATCAGGCGTTTCCGTTCGAGTACGGCATGGCGCTGGCGGGGTACGGCGCCTTCAGGAAGCGCCACCCCGATGAGAGATGCTTCGACGGCACGGCGGCAGCCCTTTATGAGTGGCTGACGCGGTGGCGCTGGGGCCATGACAGCTACTTCCGCAACAGCTACGGAAGCGCGAAGGACGGCGTTGAAGACACCGCCAACTCCGACGACAACTGCCATATGGGGCGGGGACTGACGGCTTACTACGCCGTCGAGCCGCGGCGCGACGTCCTCACCGATGCCGAGGGACTTGCGCTCTACTACCTCACCGAGGTAGAGCCCGGCACATACAAGGGCTGCTGGTCGTCGAAGCTGGGGACCTGGGTGGTCGCTCCCACCATCGTCACGGGGATCGAGCACTTCGGGAAGACGCCTTCGTGCGAAATGGGCTGGGGCTTCTCATCGGTGGGTGTCATTGACTTCCTGACGGCGCTCTACGCCCAGTCGGATCGCGCCGACCTCAAGCGGAGAATGGCGGATAGGTGCGCCGCATCCATGCGCTGGCACTTCGATGCCTGCCAGTTCGACGATGGCGCATGCGGCATGAGCGGCAGAGACGACAAATGGGTTGGCCAGACTGCGGGGGCGATCCTCTCGTATCTGCGCGTGCGTGACGCAGGCATGTTGACCGAAGCCGATACGGTCGCCTACCGAGACCGGGCCTTGCGCGCGTCCGAATGGATGCTGGCCAACCTGACGCCCGACGTACTCGTCACCGGGGGATACCACCGGGTGACCGGCTTCTCCGAGCCGCGTCCGCCGGAAAACCTGGCGTGGATGCTCGGCTGGACGCTGGAACTGCTGCCGCGGATCGGCCAGGTCTAGGCCGTCCATGCAACGCGGCGGCAACGCAGATGTGCGCAGCTCCTCTCGTCCTGATCCCATGGTGTTCCGAGCGCCGCTGACACTGGCCAGCGCGTGCGCGTTCGGCGCGCTCGTCTCAATCGCCGTCTGCGGTCACGCACCCACAGTGACAGCCGAGGGATCGGCGCTTCGAGGCCCCGCGCACGAGGAGGCAACCATGCGAGGATGGAATCTGGGCTTCACCGTCGTCCCGCCCGGGCCGGTCACCGACAGGGTCCGCGTTGAGCTTCGGGCCGGCATTCGCAACACGACCGGCAAGCCGATCACGGCGCGGATCCGGTTTCACGCCGACCGGCGCATGCCGTCGCGCCTCATATCGGAATGCTCCGTAACGGTGGCGGCCGGCAAGTCCGACATGGTTTCGGCGTGGTGGCCAACTTCGGGGCAGGAGGGCGCCCACAAGCTCCTGTGTCGCGTCGAGGTCGGCGACGCTGTCCGCGAGGCGTCGTGGCCCATAGAGGTGGTCCGGTGCCCGACGCGGGCGCTCCCGTACTTTCAGGGCGCGTGGCTCGACGGCCACGGCCATATGGACCCCACCACGCTTGGCAAGGACGCCGTCGAGCGCGAGCTGAGGCTGGGGGTGGATGCCATGCACCGCCTCGGCATCAACACGCTCATCTACACGTTCCCCGAGTGGTACGGCCAGTTCTACTATCCGAGCAGGCTCGAGTTTTACGATCGCGACATCAAGGCCATGTCGAAAGGCAGCTCGTGCTTGGTGGACGTCATCGGCATCATCATGTCGCAGGCCGAGAAGAACGGCCAGCACGTGATCGTGGGCATCGGCCGCAACGGCGACCTGCCGCTTCTCTGGGACTTCGATAAGCCCGATTGGCCCGCTCGCAACGAGGCCGCGATTGATGTATCACGCCGGGTGGCCTCGGAGCTATGGCAACTTTACGGCCGCCGCAAGTCCTTCTACGGTTGGTATCTGACGCACGAGATGAACGACCTCAAGAGGTCCAGCGCATACTACGATCCCGTGGCCCTGCACTGCAAGAGCCTCGCCCCGGACAAGCCGGTGCTCATCGCGCCTGCCGGTACGCCGATTTGGACTACGGAGGTCATCCGGGCCAGCCGGGTGGACATCATCGCGCCGCAGGACGCCGTCGGCTCCGGCTATATGCCGTATGTCAACACGTGGGACCCGAACAAGCGGATCGCCACGCTTGAGGATATCTACTCGGGCTACGCCAGGCTGCACGACGGTACGGGCAAGCATCTGTGGACGGATCTGGAAATCTGGGAGATGGACGGCAAGTCCGGCTACGCCAACAGCTATCCGCCTGCGTTCGAACGCGTGAAGAGGCAAATCGAGATTGAACGCAAGCACGTTGACGTGCTGACCGCCTATGCGTACTTCGGCTTCATGCAGCACCCGGGCCGAACCGCGCCGGGAGCCGATCCCCGAGCCGTCAAGCTCTACGAAGACTACGTGGAATACCTGAAGGCACTGCCGAAGCCGCTGAGGCCGAAGGGCTTCTGACAGACCTGCGTGTTCGCGGCTGCCCCCGACACCGTCCGCCCCATACAGTCCGCGAAGGCGGACTTGGTGCCGTTTGCAGGCGCGGTTTCAACCGCCGGCCATCCCCCGCCTGGGCTTCCGATTCTTGCCGAACCACTCGCGGAGAAGCTTCTCCCGATCGGTCTGGATGGCAGATCTCTCCCGGTTTGCCCGGTCTTCGCCGTGCTCGACGCTCCATCCGTCCCACTCGCGGAATGCGTGGTACGACCAGTCCCAGCCGAGCTCTTCCATCACCTCGATGAGGTCCTTCAGATAACGATAGGCGCTGCCGTCGGGTGCCCAGCGTATCGCCGAGAACTCGCCGATGTAGATGTGAACGTTGTAGGCCTTCTGGAACTCGATGGCCGGCTTCAGGGCGTCCTTGAGGGCCGCTTTGTCCCAGCGCTTGCCGCCAATCTCGCCGGGATACCGGATCGGTCCGCTCGGGCTGTGCACGCCCTGATGGGTGAACTCGTGCGGCAGGTACATGTGGACGCTGTAGACGACATTGGGCACGCCGATAGGCCGGAAACGGGTCAGTCCCCCAGGGCCGCCCCATTCGGCCGGCTCGACGATGATCGTTCGGTCGGGGTCTATTGCGCGGATTGCCTTGGCCGTCCGCTCGGCAAGGGCTTGCCAGTCGTCGCATTCGCCGTCCCATTCGTCCTCGACCGGCTCGTTCGCCAAATCGAAGCCCCAGATCGCGCGTTGGCCCTTGTAACGTCGCGCCATGTGCTCCCAGGCTTTGACGAACCGATCCTGACAGGCGCGGTCCCTGAAGAGCCCGGCGTCGGAACCCGCGTAGCCTCCGGATGTGCCCACGCCGCCCGGCGGCGAGTGAAGGTCGAGGGCCACATACAGCCCGTACTTCTCGCAGACCGGCAGCATGGCATCGAGACGCTTCAGCTCTTCCTCAAGCCAGCGGTCCCATTCGTCGAGTGAGGCTGTGGACCCGGGGCGCGTGATGCGGATCAGCTGCCAGCGAACGAGGTTGGCGTTCCACTCCTGCCCCAGCGTGCGCAGGTCCGCTTCGGTCAGGCTTCGCGGGCTGACCATGGCCCCCCGCAGGCGCGGGAGATCGTGTCCCTTATGTCTGACTCGGGCGGGCGCCGGCCTGCCGGTTTCCGGCAATCGGGCGATGGTGATCTTCACGTCATCGAACCATACCTTCCCGGTCACCTGCTCGAGGCCCAGCATTAGCGAGACGGCGGTAGCATCGGCGGGTATCCGCACTGCGAAGCGAATGTCGGTCCAATCGAAGGCGCCCGTGCCAATGCGCGCCTGGGGCCACTGCCTCCCCGATGGCGCTTCGATCGGGAGCATGAACTTGATGCCGTTCCATGGGTTGGGCTTCTCAGAAACGTCAGCGGCCTTCACACGCGCCACGCACATCAGGGTACAGCCCCGGAACGTCGCGACCGGCAACGGTCGCGTAATCATGGCGGAGGGCTCGGATGCGCTCTTGCGCTCCATCAGAGCCGCCTTCCCGCCCCCGAACCCGGGCTGAACTTCGGCTTGCCCTGTCCAGCCTGCCAATGGTTCCGATGCTTCGAAGTTCGTCGCATACACCACGTCTCCGCGCTTCGTGGCCGCCTGCTCGGCCCGGGATGCCGCCCCGCAGCACACTACAACGAATCCGGCGAGACACGTTATCCCCTTGGCAACTCTCACAGACATCTCCCTTCACGTCGGCCGGCAAAAAGCCGCGTTACTCATATAGGAGTCCGCGCAGGCGGACTTGGTGCCGTTTGTAGGCGCGACTTCAGTCGCATGGCCTCCACCCTTGGTGCCGTTTGTAGGCGCGACTTCAGTCGCATGGTATCTCCCTACAGCTCAATGGACACCCTTCGGCCCGATCGCGCTGACTCGATGGCGCCGAATACCATGGCGAGGCTCTTGATGTTGTCGTGGCACTCGCCCATGGGGGTTTCCCCGGTATCGAGGGCGCGCACGAAGTCGCGGATCGAGCCCGCAATGCCGCCGGGGACACCTTCGGCAACCGAGGCCTGAACCGCCTCAACGTCGGCATGGAAACCGCCGCGGCCGACCACCTTCTCGGCGACAGGAGCTCCATGTCCGTCCCAAGTCGCGGTCCCATTCGGTCCCACCGCTCGCCACTCGCTCTCCCAGGAAGTGTGTCGCCCTTCCGAGCACCAGCTTCCCCGATAGGTGTAGCGCAGGCCGCCGCTCATCTCGAAGACGGCCGTCGCGCAGGCGTCTCCTTTGTACCATGACCATTCGGGGTTGAACTCCTCGCAGTACACCGCCACCGGATCGAGACCGCAGAGATAGCGCGCCGCATCGAAGGTATGGATCGCCATGTCAAGGACGAGCGGACTCGGCATCTCGTCGCGGAATCCGCCGAAATGCGCGCCGATGTAGAAGTCCGAGTTCAGAATGCCCGGCCGGCCGATCTCGGCATCAATGAGCGCCTTGAATGCGTGGATGCGAGCGTCGTAGCGACGGCTCTGACTCACCATGTAGAGCTTGCCGGCCTTCTCGGAGGCCGCCACCATCTCGCGGGCGGCCGCCATCGAGTCGGCCATTGGCTTCTCGCCGATCACGGGCAGACCCATGCTGAGCGCGGCCAGCGTCACGTCGTGGTGGGCTTCCGGAACGGTCACGTCAACGACGAAGTCCGGTTCCACGGCGCGGATGGCGGCTTCCAGATCATCGCCTGTGTGAATCCCGTCCAATCCCCGTTCTTGGGCTGCCGAGACTGCAGCTTCGGGGCGGATGTCAACCCATCCTACGACTTCGGTGCGGTCGTATTCGGTCAGGTTGCGCCCCCAGGCGCGCCCCATGCCTCCCGCGCCGACAATGAGCGCACGGTATGTTTTCATCTTGTCCTCCATTGTATTGCCGGAGCGCAGCCGGTGTCGTTACGGCCGCAGGCCGTGTAGCAGCGGGTTCTCCCCGCGCATACGTCTCGCGCGACGCATACGTAATGCGTCGCGAGAAGCGACGGCTACACGCTGCGCGTGCAATCGCGGCGAGGCGTCGGTTGCACCCGGCATTCCCCCCTCCCCCTTGCCCCCGCCCACCGGAGGGGGCGGGGGTAACGGCAACGCCGC
>JBBIQU010000052.1:0-26057 GCA_037442185.1 Chthonomonadales bacterium | reverse complement strand
GTCCCGAGGGGCGGGGGAGTTCAGCGCCCGCAGACCGTCCCGAGGGGCGGGGGAGCTCGGCGTCGCCGATCGCACCGATGGAAACGATGTCGCCGACGCGGACGCCTCGGATGAGCGCGTTGACGCCATCCGAGCCGATGACGAAGCGGTCGGCGGGAAGCGTCTGCCCGTTGATGCCAACCGCTTTGCCCGAGATGCTCTCGTGCGGACTCGTGACCATGATGTCGAACGGACCGTCGGGGATCTCGCTCCGTGCGCCGGTCGCAACCACTTTGAGCCGGTAGTTCGCCGGGCGCGAATAGACGAACTCGGCCACATCGAGCGCGCGCGTGCCCTTGCAGAAGGCGATGGCTGCCTTCGGCCCCACATCAACCTGCATGATCGCGCTGCCCAGCGGCTCGGCTAGCCAGCGGAAGTTGTTGCCGCCCCATCCGCCCGACATGCTCCCGCCCTGAAAGACCAGGAGGTTCTCGGTGTAGCCGCCGGCCGCGTTGATGGTGCCTATGTAGTACCGCTCCAGACATCCACGCACGAGGTACTTGAGGAGCGGATCGCCCGTCTCCAGGTACATGCGAATCCACATCTCGGGCACGCGGCCCATTTCTCCCCAAGTGACCGCGCCGATCCAGTAGGCGCTGTTGACGGCCTGGAGGAGGAAGCTCGGGTCGAGCGTATCTCCCTCGAGCGTGTCGCCGAGATAGGGGTACGAGTTACGATAGACGATCATCTCGGCTAGCCGCCACGCCTCTTCGGCAAGTTCCTTTCGGATCGGGTCGTCGCGGAATGTGTAGTAGTAGTCCAGCAGGAACTCGCCACCGTTGGCCGCGCCCATGGAGAAGACCGCCCAGGGCAGATCGGCCATGCCTGCCCGGTCGTACAGGCAATGGCGCGTCCACTTGACCATGCCGTCAATGAACTTCAGGTAGCGTGGGTCGGGCTCGTGCTTGTACTGCCAGAGCATGGCCGACGCGATGCCCCAGTTGAACATATGGCGCGTGCCGGTGGCGTTTGCGCCGCCGAGGCCGGTCTTGAACTGGCCGTGGAGCGGATGTTTCCAGACGTAGCACACATCGTCGCCGTAACGCTCCTCGACGGCCTCGGGGATGAGCATCTCGATCTGCCGCTTGAGCTCGGCCAGCCCTGCCGTGTCGCCGACCGACCATGCGTAGCGGCAGGCCTTGCCCGTCTGATGAGCGATCAACTGAACCGCGCCGGGATCGAAGAACGCCTTCTCGCAGCGCTCATACGGCACCAACAGGATCGGCGCCCCTCCTGCCGGGGGCTTCAGAGCGAGACCGAGATCATGCAGGAACCTGGTCTGCGACGCCTCGAGACCTTGCTTCAGCCAGGCCATGTCATTCATCTGCGGCGCAGGCGGCATGCGGTCGGCATATCTTGCGGCCATGGCCCGTAGCACGAAGCGGTTCGGGTCTTCTTCTGACGGCATGTCGGTCCGGTACAGGATCCGGAACGTGGTCGTGATCGTAACGGGTCCGTCCGGCAGCTTCAAGTGCGTCCAGTTCTCCGCATAGGGCCACGAGAGACCGAAGAACTGGCCCGGATGGTCTTCAAGCCCGGCGCAGTAGCTGGAACCGACGAACTTGGCCGATCTGTCGCCGTAGAGCGCCTGGCCGAACTCGTAGGCGACGAACAGGCCGCTCGCAGGCGACCACAGGCCAACGGCAGGGATCGGCGCAGCGCCCATCGCCGGCGCATAGGACCAGTTGTCGCACCAATCGCCCTTCATGGGACCCATGGTGATGGGATAGGGATCTATGAACGGGCCGGGATAGAGCAGTCCGTGCTGGTAGAACATCTGTCCTTGTGCGGCCGACGGAGGCAGAGAACATCGCAGGAAATAGACCGGGCAGAGGTTGCGCCATGCCGCGCGCCATGCAGCCTCGTCGAAGCGACTGATCTGAAAGTGCAACCGCACCCTGGGCGCCGGGTCGTCGTGCTCCAGAGATACGGTCACGGCCGTGCCGGAGCCAAGATCAGGGGTCTTGGTACCGGACGTGTCAAAGCCGCCGAATCGGAGCGTGGAGCCTTCGACAGTCACCCTGGCGCACGTCCAGCGATCGGCCGACGACCAGCGAATCTCGGCAACGTTCCTCCACGACTCGCCCGATCTTGCCTCCACATCGAACCCGGTGCAGCCGCCGTCGCGGACAACCGCCGTAACGCGGGTGCGCTCATTGGCAATCTCCTGCCCCGCGCCGCGGCTGACAGTGATACACAGGAGCCCGACTGTCCAGAGACACGCCCTCAACATTATCCGTTGACCCGATGGGACAGCTTTCCCGTGGAAGCTCATGGACATTCTGTGCCCCCTCGCTGTGATCTATCGGCGAACTGCGGGATCGGCCAAGTATGCCTTCAGCCTATCGGCCATAGCGTCGGCATCGCGGATGAGCGGCGTGTCTCCACCGGCAGTACGAACCGCATCGGGCGCGTTGACTTCTCGTCTGAAAGCTTCGATGGCGTCCAGTGCCGCTTGAGCGGCCTCGCGCGCCTCGGCCTCGCGGCCCATCGCGACGAGGATCTCGAACCGCGTTCCGAGCGCGCGGAACCGTTGGCGCGTATCGGCCACGGCAGCCCATCGCTGGGCCGTCTCCGCAGCCGCGCTCAGATCGCCATCGTCTCGGTGGACCTGAGTGAGCAGCCGCAACGCATCGGATGCCACGCGCCGGTTCGGGCGCGCCTCGATTGCCCGTTCGCATGCTGCGGCGGCGCTTGCCCGATCACCAAGGTCCAGATGTTCCCGCGCCATCCGAACGAGTATCCCCGGAGCATGGGGACCATTGGGATAGGCTGCAACAGCCGAGGAGAACAGCGCGATGCGCTCCTCAGGAGTCTGTGCGGATTGGCCGGCAAGGCGCGTATGCAGCTCCGCGATGTTCGACCCCCAGATGCTTCGCGTCCGGGCCTTCAGCAGGCGCTCCACTTCATGTCGGTGCCGAGCCGTATCGCCATATACATCGGCGTCTTCCCCTGCCGCCAGACGCCATGTGTTCGGTATCTCGCCGACATAGGCCGCGAAAGCCGAACCGAACAGCCACCGAACCGGCACAGGACCGAATGGGCCGAGCTGCTGGCGTATCCAGGCAGTGTCATCGGGATGGAGGTTGCCCCGATTGGCGTACAAGTAGCCCACCTTCAGGACCGCGCCTGAGACCGCGTACAACACAGGAATCGCAACAGCCGCCGCAATGGCCCGTCTGCGCTGCCGAGCCGACGCCTGAGAGCCGAGCGTGAAGATCAGCCGCCGATGGTAGATGTAGAGACCGGCCGCCAGCAACAGCAGGATGAGCTTGGGCTGCCACGGATATCGCGTGAAGACCGTGGTCCGGTGGACAGCTTCCGATACCATGGAGTCGGACACCGTCTGCAGCGACAGGAACGGCTGGATAGCGACGCCTGGGGCAAGGTCCATCGCCCACCATGCGGCGGCAACAGCGAAACCCGCCCAGGCATTGCGGAAGAGGGTTGCGAAAGTCAGCGCGAGCAGTCCCATGAAGATCGTGGACGGGACGCACGCGAGGAAGGCCGGCGTCATGGGGTACGGCTCCCACCCACAGTAGAACGCAACGAGCGAGAGCGCCGCCAAGGCCCATACCAGAGCCATCACAACGACGAGCCTAATCAGCACGACCTTCGCGATGTCTACAGGCTTGGAAGCCAGGATCGCGCCGATGCCGCTTCTGTACTCGGCGGTCATCAGGTGGGCGCTCAGAAAAGCGGCCAACAGCGGCGGAGTTGTCTCAACGACATGCGCGGGGAGGTGTTCGTTGAAGCGGAGCGTGATCAAGTTCCAGAACACGACGAGCTGGCCGGCGGCAATCGGGAAGACCAGAATCCACCAGTTGCGGAAGATGACGACCCTGAAGTTGTACCGGAGCAGACGCATCATCGGGGCTCCTCCACAATCCGGGCCAGTACGGCCTGCTTCAGCTGCGGGCCGTCATAGGTCGAAATGCCCTCGATGATGTCTCTGATTCGCCTGCGCCGGTCGGTCACCGCAACGTAGGGCATGTCTGTCACTCGAAATGCGCCGGCCACGGGAGACGCTTCGGCTGCCTTCGGCGCATGGTGGGAGCCCCAATCGGTCACCACCGGGAAGCCAACGCCTGCACCCCGGGCCAGCGTCGCTCCTGCGCCGAGGTCATTGGAGATGCATACGGCGACGGGTAAGACGCCGAATCGCCCGTACGCTTCGTGGATGGCCCGCATGCGTCCAAGCAACAGGGCACCTTCCTCCGTATGCGGATCGAGCAGTCCGATCACGAACACGCGCCCCGGCGCATCCGAGAGCGAGAACGGACGGCCTCGCTGATCGGGCAGCAGGAAGCCGGGCGCCACTTTCTCGATAACGGCATCCTGGCGGCCGATCTCCGCCATCAGAGGCGATTCGCGCATGATGGGATCGTGGCCATCGCGCACGGTGATCCACGACGACGCAAGGGCAACCGCCAATCCAACCGGCGCGGGAACGCGACACCACCACTCCGGCGGTCGCGAGCCCATGCGGCCTCGGCGATGGAAGCGTACGGCAATGCCGAGGAAGAACAAGCCGAATGCCGTGAAAGCGACGAGGTTCTGTGTGTAGTAGGGATAGTAGACCTTGGCAAGGAACGCCTGGCCCGCCATGGACACGACCCAGAACAAGCCGACGATCGCCCCGGCAAGAGGAGTGTCGGCGACCAAAGCAAGCGCATACGAGGCGGCAGAAGCGAAGAACAGCGCAAGCGCGGCCCGGACGAACTGCGCGCCGAAGGCATCGGCGCCCATCAGCGTGCCTGAATGGACCCAACGGGAGATGATGGCCCCCAAGAACAGCGCGGCCAGCACGCAGAGCACCTGCGCATAGGCTCCCAGAAAACGCGCAAGGACCATACGCTCGGTCGGCTGGGGCTTCGACCAGAGGATGGCGGTCGCCCCGACCGAGCTGTCGCGAGCCGCCGTGGCAGACAGCCAGTAGACCGCCACGAACGCAAGGTAAGTGGAGGCCGCATCCCCGGTCGAGATTGCGGCAAGCCCCGCCCCCATGCCTGCGGCTTTGCCGAGAAACCATCCGCCGATCAGTGCGACAGCGATGGCCGAGCGCAGTGTCGCGCCCTTGAAGCCCATCCGTGCCTCGGCCCACGCAAGGACAACGATCGGTACGGGCCGGACCGCCTGTGCCGCCGCGCTCACTCTTCCCTGCCCTTTGCCCTCAACCCATTCATCATTGCGTCGCGGGCGTCCGGCGCATCAGCCCGATGTAAGCGTCATCCATGGTCGGCTCAACGGCCAGTGCAGCCGGGTCCGGCGCCTCGTCCGCGACGATCCGTACTTTGATCCGATCGCCGGACCTCTGCAGGCCCGTTTCGATGGCGGCCTGCCGGATGGATGCCATGCGATCGCCCGTGACCTGGATCTCCCATACGCGGCCCCGCACCGAGTTGCGCATCTCTTCTGGTGTGCCGTGAAACCTGATGCGCCCTTCGTGGAGGACGGCAACCGTATCGGCCACAGCCGCCACGTCTTCGATCAGATGGGTGGAGAGGATCACGACACGATCCTGACCCAGTTCGGTCAGCATGGAGCGAACTCGGATGCGCTCCTCCGGATCGAGACCCGCCGTCGGTTCATCCACGATGAGGAGTTTCGGCTTGTTCAGCAACGCCTGGGCGAGGCCAACGCGCTGGCGCATTCCGCCGGACAGGTGGGCAATCGCTCTATCCCGGACATCGGTCAGGTTGACGCGCGCCATGGCCTCTTCGATGCGGGCCTTGCGGTCGGCCGTGTCGCGGATGTTGTAGAGCAGGCCGATGTAGTCCAGCGTCTCGAAGACGCTGAGAGAGGGATACAGTCCGAAATCCTGAGGAAGATAGCCGAGGATGTTACGGACTTCGTGCTTCTGGGTTCGAACATCGAACCCGCCGACCCGCGCCGTTCCGCACGTGGGCTCAAGGAGGGTCGTCAGCATGGACATGAGGGTGCTTTTCCCGGCGCCGTTGGGGCCAAGCAGCGCGAAGATGCCCTGGCCGATCGTAATGGTTGTCTCGTAGAGACCCACAACGCCTCCCTCGTAGTCTTTGCGCAGGCCATCTATCTCAACGTTCAGCGTATGCCTCCTTCTCGCAGTCCATCCGCCCGAGGGCGTCGCGCAGGCGTCCCGGCCGCGGTTCCACCAATCGGCTTCAGAAGCTCCGGCACATGGACACGTCGTACGGCGTTCGCGTCGGTATCCGCGACCACGATGCGCCCCTGTGGGTCCATCGCGAGGCCGCCGATGCGCCCCAGCAACGCGACGTCGCCGGCGAAGTCCCGCCAGCCGCGCATGCTGCCCGGGTCCTGGAACCCGCCCGCCAGTACCTGAGCCGACCCATCTCGAACCCATAGCAGTGCGCCCTGAGTGGCGTCGGCGGCTATGTAGCCGCCCTCCGGACAACGCGCTACCGCACCCGGGTGCTGCAGCGCGATCCCGGCCGTTCCGACGCGTATGCCCGAGATAGACCGGCTTCCGTCAAACCATGCCCCGCCGTCCGGCGAAGCGATCAGCACAGGGCTGCCCGCCGCGACCCACACGGGGCTACTCGGCAGAACCCGTCCGGCATCCGCAGTCCCGTCGAGCGCGACGCGGCGGACACGCCGGTTGCCTGCATCGGCCACCCACAGCGCAGCGCCCGACGAGCCATCCAAGCAGATGCTAGTCGGCGTGTCGAAACGGGCCATACTGCCGCGTCCTGCGGCGAAACCCCTGGCTCCGCCTGCGAGCGTCGCAACCGAACCGTTGCGAACCACCCGGATCCGGTGGTTTCCGCTGTCTGCGACGTAGAGCTCGCCGGCAGGCCCCACGGCAACGCCGGACGGGAAACGGAACTGGGCGGCACTGGCCGGTCCATCGGCGTAGCCTTCACGGCTCCCGCACAGCGTAGTCACCTCACCTGCCTCGCTGATGATCCGAATGCGGTGGTTCCGAGAGTCGGCGACGAAGATCAGGGTCACCGAGCGTCGCGCCGTGGGATCGTGTCGGGTGTCAACTGCGATACCGACAGGCGCATCGAAACGCGCGTCACGGCCGATGCCGTCCGCGTAACCGGGGTCCGGAGCGCCGGCGATCGTCTCGACGCGCACGTCCTCTCGGCCCAGTTCCATCTGCGGACCCGGCGGAAGGGGTGACATGGGTCCGCTCGAGACGCCGCCCTTGCCGGGCGGTCGCCAAACGAACGCGCGCCACCACCACGCCTGGATGGCCGCCAGAAGAACGAACAGGACGACGGCAACCACGCGCGGCGAAACGTTGCTCTGCAGGCCTTTCCTCATGGCATGCGCACCGTATTGACGGCCACCTTTCCCGGCATCTTCGCTCGCCTGACGGTGAGCAACAGATCGCCGCCCGCGCCCACGGGCCACTGGTCTGGCAACATCGGGATCGGAACGCCGATGCGCCGTTCAGGATCAATGCGCCACGCCGTCTCTGAGCCGCCTCCGGTAACCACAACGCCCCGGCGTGTCTCGTTTGGAGTTCCGCCGGCAGGAAGCCAATCTGCAACGGTCTCAGGCAACAGCGACGAGAGGTCGGCGGTACGAATGCAGCCGGTCAGCAGGGAGTTGGACCCTCGGCTCGGTGCGGTCCAATAGACCTGCCCATCGGAGGACAGCATTGCCCGGACCGCGCCCGCCTCTCCAGCTAACCGGATGGGCGCAAGGTGCGGACCGACCACATAAAGAACCGAACATCGGATGCCTTCTTCGCGCACACCGGCAACGAGAAACGCCCCTTCGCGGTACCCCAGTATCTGGGCGGTCGTGAACGCTTCAGCCAGCTCCCCCACCCTGCGCGGCTGTCCGTCGCGGCTCCGCCAGAGCTCCGCCTTCCTGCCGAGGGTCGGTATGAAGTCGGCCATCGTCTTCGACGGCGTCGGCACGTCAATGAGCCACGCGATGTCCGTGCCGCTCGTCCACACTGCCAGCGGTCGTCCGGGACATTCGGTGACCACCTTGGTATCCGAGCCATCGGGCCTCGAGGTTCGGATGGTCCATGTCTCGCCATCCAGAGCCGCCCACGCGATCCGGGAAGCCGCCGGCCAGAAGCCAGCAATGCGGGCGTGTCTGGCGATGACGTTGCGCCGCCCCTGGCGGACCACAACGACGGCTTCGGCGTCTTTGGTGCGCTCGAGCCACACCCAGTCGGTTCCTACGAGGCGCGCCTCCTCGGGCACCGCTTCGGCAACGCAGAGCGACGTCGCGACCGGCCGCGTTCTTGACACGTATGCGAACCCCGCGACGCCGGCGCTGACCGCGAGCGCTGCCCATATGAGCGCCGAACGCCATGCGCCGCGTGTCATTGCCGATCCAACTCGCGCGCCAGCGCAGGCAAGAAGGCCGTGTTGTCCATGCAGACGTAGTCGAGGGTTCCCCCCATCCTGTTGAAGGTCTTGCAGAAGCGCAGGTAGTACGCCGGATTGTCCATCGGAGGCTCGCCGGCGGTCCAGTCCCAGTTCCCACCGTCCTGAATGTCCACCACGGCGAGATAGTGGTCATGCACAGGCCGAGACCCGGAGTTCAGGGCCGCGTTGTTGGCCATCGAGAGCGCTTTCTCGAAGATCATCGGGCCCATGACCGAGGATCCGATCACCATGTGAACGCCGCCCGTGAGGCGCGACACGCCGTCGGCGTAGATCAGGAAGTCGCGCATGGCGCCCCGGCCAATCGCGCCGCCCGAAGCCATGGGATGCGTATAGATGATGTCGTAGCCGATCCCGGGGTGGACCGTCAAGGGTACGTGGTGCATGAACGCCGAAGCCTGGATGCTATAGCGCTTCCAGCCATGCGACACATCGGTTCGTCCGGATGCGACATTGTGACGCTCGACCAGATCCAGCAAGTCGGCGTATGCCCCAAGCTGAACCTGAGTGGCAGAACCATAGCCGGTTTTCGGATTGCCCGAGCTGCTCGCGCGATCACCGGCCGCAGCCACGATACGGGATCGCAAGTCGTCGCGCGATGGCACCTCAAATCCGTCCTCCGCGATCAGTTTGCCGACAGACGCGCCGTACCCCAGCCCTAGCGTCCCTCCGACTGCCACCGCAAGGTGGATGTACCTACCCGTTTCGTCCCAGGTGCCGAACTGCCCCTTCGCGGTGTTCTCCCGCACGTCTTCGGTGCTTTGCCCCAGAAACGCGAACTCCCAATCGTGAATGGAACCCGCTCCGTTGGTGGCCAGGTGCGTGAGCCAGCCCGCCTCGACAAGGTGAATCAGCATGGGCGCAAGGCCGTTCTTAATCAGATGGGCCCCGAACGTGAGCATGACCGAGCTTCCCGCCCGGCGCGCCGCCCGGATTCGGTCAGCACAGCGGCGGACTTGCTCAGCCTGCCGATCCGTGATATCCGGAACGGGCATATCGAAGGTGACAGCGATGTCCTCGATGCGGAGCTTGTGTCGTCGCTCGGCCAGCGGCAGCATTCGGAGCTGGGTCGCGTCGAACTCCGTCATATCCCGCACCTACCGGTCTGTGTGGCTTCGGCGCTCAACCCGCGCTCCCCGAAGCGCGAACCACGGCGCTGGCTGTGACCGATTCGCCGAGGCAGATGCGGAATGTGCGCACCTGCCAGGGCAGGATATCGAAAGCGATATGGAAGCCCTTGATGTCCACATCAGCACATCTCTGTTCGAGGAGGTCACATTCTTCGGCGTGGGCGATGGGTCTTGTGAAGGTCAGCTTGACGGGACCACGCGAACCGTGAGCCTCGTAGACCCGCACCACGACGCCCTGGCCGTCTTCCGCCATCTTGACTGCGTCAATGATCACGTTGGGCCGATCCACGGATATGGTCGAGCGCAGCTTCGGCAGTCGGCCTGCGTGCGGCTTGGCGACCTGCGGCAGAAGCGGGGTGTTCAGCTCCATTCCTGCGAACACCACGCGCTCGCGCCAATCGCCTCGATGCGGCAAGAGCGAGTAGGTGAACTCATGGACGCCCCGGTCGGCTTCGGGATCCGGGCTCTCGGGCGAACGCAGCAGGGTCAGTCGGATCGTGTCGCCTTCGACGTCCCATCCATACTTGCTGTCGTTCAGCACCGCCACACCGTAGTCGCCTTCGGACAGATCCGCCCAGCGATGCCCCGGAACCTCGAACCGCGCTTGATCCCAGCTCGTGCTCCTGTGAGTGGGTCGCTCGATGGCCCCATAGGCTATCTCATATGTAGCTCGCGGCGAATGCACGTTGACCGGGAAGGCGACCTTCAGCATGGTCTTGCGTTCCTGCCAGTTGACACGCGTGACGAAGTCAATACGCGGATCGTGGCAGTAGAGGATGATCCGCTGATCTATGGTGGATCGCCCGTACCTGAGGGATTGCTCCAAGACCATGCGCAGGGCGTTGCACTCAACCTGCACAGGCGGGCCGTCGGCGACGAACTCCCAGGACCGCTCCTGATAGCTCAGGTCTATGTCCCACGCTTCATCGTGGACCGGCTTGTCCTCGAACACCTGCAGCACATTGCCGCGAGATCCTGGCCGCAGCACCTGTCGGTGATGGACGAGGTCTACGATGCCGGCGATGCCGCCCTGTTCGTCGAACACGATATCGTACCACGGCCCGTGCGCTCGACCTCGATCGTAGCGCAGGTGGCACCGAGGGGATTCGGTGCTGCCGGCGACACATCGGAACACCGCATAGCCGCACGCCGGCACCCGCTCGGCCAGGAACGTAAGCCGGCCGCCCTCGACGTGGACGGGCATGGCCCTGCCCGACGGGTCCCAGACGGTGAACCTGCTCTTGCCTTTCGGCGCATCCACGGTGACCAGCCCGTCGCGCTGCCACGAAAGCGTGTTGTAGACGACGATCGGCACGCCGTCGCCGTCTGTGTTGATGAACCCCTCAACATGCTGCATGGTCTCTTCGCGGACCTGTTCGGCCGACCCGAGTACGGCGCGGTAGTCGGCTGCCGTATCCTCATAGACGGCGCGAATGGACGAGCCGGGAAGGATGTCGTGGAACTGGTTGAGCAGAACCGTATGCCACGCTGACCGTATGCGTTCGGCAGGGTACTGCTTGCCGAGGATCTCCGCCACGACGCTGAACATCTCGGCGTCCCTGAGGAGCAGCTCGGCGCGCCGGTTGTCCCTCTTGTTGGCGGCCTGGGTCGTATAGGTTCCCCGATGCCGCTCGAAGTACATCTCGCCGTTCCAGACCGGCGCGCCGTCGGCGGACTCCCTCAACCGATCGAAGAAGTCGTGGACTCGCCCTGTGCGGGCGGCGGGCATGCCCGGCATCGCAGCCAAGCGCGGAATGGTCTCCAGCATCTCCCGCGTCGGCCCGCCTCCCCCGTCACCGTAGCCGAACGGGCAAAGCATGTCCGGGAACCGAAGCTTGTCGGCATAGTCGGACCATTGCTTGAGTATCTCGTCGGGACGCACATGGGCGTTGTACATGGGTCCGAGATTGTGCACCAGATGCGCGAGGATGCGTGTGCCGTCAATGCCCTCCCACCAGAACGTGTTGTGCGGGATGCGGTTGGTTTCGTTCCAGGCGACCTTGGCGGTCATGAACCCGTCAAGCCCGGCCCGGCGGTAGATCTGCGGCAAGGACCAGGTGTACCCGAAGACATCCGGCAGCCACCCAACGCGAACATCCACGCCGAACTCGTCCCGGAAGAACTGCTTGCCGTACAGGCACTGACGCACCATGGATTCGCCGCTCGGCACGTTCGTGTCGTGCTCGACCCACGTGCCGCCGATCGGTTCGAAGCGTCCCTCGGCCACGTAGGCCTTGACGCGCTCGTAGACGCTCGGGAAGTGCTCCTTCAGGTAGAGGAACAGCGGTACCTGACTGCACACGAAATGGTACTCCGGGAACTCGTCCATGAGCGCCGTTACTGTGGCGTACGTGCGTCCGACTTTGCGCATCGTCTCGCGAAGCGGCCAGAGCCACGCAACGTCAATGTGCGAATGTCCGGCGAAGAAGATCGAGCCCGAAAGCCGACCGTACCCAATGGCGGCAAGCCGCTCGGATAGGTCTCGGCGCGCCGACGCCAGCTGCTCGGCGGACAGGCGTCCAGCGTTCCGAAAGTCCACGCACTCAAGCGCGCCCTTTACCGCGAGCAGAATGCCTTCAGCGACAACAGGATCGGCAACGGCTCCGGCGCACTCAACCGCCACGCGGAAGTCATGATATGCGGCTTCCATCTCGGCGTCAGCCGCAACCAGCCGGGCCACGGAGAGGATATAGGGCTTGCGCTCGTCGTGGGCAACGAACTCGAGATATCCGCCGGTCTTCATCTCGATGTCCAGGTTCAGCGTTTCGCCTCCGCTGCACTTCCGTCTGAGCAGGATGAAGCCGCGGCGATCGTCCACCCCGTGATATGGCGTTCCGTCTACCGAAAGCAGCCCTTCGCCGCCGGTCACCAACTCGATGGCGACCTTCATTCCCGCCCACTCGGCAGGAATCGTCACGGCGCGGCTCAGAAACGCGGTATGCCCCTGGCGCGCCCAGATATCGCCGACATTGACCTCCGACGCGGCTTCGTCCAGAAAGTCATATTGCCCCGGCCCACGATGGACCGCAAGACGCCGCTGCCATCCATCCAGCCCGACCTCACCCACAATCGCGCACGTGCCGATCTCACGAACTCGATTGCGCATGGTTTCAATCAACCGCGCCATATCACACCTCCCGAACGCTGATTCGCCATCCCCATACCCCAATAGACCGTTCGCCGCGCAAGTCCGCTCAGGCCGACTTCCCGCCGTCCACAGCCGCGAGTTCAGCCGCCGGGCAGCATGGCCGTCGCATGCTATGTTCTTCGCCCACTGCGCGTGGTCCTTCTGTCTCTCCCGTGCTTCTTGCCGTCGAGGCCGCAGGAACTCGCGCTTGCTTTGACAATGCTTCGGATGTATAATGTGCGCCTGAGGGACAATGGGCGGTTTGTCCGCCTGTCCCGTACGTTCGCGACCATCAGGAGGAATGTTCATGGCTCGTAGGGCATGGTCGGGTCCCGGCAACGGGAAAAGCGCCCTGATGCTGGCTGCGGGGCTTGCCGGAATCGTCGCGTTGCTCGGATGCGGCGGCGGCGGCGGCGGCAACGGCGGCGGTGGCGGAGGCGGCGGCACACTTGGACCGTGCGGAAGCGATGCGACTTCGACAACTCCGGTGGTCTGCGGCAAGGTGATGGCTGATCTCACCACCGTGCCTGCTGCCGGCGTTGAGGTGATCCTCCGCAACGATGCCGGCGTCGAGCTGAAGCGCACGACTTCCGGAGCCGACGGCTCGTTCGTGTTCCGTCCGGCAACCGGCGGCACCCAGCTTGAGGTCGCGCCTCCGTCGGCGTCCTATGCCACGTCCATGGCGCGCTTCTTGAGCCGCATTTACGATTTCGATCTGCCGAATCAGGCCGGCACGGGCAAGTGCTATATCGGCACGGGCGTGACTGCCGGCGACACCAACATCGGTACGGTTTTCGTCTTCCCGAACTCGAGCCCTCCGCCTCCGCCCATGGGTGGGTGCCCACGCTAAGCGTAGCCCAGGCGTCCTGCCTGCCTGTGGTTGGAGCGCGTCAACGGTTGTTGCAGGCGCGGCTTCGCTTGGGTCAAAGCCCGAGCAAGCCGCGCCTGTCCTTTGAACACAATCCTGTATCCCAGTCGCGGGCATGCCCATCGGCGCGGACATCGCGCATGGACGACGCCGCATGAGACGCATACTGCCTACGCTCATTGCCATCGCGCTCCTTGCGGGCCTCGCCGGTGTGTTCCGCTTCGCCCAACGCTGGGATCCCGGCGCTGCGACACAGGAATGGGGCACGGACAATCTGGCCATGTCGGCCACCGATGCCGTGATGGTATCGCGAGAACGGGGCGTCGTCCAGTGGCGAATGCGTGTGGACCGGATTGATCTGAGGCGTCCGACCGGAGCCGACTTGGCGGACTTTACCGCTGCCGATTTCCGGGGCATTCGGGAAGGCGAAGTCTTCGACGGCGGCAAGCGCACAGCCTCATTCCAAGCCCTCGAAGCCACCTATGAGCGACCGACCAAGCGCCTCGATGTGCGACGCTCGATCAGGCTATCGTCAGCCGATGGGAACCGTTTTGCAGCCGAACGCTGTATCTGGACCGAGCGCGACGAGTACGCCCGGTTTCCTGAAGGCGCAACCGCCACGGTGAAGGGCGACAAGGTGGAGGCGCCGACGATGATCTACTCGACCCGCACGGGCCTACTGCAGTGTCCCCATGGTGCTGAGGCGGTCTTTCGCGGCAGGCCCGTCAGCGCTCGGACATTGGATTGGGATACCGCTCAGCGAATCGTCCGCTGCACGGGACCAGTGACAGGCGCTCGCAACGGGATGCGCTTCACCGCCGACTATGCTGAGATCAATCTCGCTTCGCGCACCATTCGCGTCAACAAAGGAAGCCTTGACCTACGTATTGATATGGACATGACCGGGGCAGACCGATGACGCGCGCGACAATCGCACCGCACGTGTCGGCCCTACACGCCATGCCGCACAGAATCGAGGCATTGCCATGACGCGTTCGCCATATCGCATGTCAATAGCCATCTGGGGCGCAGGAGCCCTCTTCGCCGCGCTTGGCGCGGTCGCCGTTGCGCGCCAGGCGCCGAACTCTCCGCCGAAGGCGAACACCACTCAGAAACAGCAGGCGGAAACCGGTCGGCCATGGCACATTACGTTTGACGAGCTCGTACACAACGACGCCACGGGCGAAGGCGAGGCCGTGCGGGTTGTGGCAACCTCCGATCAGGACACCGTACTCAAGGCCGACCTGATCACGTGGAACGATAAGCGGATGACGGCTCGAGCGACGGGCAATCTGACCATGTCGGACGAACAGGCCGACGGAACGGCAGACCGCGCCGACATTCAGTACGCCAAATCCAAACGGTTGCTGGTGCTGACCGGCAACGTACGCATGGTCCTGAAGCCGCGGAAGGGCGAACAGCCAAAGATTGACGCACCAAGGGACGGAGCAGGCAAGCAAGAGGGGGACTCGGATGTCGGCGAGGCGCGCCGGTACCCGATCGAAGCCACGTGCGACCGGGTTGACTACGAGTACTCGAAGGATCGCCGCCACGCCGTGCTTTCGGGCAACTTCCGGGCCGTCCAGAAACTGAAGGACTACAGCCGGACGCTGACCGCCGAGCGAGCCGAGTGGTTTGGCCTGGAAGACCGTGTGGTGATCTCCGGGCCTGCGCGCGTCGAGGACACGAAAGGCCGGAAAGGCGAGACGCCCGACGACGTGGTCATCTACACCCGCGAAGGCCAGGAAGGTATCCGCATCCGCAAGGGTGTTTACTCCATGCCCATCGAGGATGATGACAAGCCGGCCGCCAAGCCTCCGGCCAAAGAGACCCCGCCTCCGGATACTCCGCCCGCAGGGCCCAATTCCCAATGAGCCGACCGCGGTCGGTATAATGAACGCGCGGTGAGATTGCCATCGAAGATCGCGAACAGAGTCGTATTCGCGCTGTCTCTGTTGGGCGGCGCCATCGCGCTCTACCTGACGCTAGCCCATATGAACTACCTCGCGCTCACGTGCGGCGAGATACCGGGGTGCGCCGAGGTCGCCGCGCATCCGACAGCGCGCGGGTTCGGCATCAGGGGGCTCGAGTACATTCCGACTGCGGCGTTCGGCCTCGCCATGTTCGCGTTCATGGCAGCCCTGAGCTTCGCTCGTGCCGCCATGGGCGACACCGATCGGTCACGCATCCTCGGCACCATCCAACGGCTGGTTGCGGTATCGGCAGTGTTGGTGTCCGCATGGCTGACCTATCTTGAGGCCGCCGTGATCCGGGCGTGGTGTCAGTGGTGCGTCGCGACGGCAATCGTCACCCTACTGGTCATGCTCATGCTGTTCCTCGAAAAAGCCCCATCTCGGAGAGATGTCCAGACATGAACTCAGGCGAAACCAAGCTGTTCCTTGGCATACTTGTGGCGGCAGTGGTCCTTGCTTCCGTTGCCATATATCCGGCCATTGTGGCCGCACGCAATACGCCCCCAACGATCGAGAAGATCCGTGATCCGATCAAGGCAAAGGTGACCCGCGCCGACTTGTTTCCCGAAGGCGCATGGCACAAGGGAGACCCTAAAGCGCCCTACCTGATTGTCGAGTTCGCCGACTACCAGTGCCCGCTCTGCGCAACTGCCGTGGAGGAAGTCAAGAACGTCCTCGCACAGCACAAGGACAAGGTCTGCTACGTGTTTCACGGCATCCAGATACAGGCAAGCCACACCGTAGCGTTGTTGTTGGCTCAGGCCGCAGAGGCGGCAGGCGAACAGGGCAAGTTCTGGGAGATGCACGAGGCGCTCTTCAAGAATCAGGGGCGCTTCCGAGGCCTTCCGGAGCCGGACGCGCTCGATGAGATCATGCGCATAGCGCGTGAGCTGAAGCTCGACATGATGAAGTTCAGCGGCGATCTCCGAAAGGACTCCGTCCTGCAGCGCCAGGCGCGCTCGGGCAAGATCGCCATCGAAGCGGACGTGAATGTGACGCCTTCGTTCTTCGTCGTCACTCCGGACAACCAGACGCTCAAGCTTGCCAGTCTCAAAGAGCTGGTGGTCTGGGCAACGAAGCCGGGCAACATCAAATAGCCGTGGACCTCGGAATCAACGGGCGCGTCGCCATGGTTGCGGCGGCGTCCAAAGGCATCGGTTTCGCCGTCGCGCGCGCCCTGGCCCATGAAGGATGCCGCGTGTCCATCTGTGCCCGCAGCGCAGATGGGCTCGACGCCGCCCGAACATCCATTGAGGGGCAGACGCCCCGTGCGCAGGTCCTGACCACTTGCGCCGATGTTTCACGCGCAGAGGACCTGGATGTCTGGCACCGGTCTACGGTTTCGACATTCGGGCCGGTGGACATTCTGGTTACCAATACCGGCGGCCCGCCTGCGTCGCTCTTCATGTCGCTCTCGGATGAGCAGTGGGAGGCCGGCTTCCAAAGCACGCTGATGAATGTTGTGCGCCTGAGCCGGCTTGTGGTGCCGGACATGCAGCGCCGAGGCTGGGGCCGGATCATCCACCTCACGTCTCTTGTCGCCAAGCATCCTGCCGACGACCTGACCGTCTCGACAACGCTCCGGACAGGCATCTCGGCTCTCACGCGAACGCAATCCAACCAGTTCGCGCGTTCCGGAATCACGGTCAACGCGGTCTTGCCGGGCAACACGATGACGGACCGGGCGCTCCATCTCGCAGACGTCAGGGCGGCCGCTCGTGGCACGACCCGCGAAGAGGCGCTTCAAGCCTCCGCTCAAGCGATACCTGTGGGACGTCTCGCCGACCCTTCGGAGATAGCCGATGCGGTAGCCTTCCTGGCCTCGGAGCGCGCGTCCTGTATCACCGGCGTGTCCCTTCTGGTAGACGGAGGCGTTGCACAGTGTCCGATCTAGCCATTCGGCTCTTCATGAAGTCGCGGCCGCGCCCTCGTCTCATGGGCGTCTGGGCTGCCGTTGTCGTCCTTTGCATCTCCACACTGGCCGGACTTCAGGCGGTCACGCCTCCGGCGGGAGCCCTGCTGGGCCAGTCGCTGGATGAGTTCGCGTCAAGGCGAGCCAAGCTCCGGGAGGCCGTTGGCGACGCGGTTGTTCTCATTGCCCCTGAGGTTACCAGCGACGACCGCATCAGGTATCGGCCGTCAAACGAGATCGCGTATCTCGCAGGCATCGAAACGCCCGGCGCGGCGGCAGCGATACTGCCCGCTGGCGACCCGCTCGGCTGCGACGCGGCTCTGTTCCTGCCCGGGAACCCGAACGAAGACACCGAGAAGGCCCGGACAGGGATCCCATGTGTTCGCCCCGTCCGCTCCATGTGGGACACGCTCGGTGACTCGCTCAAGCGCGCCTCGACTGTATACATTGTCGGCCCCGTTGGAGAGCGCGGCGTTTACACCGCCTCCGGACGCCTCGAAGCTCGCATCAAGTCGGTGAACCCGAACGCAGACGTGCGCGACGTCCGGCGTCACCTGTCGCCTCTTCGCTGCGTGAAGTCCGCCGGCGAAATCGCGAACATCAGGAGCGCGATTGCGGCAACCATGCGCGGCTTTGCCGTGGCAGCCAGAGAGATCAAGCCCGGCGTGAGCGAACTGGCAGTCGAGGGCTTCATACTCTCGGGCTTCCGGCAGGCAGGCGCGCCTCGCGAGGGTTTCCCGGCTGTCGTCGGAGGCGGGCCTAACTCCATTGTCCTCCACAACGATCCTACGTCGCGAGTTCTGCAGAAGGATGAGACGCTCGTCGTTGATATCGGCGCCGAAGTCAACTGCTACACCGCCGACCTTACGCGAACCTTCCCGGTGGGCGGAAAGTTCACTCCGCGCCAGCTAGCCGTGTACGAGCTGGTCCGTTCGGTACAGGCGGCATGCGAGCGCCAGGTCGTTGCAGGGAAGACAACGTGGAACGATCTGAACTCCTTCGCCCGACAGCAGTTCCGTCAGAGCACGCTTCGCGCAGCCGGACAGGACGGGACGATGCAGACGATGGACCGGTTCTTCGTGCATGGCCTCGGGCACTGGCTCGGCCTCGACGTTCACGATGTCGGAGTCCCCGGTCCGATGCCGGCCGGAAGCGTCATCACCATCGAGCCGGGCATCTACATTCCTTCGGAGAACATCGGCATACGCATCGAGGACGACTACCTCGTCACCGAGAACGGCGTCGAGAAGCTGTCGGCGGCTCTGCCCAGCGATGTGCCCTCGATCCAGAGGATGATGCGGGGCCGATAGCCGTTCGGCCCCGCGCGGCATCTATCGCCCGGGCCCCGCTTGTTCCAGCTCTTTCAGGGCCCTCCCGAGGTCATCGAGCGCGGCGTCGTATGCCCTCTGCTGTTCCCTGGCGCGACGGTAGGCCTCCGATGCCCGCCGGATGAGGTCTTGCGGCGAGGACGGCTCCTGTGGCCTGACCGTAGCCGTGGTGCCCGGGCTGCTCACGTTGTCCGGTTGCGTCTGACCTCGTCTGCGCACGTGCCCGGCGCCGAGGGCAGCAACAGCCTCCTCGAGGGTCGGTCGCATGACAATCCGGTCTCCGCTGGCCAGAACGACTTGGTTGATCTCAGGGATGCTCGCAGCGCCGGGGCCCGCAGCCTGGACGTAGAGCGGCAGGGCGTAGAGGAGGCTGTGCCCGATGGGTATGGCCAGCAGATTGCCCCAGATGACACGCGACCCGCGCTGGCCGAGCAGCGTAATGGTGCGCGAGATGTCCTCCTGAGCGTTGATCTGCGCCATGATCTGCTGCGGTCCATTCACGTTGACGCCCTTGGGAAATCTGTATACGAGGAGCTGTCCGTAGTGCTCCGGGTCGCACTTGGCGCACATCCAGCCGGACATATTCTGGGTCCGCGTCGGCGTGAACGGCGTCATCAGCAAGAACTCCGTGCGCGCCGCTCCGGGCAGCCGCATGTTCACATAGTACGGCGTCATCCGACCCGTCCGCCCGATGTCGTCTTCGTGAGATGCTCCCGGTTCCGGAGGCACCTCCCACTGGTCTTCCTTGCCGTAGTACACGCGAGGATCGGTCATGTGGTAGATGGAGTAGATGTCCCTCTGGATGCGGAACATGTCTTCCGGATAGCGCAAATGGGCTCGCAGCCCTTCGGGCATCTTCGACAGCGGCTCGATCAGGCCGGGGAACACGCGACGCCAAAGGCGAAGTATCGGATCGGAGTCATCCACCGCAAAGAAAGTCACGGTGCCGTCGTACGCATCCACCACGGCTTTCACGGAGTTGCGTATGTAGTTGAAGCTCTGCGTGACCAGCGTGCTGCCCGTGCCAACCTCCGACTGCCGCGAGTAAGGATACCGATCGGTCACGGTGTACCCGTCCATGATCCACACGAGCCTGCCCTTGTGTACCACGATGTACGGGTCATTGTCCCAGTTCAGCCACGGGGCCAGCGTCTGCACCCTCTCGCGGATGTTCCGGCGTATGAGGACACGGCTCTGGGGAGTCAGGTCCCCCGAAAGCAGCATGTTGGCGTCCCCCAGCCTTATCGTCCAAGCCAGCCTCCGCATGTAACCGCCGATCTTCGCGCCGCCCTTGCCGGAGTACCTTGTCAAAACGTTGCCCTCGGGCCCGGGGTAATCCAGCTCATCTTGCTTCGTGTTGATGAAGACATAGTCGTTGGCCAACTCGCCATAGTAGATCTGGGGGCGTTCCAGCTTCAGCTCCGCGATCGAGGACTCAACCGGTATCTGGCCCATGAAGTACTCCGGAAGCCCTTCGCTGTCCACCCGGTTGACGGGGCTCATGACGACACCGTAGCCGTGCGTATACTGCAGCCGCAGGTTCACCCACGTTCGAGCCTGAGTCGGAAGCCCTTGCGCATACAGCTCACGCGGCGAGACCATCACCTGTCGGTACTGATCGCCCAGGCGGTACCGGTCCACATCTATGTTGAAGTCGCCGGTGGTGAACGAAGCGAACTCCGGCAGCCTGAAGCGGTAATACTGCCGCAGCGCCTGCTTCGCTTCATAGACGGCGCCCAGTTGGGGCCAATCCCAGAGCCGGATGTTCTCGATTGTCTCGCTGTTGTTCGTCAGGTCGCCCGCCTGGAGCGGCGCAACGGACGGCACTGCCTGTTCCTGAACCTTGTCGAGCCCGTATGCCTGTCGCGTGAACTTGATATCGCGCTCGATGAAGGGCTTCTCGGCAGTGAACTGATTCGGCACCACCCGGAAGCGCTGGACGAAGCCCGGCCACACCGAGACCATCACAAACGAGCCGATCAGCCACACTGCCAATCCGGCCGCAGGCATCAGGAACGGCTTGCCCCGCGACGTGTTCAGTACGCAAAGGACGCTCACCAGGATCATAAGCGCGGCCTGAAGGACCTGGCCGGGCACACGAGCATGGATGTCCGTGTACCCGGCCCCCACAAACGCGCCGTTGTTCGACCACAGCACGTCGTAGCGCGCCAGCCAGTGGCCCCACGCGAAGACGAGAGCGAATAGAGCGCAAAGCCAGAGGAGGTGTTTGCGCACCGAGGAAGGCACCGCGGCAAGCGACCCCCCGACGAAATCGGCCGCCCTCTCGCCGTAATGGATGATCGCGGCTCCTATAGCGGCGGCTCCGATCGTGAAAAGGAGCCAGCTCTGGATGAACGCCAGAAACGGAAGTCTGAAGGCATAGAAACCGATGTCGAGCCCGAAGACAGGGTCTCTGACGCCGAAGCGCTCGATGCGCGTGAACTGCATGTACTCCGACCAGTGCGTCGAGGCGTTTCCCCCCACAAGGAACGCAAGGAAGATTGCCCCGCCCACCCCGAGCCACCGTGTTGCCGCTCTCGCAATCTGGGCGTAGACCTCCCGCTCAGGGTCCATGTACCTCGGCCTGGCCTGTCGCGCATTGAGCCGCCCGGCCAGCCAGACGTTGAAGTAGAAAATGAGGAAGAACAGCAGACCGAGACCGAAAAACAGCGTCAGTCGCGCTCCCAGAATGGTGGCGTATATGGACGGACGCCCGATCTCGAGGAACCAGAGCCAATCGGTGTAGAGCCGAGCGAGCTGGTATCCAAACACAATGCCGAATGCGACAACCGCAAGGAACACGATCCGTGCTATGCGAAGCCACGCGGGCGCCTCACGGCGCGCACCACCCATCGTCATGTTCGGTGATCCCCCTCGTTCTCAGACCTAGTCGGTCCCGTTCCCTGCTGAGTATATCACAGCGCTGCTGCGGCGGTCGTTACGGCTACCCGTACAGGGGACGCTCAGCGGGCATCATGCGATGGTCGGCCTGAGCTCAACACTGGTAACTTGATGAGGTTCAGGCCGGACGCGCGATGAATGGCCCGCCTGCAACACGCGAAACCCACTGCCGTGGGTTGAGGTCATCCCGCGCGCGGGATTTGTCTCACAGCCCGACGATCCATTGTCGGGCCGGCCCAGGTGAGAAGCATTGTGCCCATGCGTCGGCAAACGGACGCACGCGCTGTGCCGCCCCCCCGTCGGGCTCGGTGTCGGACGGGCATCTGGGCCGGCGACCCAAGTTGACACCAATGGTCGTTTGGGCTATACTCACGCTCCATCAGCAACCATCGTCAGGAGTAGACTGTGCGGATACGTCAGAAGGAGATACGGCGCGCTCGCAAGAGGCTAGAGGACCGAGTCAAGGCACGTATCAAGGGCCTCAGGAAGTCAACCACAACAAGCGCGCCCGCTCCCAAACCTCGCACTCGCCGCAAGGCGGCAGCGACCGGTGACAGCGGCGCAGCGCAGCCTGCGTCCGAATAGACCAGGCGCATTCACAATCGGCCGCAAGAGCGGCGCATCTCTGGTCGCCCGGCGCAGTTCCCTGCGGCTGGGCCTGTGTTGTGAGTCACCGAGCTTCGGCGAAAGGTTGAACGCCGTCGGGCGTCACCGCCGGCGGACCGAAACACTGAAGGCACGATGAAGCGCCGCCTTGCGGGCAAGGTCGTCGTCGTGGTTGGTGCGTCGTCCGGCATCGGCCGAGACGCGGCCATCCGTTTCGCCCAGCGTGGCGCGCACCTCGTTGTCGCCGCGCGTCGCGCCGATCGCCTTTCGTCGCTAACCGACGAGATCGCGAAGGTCGGCGCCAAGGCGTTGGCTGTGCCCACAGACGTAACCGTCCCTGATCAGGTCGAGCGCCTGGTTGGTGCGACTCTCGAGCATTTCGGCCGGGCCGACATTTGGATCAATGCAGCCGGCATCGGCATGGTGGCATGGGTCACCGACACGACCGAAGAGGAACTGCGCCGAGTCTGGGAAGTGAACTTCATGGGCGCCTTCCGCGGCTGCCGCGCGGCCCTGCAGCCAATGCTCCGTCAGGGCGCGGGACACATCATCAACGTTTCGTCGCTGGCCGGCAGGTTCGCGCTTCCGCTGAACTCGGCGTATGCGGCCTCCAAGCATGCCGTCAATGCGCTGAGCCAGAGCCTTGGACGCGAGCTCCACGGCGCCGGCATCCGCGTTAGCTGCATCATGCCGAGCCTGACCGACACCGAGTTCTTCGACGCCATGATCAGCAAGCTGCCCGGGCGCGGCCGCTCAGTCGTCAAAGCCATGCCGGTCGGACGGGTCTCCGACGCCATTGTCCGATGCGCCATGCGCCCGCGCGACCAGGTGGTCGTAGCCCCGCTTGGCCGTTGGATCATCGTGCTGGCCGAGGCCTTCCCACAGATATACAATGCCGTCGCGCGACGGTACCTCGACGTCAGGGCTGGCAGCGCGCGCCCATGGGATCAGTGATAGGCTGCGAGCGTATGTGAGAGAAGGAGCGGATCAGCCCCGCAACCCGGACGCCGATGTCGCGGGTGCTATAATCTCCTCGCTCCATGGGCGCTCCCGCTGCCCAGAGGAATGGTGTCAATGACAGCCAGCCCCTACGACAGAAGGCCGACAAGAACCGTTCGCGTAGGTTCCGTTTGCATCGGTTCCGATCACCCCGTGGTGGTCCAGTCCATGATCACTGCGGAGACGCACGACGTGGCTAGCGCGACAGCGCAGATCATTGCCATGCACCGCGCGGGCGCCGAGATCGTTCGAGTCACCACGCCGAACCTGCATGAGGCACAGTGCCTCGGCGTCATACGCGAGGAGGTGCGGAAGCGGTATCGCGATGTTCCGCTCGTGGCCGACGTCCATCACCAGGGCAGCGCCATTGCCGTCGAGGTAGCCAAGCATGTGCAGAAGGTCCGCATTAACCCGGGCCTTTTCGTGTTCCGCAAGCCGTCATCCCGGACAGAGGATTACTCCCAGGCAGAGGTTGATGCCGAGCTCGAGGCTATCGAGCGCGAACTGCTGCCCGTGCTGAAGGCATGCAAGGACCACGGGGTCGCCATGCGGATCGGCGTCAACCACGGAAGCCTGGCGGAGCGGCTCATGGTGATGTATGGCGACACGCCTGAGGGAATGGTCGAGTCGGCCCTCGAGTACGTCCGCATCTGTGAGCGTCACGAATTCCGCGATATCGTCATCTCGCTAAAGGCAAGCCGCGTTCCCATAATGCTGCAGGCCAACAGGCTGCTCGTGCAACGCATGCAGCAGGAAGGAATGGACTATCCGCTTCACCTCGGCGTCACTGAGGCCGGCGACGGCGAGTATGCGCGAGTTAAGAGCACCGCAGGCATTGCCACGCTCCTGGCCGAGGGGATCGGCGACACCATCAGGGTGTCACTCTCCGAAGATCCGATCCGCGAACTGCCCGTCTGCTATGCGATCCTGCAGGCGCTCAACCTGAGGAAAACGACCGTCGAGTTCATCGCCTGTCCATCGTGCGGTCGGACGAAGTTCGATCTCCCGACCGTGCTCGCGCAGGTCAAGGCGGCAACAGGCCACCTGGCGGGTCTCGACATTGCAGTCATGGGCTGCATCGTCAACGGTCCCGGCGAGATGGCCGATGCTGACTATGGCTACGTCGGCAAGGCCGGCGGCAAGATATCGCTCTATCGGAAGCGCGAAGAAGTGCGCAGCAACATCCCGCAAGAGCGGGGCGTAGAGGAACTCGTTGCGTTGATCAAGGCGGACGGCAGATGGGTCGAGCCGCCGGACGGAGGCGCGCGATGAAACTCATTCTGGAGAATGTGCGTTGCTTTGCAGGCCGTCATGAGGTACCCATCAGGCCGCTGACGCTGCTTATCGGCGAGAACAGCTCCGGAAAGACGACAGTGTTGGCATCCCTCGCGGCGGTTACGAATGACTGGTTTCCCTTTTCGACCGATGCGATCCATGAAGCGCCGTACCAACTGGGAGCATTCGACACGATTGTCTCGTCGTTCCCGCGGGGTGCAGATCGTCCAACGCAGTTCGCGATTGGTTGGCATTGCGAAGACGGGTACGAACCTGCGGACGCCCTGGCTACCTACGTGTCTGATGGAGGCTACCCGGCCCTTGAGACGCTGGCAATAGGCGATGTCCGGGTCCACATGCGTCGTCGATCACCGAAAGAGGACGTGTGGGACTGTGAAGTCACGGAGCTCGGGTCGGTGATCGTGCAATGCAGCACGCGGGGCGGATCTGCGATTGAGGCATGGCGGGACTTTCGCCTTCATATCGCTTCGAGAGAACGCCTGCCCAGGACAACGGCAGAGGCGCTGGTTCGTATATCGCCGCTCACCGCCCCGCTAGCCCCTTCCAAGTCGGTGGCACCGCTCCGAACGAAGCCTCAACGCACATACGACGTCATAAGGCAAGAGTACGATCCGGAAGGTCGGCACCTTCCGCATGCCCTGAAGTCGCTTCTGGGCAGGGGCAGCCAACCCCTTCCTGTGGCGGAATTCGGAACGGACTCCGGCCTTTTCAATGGCGTGGAGGTGCGCCAGCTCGGCGATAGCGCTCTGGATCCCGTACAGATACTGGTGCGCCTCGGTGACCAGAAGATCAATCTGGCTGATGTGGGCTACGGCGTGAGCCAGGTGCTGCCGATCCTGGTGGAGTTTGTCGAAACCCGCTCAGACGTTATGCTCCTCATGCAGCAGCCTGAGGTTCACCTCCACCCGCGGGCCCAAGCTGCGCTGAGTTCTCTGTTCGCGACGGCAGCCACTCAGCGCCGCGCCCCGCTGGTGGTTGAGACCCACAGCGACCACATCGTGGATCGTGTGCGTCTCGAGATTGCCAACGGTACGATTGCTTACACGGACGTCGCGCTGCTGTGGTTCGAGCGAACGGCGACGGGAACCAATGTGCATGAAATACAGCTCGACCGCTACGGCACCGTTTTGGACCCGCCTGACGGATACAGAGCATTCTTCCTTGAGGAGGAGTACGCGCTTCTCACCAGGGCAAGCGTCCGAGCATGAAGGCGCTCTTGCTTGTGGTTGACGCCAATGCGTGTTCGCAGGCGTTCGGGAATCATGAGCAGTTCTTGCCGGTCCGCAATGCCCTGTTCCTCGGGCGTCCCAGGAGGTGGGCGCTTGCGCACGGTGGGAAGCTCACTGAAGAACTGTGTGCTGTCGCTGAGGCGCAGAGAGCGCTGATCACGCTCGATCGTGCAGGGCGTCTTGTACCGGTTTCCCGAGATGAGGCGGACCGTGAGGCGCAGCATCTTGTGGACACGGGGCTATGCCGATCCGACGATTACCATGTGCTGGCGGTGGCCCGACTGACTATGTCCAG
>JBBIQU010000051.1:0-26518 GCA_037442185.1 Chthonomonadales bacterium | reverse complement strand
GTCCGGTATGACGACGGTGTCGGTTCGTTTGGTGCCGCGAGGGCGAGCCAACCGCGGCGGCACGATTGCCTGTTCGTCGTTACGTGGGTCGTGCGGCTGACTCGCCCCTACAACGGTTGGCGCGCGTGTGATCCGGGCTTGAGTGGGTGCTTTCATCAGAAACGACAGGCACCATCGTAGCGAAACCGGAAGGAGTCGGCGCGCCGAGCGTCGAAACCGGACCGCAACGCCATGCGTCTCTTCTTCGCCATAGAGATACCGCCCGACATTGCTGACCGGATCGAGGCTGTCCAGGCCGACCTGCGGACACAGATGCTCGACCCTGGCATTCGCTGGACGCGCCGTGAACAGTTCCACTACACGCTCAAGTTCCTCGGCGAGCTGCCGGTTCAGCGCGCTTACCGTGCCGTCGAGGTCGCTCAGGACGTCGTCAGGGCGCGCGCGCCGTTCGAGTTGACCCTTGGCGGCGTCGGCGCGTTCCCG
Source organism: Chthonomonadales bacterium (assembly GCA_037442185.1). Lineage (GTDB taxonomy): Bacteria > Armatimonadota > Chthonomonadetes > Chthonomonadales > CAJBBX01 > JAAYVH01. The sequence continues at coordinate 26,035 of JBBIQU010000051.1, read as the reverse complement.
AATGTCCAGCGGCCAAATGTGGTGTGGCTTGGAGCCGTGTCGGGCCAGGATGCGCTGATCTCGCTTGCCACCGAGCTCGACGTCGCCCTGGCCCGGGAGCGCTTCCGGCGCGAGACAAAGCCGCCAAAGGCGCACCTGACGCTGGCGCGCATCAAGACCTACGACGCAGAGGTTGCCGTCAGCGTGAAGCTGGCGCGAGTCTCCGTTGGCGAGATAGGCACGCTCCATGTTACGGGGATGGAGCTCATGCAGAGCATCCTGAAGCCATCGGGTTCGCAATACAGCGTCGTCGAGCGCTTCGCGTTCGAGGGCGCATCCGAGTGAGCGCGCGCCTCGGGACCACACCTCAGACGATGGGAAGGACAGACAATGGATAAGCAGAAGGCGCTGGATATGGCGCTCAGCAGCATCGAGAAGCAGTTCGGGAAGGGCGCAATCATGCGGCTCGGCGAGACGACCAAGATGGCTGTGGATGCCATACCGACGGGGAGCATCGCCCTCGACCTTGCGCTGGGCGTCGGCGGAGTGCCTCGCGGGCGCATTGTCGAGATCTTCGGTACGGAGAGCTCCGGCAAGACCACGATCGCCCTTTCCGTCGTTGCTCAGGCTCAGAAGCTGGGGGGCACCTGTGCCTTCGTGGATGCCGAGCACGCCCTCGATCCCGATTACGCCGCCAACCTGGGGGTCAACATCAACGACCTGTTCGTCTCGCAGCCGAGCACGGGCGAGGAGGCGCTGGAGATCATGGACTACCTGATCCGCTCGAGCGCCATTGATGTGGTCGTTCTGGACTCCGTCGCCGCGCTCGTGCCCAAAGCCGAAATCGAAGGCGAGATGGGCGATTCGCACGTCGGGTTGCAGGCGCGGCTCATGTCGCAGGCGCTGCGCAAGATAGCCGGCAATCTGAGCAGGGCCAACTGCTGCGCCATTTTCATCAATCAGATCCGCGAGAAGATCGGCGTCATGTTCGGCAACCCGGAGACAACTCCGGGAGGTCGGGCGCTGAAGTTCTGGGCCAGCGTTCGGCTGGACGTTCGGCGCATCGAAACGGTCAAGGTGGGCACCGACGCCGTCGGCGCGCGCACCCGCGTCAAGGTTGTGAAGAACAAGGTCGCGCCGCCGTTCCGTGTTGCGGAGTTCGACATCCTGTTCGGAAAGGGCATCAGTCGGGCCGGCGGCGTGCTCGACATGGCCATCGAGATGGAGATCGTCAGCAAGAGCGGTTCCCATTTCAGCTACGGGGATGTCCGTCTGGGGCAGGGCCGAGAGAACGTCCGTGCCTTGCTCGAACAGGATTCGAAACTTCTTGATGAGCTGGAGCGTCGTATCCGAGCGTCGGAGCGGTTTCCGGCGAACCTTGCCGAGCCCGCCGACACCCAGGGGCCGACGTAGCGTTCCTGCTTATCCAGACGGTCCAAAGCGTCCATGCCCCACCAGAGGAGGCCACGATGCCGTCGCTACGATTGACACCGTCCGAGTATGCCGACCGCGTACGGGGCGGCTGGCTCGGGAAGAACGTCGGCAGCACCCTCGGCGGGCCGTTCGAGGGTCGGACCGATCCGATCGGCGTGACGTTCTACGATCCTGTGCCTGTGCAGCCCATGGCCAACGACGATCTGGACCTCGAGCTGATGTGGCTCCATGCCCTCGAGGAGCATGGCATCGGGCTGACCTCGGCCGACCTTGCTGCCGAATGGCTGGATCATATGCGCTACCCGTGGGACGAGTACGGGTACGCAACCCTGAACCTGCGAAGGGGGCTGACGCCTCCGATATCGGGCCGGTTCAACAACTGGTTCCGCTACAGCATGGGCGCGACGATCCGCGCCGAGATATGGGCCATGATCGCGCCGGGAGCGCCGGACGTCGCCGTCGGTCTGGCACAGGCCGACGCGTCGCTCGATCATGCGGACGAGGGGATACTGGCGCTGGTCTTCCTTGCGGCGCTCGAGAGTGCGGCGTTCTTCGTGGCCGAACCCGCCAAGCTCGTTGACCTGGGCCTTGCGCGACTCCCGACGTCGTCGCGGATCGCGCGGGCCATACGCACGGTCAAGTCGGCGCACCGCTCGGGGGAGAGCGCCATGGCCGCTCGCGCGGCGATCCTCAGGGAAGTCGGGCATTCGAACGTCACCGACGTTGCCCAGAACCTGGGTTTCATCGCCCTGGGCTTGCTCTACGGACAGGGCGACTTCGGAGCCTCCGTCTGCGCGGCCGTGAACTGCGGCTACGACACCGACACTACGGGCGCGACGGTCGGAGCCATCCTCGGCATTGTCCACGGAGCAGCGAAGCTGCCGGCCCGATGGCTCGAACCGATCGGCGAGAACGTCGTGGTGGGATGGGGCGTCACCGACTTGCCGGCGCCCGCGACCGTTACGGAGCTCACCGAGCGCACCGTCGCCATCGGGATGCGCATGGTCACCGAGAGGTGCCCGAACGTGGTCATTGAAGAGAAGCCGGACGAGTCCGACGAGTCAGACGGGTCGGACAGGTCGGACGCGTCAGACCAGTCGGACCAGTCGGACCAGTCGGACCAGTCGGACCCATCGGACCCATCGGACCAATCGGATGCTTCTGTATTGTTGGCGGCGGCCGGTCCGGCGGTCCTTCCCCCTTCGGTGGCGGTGTATCGTTCCGGCGCGTTCGAGTTGACGGTGGATTATGGGGAGCGGGGTCCGGTTGTGGTTCCCGGAGGGGCCATCACGACCGTCGTGGAGATACTGAACCGAGGCGAGACGGCGTTTGCGGGGAGCGTGGAGTTGCGGGCGCCGACGGGCTGGCGGGTCGCGGTCCCCGGCGCCCAGGGGCCTTCAGTTCGAATGGAGCCCGGGCAGAGGGCGCGTCTTGGCTATGTTCTCGGTGCGCCCGCGCAGGGGACGGCGTCGGAAACGCCGATGGCGATGACGCTTACCGATGAATCGGGGAAGGCGACGACGGTGGAGTTCCCCGTTCTCGGCGCCGCGTGCTGGTGGGTTGTCGGACCGCTGCCCAACAACTATGAGACCGGCTATGACCACTCATTCCCGGTTGAGCTCAAGCCCGACCTGAAAGAAACCTATCTGGGACGGGGAGGCGGCCTCGTGGGCTGGCAGAAGATGGCGTTTCCGGAGACGGTGATGGAGTTCGAGAGGCTGCTGGGCGGCATCCCCGGCATCGTCTACGCCAGGACGAACCTGCATGTCGCCGAGCCGACCGACGCGAAGCTAGTCGTCCATACGAACGACGGCGCGAGGGTCTGGCTCAATGGACGCGTCGTCTATCAAGTCCACTCCCATCAGCCCTTCCGTCCGTCGCTGTGCTCGGGTCCGTCTGCCGATGTGCGCCTTGCCGCCGGCGACAACATGCTGATGGTCAAGCTCGCGAGGTGCGGCGAACCCTTCGAGTTTGCCCTTTCGGTCCTCGATCGTGACGGCAACCCCATGCGCGACATCGGCAACACGAGGTGGTAGACCGCTAACGTGCTGCAGCATAGTGTTCTACGGGTCACGCCCTCCGTATCTGGCTGCGACCGACGGACCTCGGTGCCGCATTGCCGCTCTCGCCGTCCACATCGTGGCTGGCCGTCGCGACCGGTCGTGTGTAGGGCAGCGAGAGAGCATACGCCGTCTGGTCGCCAAACCCAGCCTGGTCAAGAAGGTCGAACGCCGCCTTGATCTTATCCGGGTCGGCCCTGGGATTGCGGCCGACCAAGTCACGAACATGGGCCTGATCCATTGTTCTTTCCTCCTATCCCAAGTACATGCCGCTACGGTGAGCAAGCGAGTACTTACCCGTCACGTGCATGAAGTCCATCATCAACCTATGATACGCACGGACCGCGGCGCAAAGAAGCGAATCGCTGCCGAAGTCGTCAATGCGAAGCTTCAGCTCGTTCTGAAGAACGTGCATGGTGATCCCATGGCCGTGCGTGTGCCATCGGTCAGTGTCGTTCAGAGCGCGAGCAACCTCGGCAGCTCGCGCCTCGCGCATCTGCTGTGTAACGGGCGCTCCTCGCGATTGAGTCGTGACCCAGTCTTTGAACTTGTAACGGGCAAGCCAGTCCTTCAAGAGGGTGATCGAGAGTTCACGGGCCTGCTCGTAGCTGTACAACTCGGCCTGGTCGAACTTCAGCAGGATGGCGATCTCTGCCGAGGAAGCGCGCCCGCGGTTGGCTTATGAGAGCAGGCGATGATATTGCTGGAGGTATCCGAGAGCCGGAACGGGCTTGCCGGCTCGATCCGCTTGGGGGTCAATGGGTCCAAGGACCGAGTAGTAGTCCATCCTGATCGCATCACCGGACATCACCAGAATGGTCCCCGCGGACATCGCGTGGCTGGGCACGATGAACTCGATGTGCTGATAGTTCGATCGAAGCACGCTCACGATACGCCGAACGGGCTCGATGTAGCCGCCTGTTGTTTCGAGGACTACAGCGAGTCCGTCGCGCCTTCTTCGTCTGCTCTCCACGAGATCGCGTATTACGTCATCGGTTCCGTACAGAAGCGGGCCTACATATGCGATCACGTCGAGACGCAGGAGTCGCTCAGGACTCACGCACCTCCGTTTGATTGTTTCCTCAATGCATTGGTTGGCTGTTGAGCCATACGACATTGCCGGTGTTCCTCACATATGAATCGCTGCCGGCCAACCCATTCCGGCAAGGTTGGTTTCGTCGCGCGCGCAGGAACTCCTGTCGAGTTCGTCCAACACCCAGGAGATGACGAGCAATATGGAACACTGTGGGACTGAGCCATGTTCACGAGAGAGCCGAGTATGGGGGAACACACGGCGGCAACTCTGATCGGCGCAGATCGTCAACGCCATTTGATCTTCCTCGCCCACGTATGGGCGTCGGCCCCGTTCGCGCTCGTCTGGCTGCTGGTTCCCGCGATGCGGGGCGGCGAACCGAGCGCGGTGGTGGCTGGGCAGTGGGCGCTCGCGGTGATCGCGGGGGCGTACTTGATCGGCCGCACATGGTTGGCCTGGTTGGGACGCCCGCGAGCGCCGTGGAACTACGTCTACCCCATTCCCGACGCCATGCTGATCAGCGTGTCGCTCTACATGACGCACAGCACGGAGAGTGTTCTGTATTACGCCTATGCGCTGCCGATCCTTGCCGCGGCGAGCACTCTCAACGTCGGCTGGGCGGCGGTAGTGGGCATCGTCTCGATCCTCGGCGCCCTGACAGCCACGCTCGGGCTTGCGCCGATCAGCTATCTCGGGGCCTCCTATCGCCTGGTCTCGCTCATGGTGCTGGCATCGCTCGCGACATGGCTGGCAAAGCTCGCTGCCGACGTGCGCGCGCGTCTGAGCGTTGCCGACGAGCGCAACCGGATCGCCATGGAGATGCATGACGGCGTGCAGGCGCATCTGATCGCCATCGCCGCGCAGATGGAGGTGGCGACTCGCGTGGCCGAGACGGACCCGCGACGCGCGGCCGGGCTCGCCGCCGACTGCCGCGACCTCGCGCGCCGCGCGGCCGACGACCTGCGGTTTCTCGTCCACCGGCTCCGGGCTACAGCGCCGAGCGAGGCGTTCGTGCCGGCGGTGCGCCAGTATCTCCACAATCTTGCCGCGCGCACGGGCGTCGGGATTCAGACCGACATTGCCGGTCAACCCGGTCCTCTGGGCGCGAAGGTCGAGCAGGCGCTGTTTCGCATTCTGCAGGAGGCCATGAACAATGTGCTCAAGCACTCGGAGGCCGATGAGGTGAAGGTGACCGTCGCGTTCGAGCCCGATCAAGCGATCCTGACGGTACGCGACAACGGTCGCGGATTCGATCCGGCTGAGCCGCGCGGCGAGGGGCATGCCGGGTTGGAGGGAATGCGCGAGACGGCGCGATCTGTCGGCGGCGACGTGCGCATCGAAAGCCGGCCGGGCGAAGGAGCTTCGGTGACCGCTTCGGTGCCGCGCGCAACGGGAGGAGACAGCGGATGGCGGCGGTGGATCAGACCTTGACACCGGGAGCGCCCCGCGTCTCGCTTCAGTGCATGGTCGCGTGCGGCGTCGTCCGCGGAGCCGACGGACCGCCGGCCGATGCGGCGGCGACGTTGCTGCGTCACTGGCGGGAAGCGCTCGGCAGGGCCGAGGGGGCGACCCTTGTCGGCGGCGCGGAGGGCCTGATGGCGGCGTGCCCCGATCCGACCGAGGCGCTCGCAGCGACGCTCGGCGCGCGCCAGGCGGTCGCTTCGGATCCTGTGTGCGCCGCCGTTCGATACCGAGCGGCATTGCACGTGGGGCGCGTGGGCACACTCGATGGCGGCGTTCTTCTGGGGAGTGATGTGGCGCTTTGCGAACGCGTGCTCCTTGAGGCCCGCAGCGGACAGACGCTGATTTCCGAGCCGTGCGCGGCTCTGATCCGCCATGCGCTGCCGTGCGGCATCTTGCTGCGAGACCTTGGCGAGCGGGACATGCCGGGCATGGACAGGCCGATGCGGACCTTCGAACTGACGGAAGGGACGGAGCCGGCAGGGGGTCAGCAGCGGACCGACGAAGGCGCGCCCGGGGCTATCCGCATCGTGCTGGTTGAGGATGACCGCATGCTCCGCGAGGCGCTGGCCTCGCTGTTGCGGCTCGATCCCGAGCTGGACCTGATCGGAACCGCGGCAAACGGCAGGCAGGGCGTGGAACTGGCCGTCTCACGCGCGCCGGATGTCGTACTGATGGACATTGAGATGCCCGAGATGGACGGCATCGAGGCCACGCGGCGCATACGGCAGTCCCTCCCGGACGCCGAGGTGCTCATCCTCACCAAGTTCGGCGATGACGAGAGAGTGTTCGAGGCCATCCGCGCGGGAGCTCTCGGCTACATGCTCAAGGATGCCGGCGTCGAGGAGATCGGCCGAGTCGTGCGCTCAATCCACCGCGGGGAAGGCTACATCAGTCCGTCGCTCGTGCCGAGGGTCATGCGGGAGTTTCAGCGCGTCACGCGGATCGGCGAGGAGACGCGCGAGCTTTTCGCCGAGCTGAGCAAGCGCGAAGTGGAGGTGCTCGATCTGCTTGGGGCCGGCATGCGCAATCGGCAAATCGCAGACAAGCTCTTCATCAGCGAGAAGACGGTGAAGAACCACATCTCCAATATCCTGGCGAAGCTGCAGGTGAACGACCGCACCGCCGCCGCGCTGCTCGCTCGGGAGTACGGGCTGGGCTCGCGGGCATAGGCCCGATGGTCCTCCTCAAGCGCGCATTCATTCATCCACTTGCCGATCCCTGACGCCTCATCGGGCCATGTTCATCGGGGCGATGCCGCCGCACCGCGCTTCAGGAGTATCCTGGGCGCTCCATTGCGTATGGCACAGTACGCGCGACGCGCCGGAACACCCGGCCTGGAGGCTATGATGGATGCCTACGTAACGACAGCAACACTCGATGCGAAGACGGCCGAATGGCTTGAGCGGATCGCTCCGTTCAACTCGCACGCCATGGCTCTCAATCGCTCGGCCTGCGCCCTGATCGTCGTGGACATGCAGCCGTTCTTCCTCGATCCGGGGTCGCCGACCTTCACCTGCGGCGGTCTCGCGATCCTGCCGACGGTGCGGCGGCTTGTGGACGCCTTCCGGCAGGCGGGCCGACCGGTCATCTTCACGCGCCACGTACACCATCCTGCCGATCTCGATGCTGGCATTATGGGTTGGTGGTGGGAGGGCAAATGCCTTGAGGGCACGCCCGAGAGCGAAGTCCATCCCGATCTGGCACCGCTGCCGAACGAGAAGGTGGTGCTCAAGCGGCGCTACTCGGCGTTCTACAACACGGACCTCGACACCGTCTTGCGGTGCCTGAAGATCGAGGACCTTGTGATCGCGGGCATCATGACGAACATGTGCTGCGAAGCGACAGCCCGCGATGCGTACTATCGCGACTACAGGGTGTTCTTCCTCGCTGACGGAACCGGCTCGATCAACGAGGAGATGCACGTGGCGAGCCTCCTGAACCTCGCGTTCGGGTCGGCCTACATCACCACGGCCCGGGCCATCGAGAGCCGGCTTTGAGCGGGCGCGTGTCGGGTGATGCCGACGCGCGCCCTTGCTCCAATGCTACAGCTTCACGTACCGCTTCTCGCGGTCCGACTGATAGCCGCCGAGGATGACCTTGAGGACGGTCACTCCTTCATAGAGGCCCTGTTCGGGCTGAGCGCCGGTTTCGATGCAATCGACGAAGTGCTTGATCTCGCCGACGAATCCGTTCTCGGGCTGCAGCTCGTGCTTCTCTGTTTCGCCCTTGAGCGGCTGGAAGTAGAGGGTGTTGCCGCGCCCGTAGATCTGGCCGTGCTCGCCGATGGCGTGGATCTGCCAGTGGCCGCTGGGCACGTGGTAGCCCCATGAGGTCTGCAGCGTACCGACGGCGCCGTTGGCGAAGCGCACCATGGTCTGGGCGCTGTCGTCGCCTTCGAGGGTCGGCTGGTTGTAGTTGGCGAGCATGCTGACGACCTCGACGGGCTCCGAGTTGGCCAGCGAAATGAGCATGTAGGTCGGATGGTAGCCGGTGTCAATGGCGCACCCGCCTCCGCACGTCTCGAGCTTGCCGCGCCATCCCCAGTTGACGGGATTGCCGCCGCCCGCATAGAAGCAGTCCACGGTGCGCAGGCTGAATATGCGCCCGAGCTTGCCTTCGCGGATCCACTTGCGGGCTGTGCGCGGGGCCGGCTCGAACATCTGGTTGTGGGCGCAGGCGAGGATGATGCCGTTGGCCTTGACGGCGGCCTCGATCTCCTTGGCCTCCTCCAGCGTCGTGCACAGAGGCTTTTCGGTCAGGACGTGCTTGCCCGCGTTGGCGGCGTCCACGATTGCCTCACAGTGCAGGTGGTGGGGCAGGGCGCAGTCTACTGCGTCAACGTTGTTGTCGGCCAGCATGGCCTTCCAGTCCGAGTAGATGGCGGCTTCCGGGTTCGTCTCCGAAGCGCGACGTTTCGCGTTCTCCTCGCTCACGTCGCATGCCGCCGTCACAATCGCTCGACCTTCGACAGCCTTGAGGCCCGGCACATGGGCGCCCATGATGCCGCCGCATCCGACCAATCCGATACGAATCACTGCATGTTCTCCTGTGTGATGGTGCGCCGGGGGCGTGGGACCGCCCGCGGGCTGAGTCCTATTCTAGGGATGGCCCGGAACTCCTGCAGGATCGGGTCCCGATTTCGCCGCGCCGTGCGTCAGTCCACCCTGGTCAGGATGCGCTGTATCTGCTTGTTGATCGCTGCGCTGGCGGCCCGGCGATTCGTTGCGAGGACGGCATCCAACTGAGGGTGGCGGCTATCGTGTCTCGCCTTCGTAGTAGACCCATCGGGCCGACGAGCGGAACACCAGCAGCGTGGCCAGGAGGGTCAGAAGGAACAGCACCCATGCCATGGCGGCGGCGTAGCCCATTCGGAAATAGGTGAACGCGTTCTGGAACAGATAGAGCGCGTAGAACAGCGTCGAGTTGGCCGGTCCGCCGGGCGGACTGCCGGTCATCAGGAACGACTGGGTGAAGTACTGGAACGTCCCGATGATGCCCAGGATCATATTGAAGAAGATCACCGGCGAGATGGCGGGCAACGTGATGTGCCACGTCTTGCGCCACGGAGATGCGCCGTCGAGTTCGGCGGCCTCATAGAGGTGCTCGGGCACTCCCTGCAGCGCGGCGAGGTAGATGACGATGCCTCCGCCGATCATCCAGAGGTCCAGCACGATGAACGCCGGTTTGGACCAGAGCGGGCTCTGGAGCCACTCGGTGGTGGGCAGGTGCAGCCATTCGAGCGTCTTGTTCACGAGGCCGTACTCGGGGTTCAGGAGCCAGAGCCACAGGATGGAAGCCGCCACCGCCGGCACCACCGACGGCAGGTAATAGAGCGTTCGGAAGAAGGCCATGCCCCGCAGCTTCTGGTTCAGCAGCAGCGCGATGGCCACCGAAAGGGCCAGCGCGATGGGCAGCTCGATGAACATGAACGCCGTATTGGCCAGCGAAGGCAGGAAGTAGTCGTGGTCCGTGAACAGCTCGATGTAGTTGCGCAGGCCGACCCAGCGCGGCGGCGTCAAGACGCGGTACTCGCAGAAGCTGTAGTAGAGCGACGCCAGCACAGGGTAGAGCGTCAGGGCGAAGAAGCCCACGAGCCACGGGGAGATGAACGCAATGCCGAGCCAGAACTCGCGGCGCGACCGATTCATAGCTCCACCCTCCCTTCGAACACGCGCTCTGCCGGGCCGGCCATGAGGATGTGCTCGCCCGGGTCCCAGGTGACGGTCAGTTCGCCGCCGGCGCTCGCCACGGTGGCCGATCGTCCAATCAGCCCTTTGCGACGGGCGGCGACTGCCGCGGCGCATGCTCCCGTCCCGCAACCCAGCGTCTCGCTCGCCCCGCGCTCCCAGATTCGCATGCTGAGGCGGCTCTCCGATACCCGCCGGACCCACATGAGGCTCGTTCGCTCAGGGAAGAGCGGATGGAGCTCCACCTCCGGGCTGACCGTCAGGAACTCGGCATCGTCGGGCAGGGCATCAACGAACGTCACCGCATGGGTGGTGCCCGTCGAGAGCGCCGAGATCGTCAGCGCCGCCCCCGCCCTTACCCTCCCCCGCGGCGCAGGGGAGGGGAGGGAGGGTGCCTCCGTCAGCGGCAGCGGGTAGTCCACGACCTCGGGCAGGTCCACCGCCATGGGGATGCCCGGCGGATCGAACGCGGGGAGGCCCATGTCCACCGTGACCGTGACGCCCGATCCGTCGTAGGCGACCTCGCACTGGCGCACTCCGGCGTCCGTGGCGATGCGCAGCTGCCGTCGCCCTGCGCCGGGCATTCCGTCGGCGACGAACCGCGCCACGCACCGCAGGCCGTTGCCGCAGAAGTCGCGCGTGCCGTCGGGGTTGAACATTTCCATGCGCGCGTCGGCGTCGGGCGCGTTCGAGATGACGAGCAGTCCATCGGCTCCGATGCCGAAATGCCTGCGGCACCAAGCGACCGCCGCCTCCGGCCAGTCGGCCTCCAGCCCCGTCCGCGCATCAACCACGACGAAGTCATTGCCGATGCCCTGCATCTTCGTGAAGGGTAAGATCATGATCGTGATGATACATTGGACGTGAGCGGAGGAGTATCCTGCTCCATGCGTGGCCGACCGTTGCTGCAACTCCCATCCGGCCGCGCGGTGGGCAAGGCGGTCGCGACGGTAGGTCGCGGCGATTGTCGTGTCTGGACAGAAGGGCATCGAGAGGATGGCGACGCTGACACTCAGTCCGGAAGCGGCGTTGATCTTCAGGATCACGCATGTTGATAATGTGCGCTGGATGATACGGAATGGCATCTGTTGCCGCAACTCGGAACTCGCTGATCCCGACTATCGGCAGATCGGCGATGCGGACGTCATTGACAAGCGGCACAGCCGCCAAGTTCCCATACCTCCTGGCGGCGCCTTGAGCGACTACGTTCCGTTCTACTTCACGCCATGGACGCCGATGCTCTATAACATTGTCACAGGCCATCGGGGCGTTCCTGGCCAACCGAGGAGCGCGATCGTTATCCTCGTCGCGTCCTTGCGTGCGCTGTCCAAACGTGGCGTCCGCTTCTTGTTCACCGATCGTCATGCGCTTCGCGTAACGGCATACTTCTCGGATGATCTCACCGATCTGCATCGTTTGGACTGGAAGCTTCTGGGCAGCAAGGACTTCCGTCGCGACCCGGAGGATCCGGATAAGCTCGAACGCTATCAGGCGGAAGCGCTGATCTATCGTCATGTTCCCGCCGATGCGCTAACCGGCATCGCATGCTATGATCGGGATACTAAGACACGCATTGAAGTCCTTGCCGCAGAGGAAGGCGTCCCTCTTAGGGTGAGCGCGCGGCCGGAATGGTATGTGTGATGGTTCGGTATACGACCGGGAACATCCTCGACTCGAACGCTGACGCCCTTGTGAACACGGTAAACGAGGTTGGCGTCATGGGGAAGGGGGTAGCCCTGCAGTTTCGGGAGGCATTCCCTGCCAACACACGCGCGTATGAGCAGGCGTGCAAAGCCGGTCTGGTCCGCGTAGGGCGTATGTTCGTAACCGAGAACGAGGCGCTCACCGGCCCGCGGTGGATCATCAACTTCCCGACGAAGAAGCATTGGCGACACCCGTCGCAGATGGACTGGATTCGCGAAGGGCTCGTGGACCTGATCCTGGTTGTGCGCGAGAAGGGCATCGAATCGATCGCGGTGCCGCCGCTCGGCTGCGGCAACGGTGGTCTCGTCTGGGATCATGTCCGCCTGGAGATAGAGTCGGCGGCCATCCAGGTACCGGACGTAGACTTCATCGTTTACCAACCGGCACTCGGTCTCAGCGCGACACGCAAAGCGACCGGACCGGCTGAGCTGACACCTGCCCGTGCACTGATCGTCGAGCTCGTTCGGCAATACTGCGCACTTGGCGCGGACTGCACGGTTCTGGAGGTGCAGAAGCTGGCGTGGTTCCTGAGTCGCGCCCTCAAGCGGCTGGGCACGGACGACCCGCTGCAGCTAACGTTTGTGCCGCACCGGTACGGCCCCTATGCCGACCGGCTGCGCCACCTCCTTGACGGGTTGGATGGACGCTACCTCCATTGCGAGCGTCGCTTGGCCGACGCAGGTCCGTTCGATCTGATATGGTCCGATGACCGCAATCAGCGCACGGTCGAGCAGTATCTGCATGACGGTCCGGGAGCGCCATACCTGAGGGCGCTCGAAGAGACCACGGCCGTCGTGGACGGGTTCGAGTCTCCGCTCGGCTTGGAGCTTCTCGCGACGGTGGACTGGCTGCTAGCCGTGGACCACACGGAGCCAGGTCTCGCGGCAGTCAAGGGCGGCATCTCGACCTGGCCCGGAGGACGGGGCTCAGGCGCCCGCAAGGCGCGTCTTTTCGACGATCGCCTGCTGGCGCTTGCTCTGGAGCGACTCGCTCCGTTCGCCGCCTGACCGTCCGACCGCCGCGCCGACCGCCCTAATGGTCGCAGACGTTGGCGCCCTGCTCGAGCGTGCCCTCGGCGTAGGCGAGGGCCAGCTCATCGGGGGTGTGCTCGGGGGCGCCGGTGAGGACCTGGATGCCCGCCTGGGCGAAAAGCGCCATAGCGCGGTTTCCCATTCCGCCGGCGATGACGACCTCGGCGCCCTCATCCTTGAGCCAGCGTGGCAGCACACCGGGCTGATGCGGCGGAGGATTGACGCTGCTCGATCGGACGATCTGCTTCGTCTCGGGGTCTATGTCCAGCAGGGCGAAGGCGCTGCAGTGCCCGAAGTGGGCGCAGAGGCGGCCGTCGTGGACAGGTATGGCGATGCGCATGGTGGGGTTCTCCTTGGTGGTTGGGTCGGACGAGTCGGACAGGTCGGACAGGTCAGACGGGTCAGACGAGTCGGACGGATCACAGGACTCTGAGCGCAGGCGGCGTTCGGCGCCGCTGGGCCAGGGCTCGCGTCAGCCGGCTCCACGCCTCTCGCAGGGCTGCGGCGGCGGGTCCTGATCCGTTCTCGGTGATCGTCAGTCCGCGCATCTGGGCCCGGGTGAACGCGGTGTCGTAGTCGGCCTTGCCGAGCAGGGCCAGGCCGCGATCGGCCGCGAAGCGCTCGGCCCGGAGGGTGCGTTCGGCGCTGAGGTCGGCCTTGTTGATGAACAGCGAGCCCGGCAGGCGGAACCGCGCGGCCAGTTCGGCGACGCGCTCGAGGTCATGCAGGCCGGATTCGGTGGGCTCGGCGACAAACACGACATGGTCGGCGCCAGTCATCGTCGCGATGGTCGGGCATCCGATGCCGGGCGGTCCGTCGCACAGGATGATCTCCGCGGCGGTATCCTCGGCGACCTCGGCAGCGTGACGCCTGAGCAGGGCCACCAGCTTGCCGGAGTTCTCGGCCCCGGGCGCCATTTCGGCGTGGATCAGCGGGCCGAACCGGGTATCGGAGCGCATCCATGCTCCGCGCTGTGCCTCATTCATGCGGATCGCGCCCCGCGCGCAGGCCAACTCGCAGGCGCCGCACCCCTCGCACAGCATCGCGTCAACGCGCCAGGGCTCCTCCCTCGATCGCGGCCGCACGATGGCTCCGAATCGACAGACTGCCGCGCATCGGCCGCATCGGCCGCAGAGAGCCGGGTCAATGACCGCCTCATGGCCCGAGACGAACGGCGCGTGCGAGAGGGGCTCCGGCCGCAGGATCAGGTGCATATCCGGCGCGTCCACATCGCAGTCCACTATCACGGGCCTGCGGGCGAGCGAGGCGAATGCGGCGGCGACGCTGGTCTTGCCGGTGCCGCCTTTCCCGCTGAGGACGACGACCTCGGGCGGCTTCATTCGCGCCCCTCCGGCTTGGGACGGTGCGCCCGATCGGCAGGCCGCCGTTCGCCGGCGTCGGAGTTTATCGAGCGCGCCGCCATGCCGTGGCTCATCTTGCAGTCTCTTCCATCTCGAGAATCCGATGCCCGAGCTGCTCGACGGCGGACTGAAGCGCGTCGGAGGTTTCGACCGCGCGCTCGCCGCGAGCGCATGCCTCGGCGATTGCCCTGTCATGCGGTATGCGCGCCCAGATGGGGATATTCTGGGCCCGGCAGTAGGCGTCAACGCGGTCGTCGCCGAGACCGTCGCGATTCACCACGACGGCGAGGGGCAGACCCAGCGCGCGTACCGTCTCGACCGCCAGCTTGAGATCGTGCAGGCCGAAGGGCGTGGGTTCGGTTACGAGCAGGGCCAGGTCGCAGCCGCGCAGCGTCTGGACAACGGGACACGAGGTGCCCGGAGGGGCGTCGAGCAGGATGGTGCAAGAGCGATCGGCGTAGGACTTGACGGCGGCTATGACCGGGCTGCTGCGCGCCTCGCCCACATTGAGGGTGCCTCGCACGAAGCCGATTTCGCCGGCCTCGCCGATTTCGACGACGCCGATCTCGCGCTTCACTTCGGCGATGGCCCCGGAAGGGCACACCGCGGCGCATACCCCGCACGAGTGGCATAGTTCGTCGTAGACGACGGTGGCGTTCGGCAACGAGGCGATGGCGTTGAAGCGACAGGCCTGCGCGCATTCGCCGCAATGGGTGCAGGCCTCTTCGTCCACGCGTGGCACGGTCACAGCAACCGGCACGCGCTGACGGATCTTTGGCCCGAGGAAGAGGTGGGCGTTCGGAGCTTCAACATCGCAGTCGAGCAACTGGACCGGCTCGTGTTTCGACATGGCCCATGCAAGCGATGTGCTGATCAGCGTCTTGCCTGTTCCGCCTTTGCCGCTGGCTATGCAGACCTTCCCCAGTGCTCGCGCCTCTCCTCTGGCCGTGGCGGCCCTACTGCTTCTCTGCCGACTTTCCCTTGAGCTCCTCGATGGCCGCCGTCAGTTCCGCAACCTTCTGTCGCAGGGCCTCCACTTCGGCCGTCGGGTCGCTGACAACTGCAGCCGACATGTCGGCTCCGCGCCGCCACCCGAGACCCATTCCCATGCCGCATCCTCGTCCCATGCCACGGCCCGCGCCGCGACCATATGCCATTCCTCGCCCGCAGGGCCCCAGACCCCGTCCCGGCCGTCCGTCACCAAACGGACCCGTTCCGTCCATTCCAGGCATTTCATCCTTCCTTTCTCGGGCAGTCTGCCCGCTATCGTGTGCCGCGCCTTCCTGCACGGCATCCTCGCCTGATCTACTGATCAAGAAACCGCTGCACGGCATCGCGTGCCGTGCCCTCCTGTCCCTCGATGACGCGAACACCCGCGCGGCTGAGCGCATCCATCGCTTTGGGGCCGCAGTTTCCGGTCAACAGAACCTCAGCGCCGCCGCGGGCGACGGCTTCTGCAGAGCTTATGCCTGCGCCATGGGCCGCATCGCGATTGGCCGTGTTGTCCATGGACGTCCATTCGTCCGTGTCCGTGTCGTAGATCAACAGCCAGGGCGCGCGCCCGAACCGCTCGTCCATGGGAGCGTCGGGGCTCTGTGCCGTTCCCGTGACCGCTATGCGCATGGTATGCCTTCCCTTTCGCATTGACACCAACTAGTGCATGTGGCTGATAAGTGTAACCTACATCTATTATGGCCACTGTGGTAGAATGAGTCAACACCTAGAGGCAGGTTCGTCGAGAACTTGTCGGGTGACACACAACGGAGGGTTCCGGGAAGGACATCCATGCAGACCGAGCCCGAGGGCATCGGAACCTATCATCGGCTCCGCGGCCAGTGCCGACGGCACGGCGGCGATCGGCCTTGCACGTGCGCCATGGGCAACCTCTATCGGTTCATCGAGCCTGTCGCCCTGTATCTGCTGCTGGCGAAGGGCTCGGCCCACGGTTACGAGCTTGCGGCTGTCCTGCAGGATCACCAGCTCACCGATGCCGAGGTGGATCGCGGGGGCTTGTACCGGACGCTGCGGTCGTTGGAGCAGATGGGGCACGTGGGGTCGCAATGGGACGTCAGCGGAGGAGGTCCCGCAAGGCGGGTCTATTCGCTGACGCCGTCGGGTGTGGCGCACCTGCGCGAGTGGACCGAAGTCCTGGCTCGGATGAGCGAACAGCTATCGGCCTTTGTGCGTGATGCATCCGGCGAACTTGGCGAAGCCGGCTTGCGTAACGGTTAACGACGGACGAACAAATCACACCATCAGGAGGAAGCCGTAAGATGAGCGACGAGAAGTGCAAGTGCTGCTGCGAAGGCTGCGACTGCAACTGCAACCGACTGCCCCTCATCGGCGAGGACGCCCCGGCGTTCAAGGCCGAAACGACCAACGGACCGATCAACTTCCCTGAGGACTACAAGGGCAAGTGGGTCATCCTGTTCAGCCATCCCGCCGACTTCACGCCCGTATGCACGACCGAGTTCCTCGCGTTCGCCAAGCGCGTGGAGGCATTCAGGAAGCTCAACTGCGAGCTGATCGGCCTGTCGGTGGACAGCGCCTACAGCCACATTGCCTGGCTGCGAACGATCAAAGAGAGGATCGAGTACAAGGGTCAGAAGGACGTGGACATCACCTTCCCGGTGATCGAGGACCTGAAGCAGACCGTCTCCAAGCTCTACGGCATGGTCCAGCCCGGCGCCAGCGACACCAAGGCCGTGCGCGCGGTGTTCTTCATTGATCCCAACGCCAAGGTTCGCGCGCTCATGTACTACCCGCTGTCCAACGGCCGCAACTTCGACGAGATCATGCGCCTGCTGATTGCCATGCAAACCACTGACGCCCACGCATGCGCCACACCGGCCGATTGGCAGCCCGGCGACGATGTCATCATCCCGCCGCCCGGCACCGCCGACGCCGCCAAAGAGCGCGTCGCCAAGGCGGGGCCCGAATACAAGAGCCTCGACTGGTTCTTCAACCTCAAGCCGCTGCCCAAGGACAAGCTGACGCTGCCGTAACGCACGAGTCGGGCCGATGCCGAAGCGTCGGCCCGACAGACTCTTACGGCTTGCGCGCTTCGACCAGGCCGTCCATCACGCTATCCTCGTTGAGGATGCGGGCGCCGCCGAACCCGGCTTCGAGAAGACCGGCGGCGATTTCGTCGAAGGTGTAGCTGTTGCCGCCGCTCGTTCCGCAGAGCATGTTCACGGCGAAGATCGCCCCGAAGCGTGGCGATGTGCGGTCCGGCGACATGAGGTGATCGCGGATGATGATCCTGCCACCGGAGACCATGGCGTTGTGGCAGTTGCGGTAGAGCGCCACGTTCTCTTCGGGGCTGTTCTGGTGGATGATTGCGCTGAGGTATGCCAGATCGTGTTCGCCGGGGATCGGGTCCTTCAGGTAATCGCCGCCGACCAGAGTGACGCGGTCGAGCAGTCCCTCGGCAGCCAACCGTTCGCGAGCCATCTCGACGACGTTCGGCAGGTCGAAGAGGGTCGCCCTGAGTTCCGATGACGCGCGCAGGAACTCGATGGTGTAGGTTCCCGATGCGCCGCCCACATCGAGGAGCGACCGAGCGCCGCCGAGGCCAATCTGCGCAGCCACGGCCGGCGCGCGCTTCCTCGCAAGCACATGCATGCCTTCGATGAAGGCGCGGAACTGCTCGGGGGTTCTGGTCGCCACGGTCGGCTCCTCGGACGGACCGCCTGTGACGATGTCCGTCAGCCGCGACCATCGTTTCCACATGTTGGCGTAGTGGAGGATGATGGGCCGGATGCACTCGTCGCTCGAATCGGCAAGAAGCTGCGCCGCGCCTGCGTCGGCTCGATAGACGCCGCCGCTCTTGGTGAGCCATCCGAGTGCCGCGAGCGCATCGAGGAGGATGGTGGTGGCCCGCAGGTCGCCTCCGATCGCCCGGCATACCTCCTCGGCCCCCATCGCGCTGTCGGCCAGCAGGGTGAACAGGTTCAGCTCGGCAGCCGTGATCACGATTCGGCTTTCCATGAAGCCCCTGACCTGCTCCATGAGCTGATCCTGTCGCGTCTTGTCCATCGGTCTCTCCGTTCCGGTATGCGGCAGGCGTGGGACACGTCCGTTTGCCCGCCAGGTCCGCGGGAAGCAGCGGACCTAAGTATACACAAGACGGGCGGCAAGACCGACCCTACCGATGCTGGTTGGAGATGCGCCTGGCCATGCGGCCGTTCTCGCGCACAGTCGCGAACACGGGGAAGAGGATGGCCACGATGATCGCGATGATGCCGACGACTACCAGAACCTCGATTAGGGTATAGGCGCGAGGATTCATCTGGAGGCTCCTTCGTTTCGCTCGGAGTCGGTCCGTCGGGCGGCGCGCTGCCCGTCGAGCTTGGTGCGGCCCGTGCAACCGGACAGGGCTACGAGCAAGTCTGCTCACGTAAGCCGACCCGACGATGAATCGTCGGGCCATGACACGAATCCCGCGAGCGGAATGGTCTTCTGCGCCTGCAGGTGATCATTGATGCCGCGTCTGCGCTATTGATCGTCCGTTCGGATATTGTCGTTTCATGCAGGTATGATATTCGGCGTGTCCGCGCATCGCGGACGGCGAGAGACGATCTTCGTTGACAGCAAGCACCATATGCCGCACCGAGCACCAGCTTCGTGAAGCGGCGCTTACGGGCGTCCGGCCGGCGGGACGGAAGCAAGGCCGCAACCACGCAATAGACGTCCTTCGTGGTCTGTGCATCGTCATGATGATTACGGCCCACGTGGGTACCGCTACCTTCGTGAATCAGGGCGCCCATTTCCTGCGGTTCGTCAGCGGCGCCGAGGGCTTCGTTTTCCTGGCGGGACTGGTTATGGGTCTTGTGTACCGCCGCAAGATGGAAAACGGACCCGTCATGGCGGCATACAGGGCGATCTGGCGCCGGGCGCTTACGATCTGGGCTGTGCACTGTGCGCTGGTGTTGATCGCCATCGGCGGCAACGGGGTTTTCTACGACCATGCGTTGATCCCGCGCATGTCGCTGCAATCCGCCGGTGAGATCATTGCAGGGACCCTGAGCCTGAAGCTGCAGCCCGGACACGCGCTGAACGTCCTGCCGCTCTACGTGTTCCTGCTCGGCTCGGCACCCGTTGTGTTCGAGTCCATGCGCCGCGGCATGACCTGGCTCGCCTTTGGCGCTTCCATCGGCGCGCTTGTCTACACGCAGTACGATCCCGGCGTCGGTCAGTGGGCGGCCGACAGCGTCGGCAACGCATTCCCGCCGCTTGCCTGGCAGGGGCTTTTCGTTCCGGGCCTCTGCATCGGCTACCATCAGGCGACCATTCGCGATCGGATCATCGCTCGGAACCGCAAGCCGCTTCTCTTGGCGCTGTCGCTGTCGCTCGCGGCGATACTGGCGATCGTGTGGGTCCAGACGCCCGGATTCGCGTTCTACGATCATGCGCGGTGGGACAGCGTCCTTTTCGAGAGGCACCCCCTGAGGCTGGGGAGGGTAGCGTACTTCTTCGCGGCCATCGCGGCGCTGTATCTTCTTGTTCAGTTTGCGCACGCGCGAATCCGCCCGTCGAGGCCGCCGCTGGACGCGCTGGCATTGCTCGGGCGCAACAGCCTCTATGCGTTTCTCGTCCACATTGCGATTAGCGTGCCCCTGACGGGAACGGGGCTCGTCGAAGGCAATGTGGTGGTGGCCGAAGCGGTCACCCTGCTGGTCGTGGTGTCCGTCTATCTGATGGCGCGGTATCAAGTCGCGCGCCGATGGATTCCGAACTAGGGGCGGTTCGACGCCGTCATTGATTGCGGCGCATCCGTCGCCATTCGTCCGCGACGGCCTCGGCCCGCGTTTGAATGCTCCCTGAGGCCACAGGGACCGGTCGGTCGGGTCCAAACTCCACGCTCGTATCGTCGCTGAAGCGCCCGAGCATGGCCAGCTCCTGCGCGGCGCGCCAGACCGGGTGGTTGTGGGACAGGTCGCCCCACCAGAACAACGGCACCCCTTGATCCAGCAGAACCCTCTGGAACTCCCATCGGCGCGCAGGATCGGCCCAAACCTGACGTGGCTCGAGGTTCCGGGAAACGCAGAAGGCTGCGAGGGAGCCGGCCGACTCGCCGATGTTCCACTCGACCGGATGCAGGCGGAACGCGCCGCTCGACAGGTGGGAGATGCCGATGTTCTTGCATGCGGCCAGGAGGTTGCGCATGCGCGCGGGGATCAGCGCTCCCATGGGGATCTGGTAGGGCCTTGTCTCCATGAAGCGCCCGGGTTCGTCGGTGCCTCCCTCGTGGATGTCGAGCCAGTAGTGCCCGATGCCGACGGAGTCCGGCATGAAGGCCGCCCGCGCGCCTTGCTGATGGGCGTTGCCCTGGCCATCGCGCACAACGATGTCCTGCTCACGCACCGTCGTCAATGCGACGATCCGACGTGATTCGCGGATGTAGGGCATGGGCGCAATGCCGTCCGGCGTGTCGAACCAGTCGGCGCGCAAGCGCAGTTCGAGGTAGCCGAGCTTGCCGGGCTCATCCTCGCGCGGGCACTCGGTCTGCAGCCATCGAACGTAGCAGAGCGAAGCCAGGCGACCATCACGCAGGACATCGGCCGACCTGCGCGGGTCGTCGTCGGGCAGGCTGCCGCCCCGGTAGTCATTGGAGCCCGTGTTGATCATCGCGATGTCGCACGGGAAAGCCGGGTCATCGAAGTTGGCGGCGGCAATGACCCGCCGGTAGTCCCACCACCCGTAGCCGCCGAACATGCCGGTCATTGCGCCATCGAGGACGTGATAGCGCTGGAGGGCCTTGAACTCGGCGTAGCGCGGCGGTTCCGGGATCGTGTGATCCTCGCCGCGCGGTCGCAGCTCGAGGGCGAACGGGAACGTGAACGGCTGGATCCAGTCGGGGCGGGGCTGCGGCGGCGCATCGGGTTCGCCGGTCTCCTCAATGCCCTCAGCGCCCATCCTATACTCGGTGGCCGTGAGCGGCAGCAAGTCGCCGAGGTCGGTAGCATCGAGGACCATCGCGGGCTCGACGGTTGTCGTCAAGCCGTCAGCGCCCTTGAGGGAGACCTGACGCACCATGTCGTCGGCCACGCGCGCTCCTGCCACGTCGGTGCGGTCCATGATCCTCACGGTCGGCATTGCCCGCAGCATGTCCCTCAAGAGACGTTCAGCGACGCGCGGCTCCGCCGAGATGCGGCTGACCCAGCAGCTACCGGGGTTCAGGCGCTGGTGTGCCGCTCCCGCCTCGGAAAGCCGGTGGCGGGTTCGGTAGTGTTCTCTGATGGCACGACGGAGCGCGGAATAGCTCGCTGTGCATCCCCCGGCTTCGACCCATGCGTTTTCGTCCGGTGTGCAGACGCCCTGAGAGGTGAGCTGACCCCCGATCCAACTGCACGGTTCGACCAGGACGGTCTCGGCTCCCGCGCGGCCTGCAGCCAACGCAGCCGCGACGCCGCCGAGGCTTGCGCCGACGATCAGCACGTCGGCACGCAGGGTCACTCGCAGGA
Organism: Chthonomonadales bacterium; assembly: GCA_037442185.1. Taxonomy (GTDB): domain Bacteria; phylum Armatimonadota; class Chthonomonadetes; order Chthonomonadales; family CAJBBX01; genus JAAYVH01. The sequence goes on along the minus strand of JBBIQU010000051.1, from coordinate 4,316 downwards.
CTCCATGAGTCGCAGGGTCCGCATGACAGCTTCAACGTGATGCAGATTGTTGAGCAGCGGCTCGGTGTAGCGTATGGCTCCGAACTCGGCCTCGCCGATGTGATGCCGCTGCCCGACGTGGTTGTTCCAGTCCACGCCCTCGGTCAGGAATCCGAGGTGGCCGTAGTGGTGCTTGGCGATCGCGCGGAGTATGGTGACCGCCCAGCACAGGAAATGCTTTTCGCGCCGGTCCTCGAACGCTTCGATGTAGGCAAGCGCGACCTCGGCGTTCTCCCAGAGGTACGCCGTGTCCCAGGAGTCCTCCATGTAGAGCAGGCCCGTTGTCGCCACGCCGTTGCGGTCTTCGGTCATCTTGAAGCGTTCGAGGCCCGCAAGGGCGCTATCGTAGGCGAAATCGCGGTAGCGTTCGTCGCCGAGCTCCCGCGCGGCTCGCAGGAGCGTGCGAAAGGCGAGAGCATGGGAGACGTTTTCGTCCGCATCGTAGGTGTCGTGGTTGACGCTGCCGTAGATGCCCCCGCGCTCGACGGCCGTGTCGAGGCGCGCGCGAACATGATCAAGGTCGGCAGGCAATCCGCGGCTGTGGAGCTCCAGCAGGAGCCAGGGGATATGGTAGCCGTCGCCGCTGGCTGCCGCAAGCGGCTCGTCGCCGCCTTCGGCGCTACGCCTGTAGATGGCGCCGTCCGGCGAGCAGCGCCTCGGATACCAGCCTTCGGCTTCGCCCACATGGCGGACCAGCCAATCGGCCGCGCGGACGGCCATGTCGCGCAACGGCCCGTACCGCGCGTTATCCGGTCCGACCGCATCGGCGGCCCATAGCATTTGCAGGCCGATGCGGGCCATGGAGCCTGGGCAGAACCAATCGTTGTTGTGTTTGAAGTTGAGGCAGCGTTCGTCGGAGGCCGTATGCCGGTATCCCCAGATGAACCCGTCGCCCTGGACGAACCCGTCGGACATGACGTGGTCCATCAAGCCCAATGCGACGTGCTGGAGGAGGTGGCAGTTGTCGAAAGCGCCCCACGCGTAGAGCTGATACGCGCCGCCAAGCGCATTGGCCGCCCATCCCGGGCCTTCGAGCGGCCCGAAGTCGTGCCAGGCCTGGACCTGGGCTTCCGGGTCCACAAAGCTGCTGATCGCCCTCCATCGGTAGCCGTAGTGGGGCTCAAGGCAACGATGGGCGAACCGGACCGAGTCGCGCGCGCTGTCGCGAAGGGTGTAGTCCGGGTTTTCCGGAAGCGCAAAGCTACCGCTCATGGGCGACTCCTTGCCGGGGCGGCGCCCTCGACTGGGGACGCGCCCTGACCGGATTATGGCACACCATGCGGGGCGTCGCAGGCTCGGGCGCGCCTTCCGGTCGGTGGGGTACGATGTATGCCATCTCGACCGGCGCGTCCGGTTCAGCGAGGGCATGCATGGCCGACATCGCCGCATTCCGCGGCGTCCATTATCATCCCGAACGGGCAGCCAACCTCGGCGCGTTGATCTCGCCGCCATATGACGTCATTGACGAGCGGACTCGCGACCGCCTTTACGAGGCCGATCCGGCCAACTTCGTTCGGGTCATCCTGAACCGACCCGAAGCGGGCGACACGATCGGTTCGTCCCATCGCCGAGCGGGACGGACTCTGGCCGAGTGGCTGGATCGGGGCGTTCTTGTCGAAAGCCCTCGACCGAGCCTGTACGTGTATCGGCAGACTTTCCCCTCGGCTTTGACCGGCAAGACCGTCGAGCGCACGGGCGTGTTCGCCGCTCTGGGGTTGTCGCCGTATGAGGACGGGGTCGTATTGCCCCACGAGTACACGAAGCCGAAAGCCAAGGCCGATCGCCTCGAACTCATGCGCGCGACGCGAGCCAACACCGAACCGATCATGGTCCTCTATGAGGATCCCGGGCTGGAGCTGATCGGCATGGTCTGCGAAGCTGCCCACTCCGGTCCGCCGCTGCTCCAGGGCCGAGTCGAGGATGCGACCCACACGGTGTGGGCTGTGGACGATGCCGAACCGGCTGCCGCATTCGCGCGGGGGATGGCCGGGCGACGGGTCTGGATCGCCGATGGGCACCACCGTTATGAGACGGCGCTAACGTATCGTGATGAGCTCCGATCACAGGGTCTCGACCGGCCGGAGGCAGACCGAATACTGGTAACGCTGATCCCCTTCGAAGATCCGGGTCTGGTCGTTCTGCCGACGCACCGAATGGTGACAGGCGTGACGCCGGACCGCGTCGAGCGCCTTATTGCCGAGCTGGAGGCATACTTCGTTGCGACGCCGATCCCGGACGGTGACGGGCTGCTCGACATCATCAACGGCATGCGCAGCGCCGATGGAGCGTTCCTGATGGCCGTCGGGAGCGACCTGAGGATGATGCGCCTGCGCGATCCGTCGGTTATGGAGGCGGTCGCTCCGGATCGTGGTCCCGCCTGGCGGGCGCTGGATGTGTCCATCCTGCAGGCGCTGGTGCTCGACCCTCTCACATCGAGCGAGCCGGCTGCGGAGGTGGCGTACACCCGGTACCCGGCCGAGGCGCTGGGGCAGGCGCGATCGGGCAACGTGGCCGCCGCGTTCATCGTGGGACATCCGACTGCGGGCGACCTGCGGGAGGTCACGGCTGCCGGCGATCGGATGCCCGCCAAGTCAACGTACTTCGATCCGAAGCTTTGGAGCGGGCTGCTCATGCGCAGACTCGACGCTGCGTAGGCGGGGCATGGGCGATGAAGCGTCCGGACGAGCCGGCGGCCTGCGACCATTGTGGCGCGCTGGTGTTCCCCGACATGAAGAAGTGCGCCCAGTGCGGTCGTTTCCCGGTGAAGCTGCATCGGTGCCCGAAATGTCGAACCATCGCGGGCAAAGAGGAGAGCGCGTGCCCGAGGTGCGGGCGGATGTTTCAGCCGGAGGGTGACTACCTGTAGGCGGGCAGGCCAGGAGTTCACTCAGGGCCAGGGATGGATGCCCGGCGACTGAAGTTACGCCTGTGGAGGGCAGCAACTCCGCCTGCGCAGACTGCCCGAGTGATGGGTCTATAGCCCTTCTATGCCGGTTCCCCGCGACGCCGCGCCGCGGACCCCTTGGAGCGCCGCGAAGAGCATCTCACGCAGACCGAGCGCCGCGACGGACATGAAGGCCACGTGGACCACCATGGAAATGCAGCTCCAGAAGATGCAGATGCGGCCGAGGTGCTGCTTGCGGTCGTCGTCGAGCATCATGAACACAAGGCCCACGGGAAGTCCAAAGTAGGGGAACAGCAGGCCGAGCCACAGCGCCGCTCGTTCGCTTGCCGATGTCGAGCCTGAGACGGCGCGGAAACCTGCGGCCTGAGCGGCGCCGGCAACGCCTCCGACGCTCCTGCCGGGCGTTGTGGGTGACGCGCGATCGGGGGGAGGCGTCGCGACTGCGCCCGACAACGGCGCGCTGCACTTCCAGCACGCGGTCACGGTGTCGAAGTTGTTGGCGCCGCATCGCGGACAGCTCACGCGGCCCGAACCCGGGCTCATTGGCAGGACTCCATTGTCCTAAGGTACCCCGATTGCGGCGCCGACGTTACCTGAGGAGCTGCCGCGAGACCGGTGAAGCGACTCGCGTGCCTATCCCCGGCCCCGGAAGAGCAAGAGCATCATGATCACGGAGGCGAGGGCGAGCAGCTCGTCGCTTTCGGTGAGATCGCCTGTGTTGGTGATCGTGAAGTGGCGCTCCAGCATGGACGGCTTCTTGACCAGATGAAGTGACGGTCGGCCATTGAGCGTCACCGTGTATGCCGGATTGATGAACAGGCCGGCCACCCATCCGACCAGCGGTATCTCGTTGACGAGGCCATCGGCGACCTTGACCCAGGGGTTGTCCTCTTCGATGCTGCCGACGACGTTACCAGAGGCGTCCATGACGGCGAACTGAGTGTGCCACAGAGAGCGCATGCCCTGGCCTTTCACGGCTCCGAGAACGCGGTCGGCCGTGTCGCGGATCGTGTAGGTGGCGGCAAAGTCAATGATCCGATCGGCCTTCATGTGAACGAGCGGGAACTGCTGCTGTTCATCCGAGAAGATCGTCACGTCCTCTCGGAGCTTGAATGCCTTCTGTTTGACATACATGACCGTTCGGCCCGCCGCATCCGTCACGCGGATCTGCGGGCTGATGGCGATCATCTTGAACGACAGGCCCAACGGGTAGTTGTGCATGCGAAGCCGGTGCCTCCTCTGCCGCCGCTTGCGCGCTTATTCGCCCCGCCCCGCCCCGCGTCCTTCTCATTCGTCGCACATGTCTCATTCGTCCCGTCTCAAGCCTGCGAATCACAACGGCCCCGACGAAATGATCGTCGGGGCCGTTGTG
>JBBIQU010000050.1:12860-26657 GCA_037442185.1 Chthonomonadales bacterium | reverse complement strand
GACGTGACGCGCGCTCGCTGTAGGCGCTGTTGCGCCACGTATGTTTCGGCAAGGGCGAGGGGACGGACGTGATGCGCGCGCGGCTGGTTGCGTTCGGGCAGGGCGCCGCCATCGCACTGATGTGCGCGGCGATCATAGCCGTGATTGTGGCGTGGCCCTACGGCACACCCGGGGAAACGCCGAGTACAGATGGCGCCCGGACAGCCGACACCCCGACAGCCACAACCCAAGTCGAGCCAGATGCCCTTCCGCCAATGTACGGTCCGCCGTCGCCTGCCCCTCCGATCTACGGGCCGCCATCACCGCCCTCGCGGGTGCCTCTGCTGGACCCATCGCGCCGCTTCAACGCACCGGTGCTCAGCGTCACAGGAGAAGACGTTCGGCCCACCGAGGAGCCCGAGGCAAAGGGACCGGCTCCATGGGGCTGGGCATCGCTCGACCTTGACCGCGGGATACCGTTCGTTCAGCGGCGCGTCGAGCGCGACACGACGCAGGCCGACCAGTCCGGCACAAGGCGAACATTGTTCGAGAAGGCCGCGCCCGATCCTCCGCCCGTGTCGGTCGCGTATTGCCTCGATCCCGCGATGGGCGTTGACGACCCGCGCAAGCTGGACGCGGCACGATTTCGGATCAAGGCCGCCGCAGCAGAGCTGAGGTCCGGCGACCGTTTCGCGGTCCTGCTTCTGGACGGCCAGGGCACGGATCTGCTCGGCGGCTGGCAATCGTCTGCCGGCACAGCGGACCCGAGCGTCTGGTCGAAGCTCGACGCCGTCGTGCCCACTGCGCAGGTCGCGCCAACTGCAGGGCTTGCCAGGGCAATGTCCATGGAAGGCGCTACCCATGTTGTGGCAATACTGGTGGGCACAGGCGATTGGCCACCCGAGGAGATCGAGCGCGTGCGCCGCCTGGCTCGATCCGGCGCGCCGAAAGTGATCGCGCTTGCCGCAATGGACGCGGCCGAGTCCCCATTGGCGGCCGGGCTTCGCGATCTCGCGATCGGCACCAACGGCGCGTTCGCGCGGCTCCGTTCGGGTGGGGCAACGCGCCCATCCGCCCCCTGAGGCCGAGACGCTCTGCCGGGCTAAGGCTGACCGAACATAGCCCCCGCGCCCGGAGGCGCTGGAATCTCCTTGAAGCCGCGCGGCGGCTTGTAGGCGAAGACCTTGTCGGGGATGTCGGCGTCGAATGCCTCGCGCTGAACGGTGATCGTCGAGACGTTCTTGATGAACGCAATGACGTTCTCCACGACGATCTTGCGGATGCGGTGGGTGGCCGCGTCAATCTCCATCCGCGTCGTGCCGCCTTCGGCCCGATCCGCCTCGAGCACGATCACCGCCTTGCCGTCCGATTGGATGTCGGGCAGGCGCCGGACCTCGCCCGATGCGGCGATGTGCGGGAAGAACATCAGCGGAGTGTACTTGGGTTCCTTGGGGAGTGCTACCTTGAAGAATGCCTTGTCGCTGGTGTTCTGATACCAGGCGTTGGCCCCGTCCAGCACGACCAGCATCTCGGGCACCTGTCGTTCCCGGGGAGCCCTGGACGCCTTGGCGGTGCTCACTCGGAACAGAATCCGCGCGGGCGCCTTGGCGCGCACCTCCATCTGCATTTCCTGGGTCTCGGCGCCGCGCGACAGCGTGTAGGACCAGACCGCGTCGTATGTGCGGGCGGCCGCATAGGTGTCCAGCGCCTTCTGGAGGATGGCGCGAGGCGAAGTGTCGTTTGCGCTCGGCGCCTGGGCTGCCTGAGCGCCCATCAGCGCGACAAGGGCGATCGCTCGCATTGTCATCATCATCGGGCTCGACCTCCCGTTGACCCGTCGGCTCTACCCGAGTTCGGCGAACCTGCCCTCGAGCAGAGCCATCTTTGCGTCCATGTAGGACCTGAAGTTGTCCCATGAGATGTCGGGCGGCACCGTGTGATCCACAGTCGGTATGAACCCACCCTCCTCGATCAGGGGAATGAACTCGCGCAAATGGGTCCGGATCGCTTCAGGGCCGCGCGCGATCTCCCGCTTGTCAACGCCGCCCCACAGCCTCAACCCCTTGCCGAACCTGGCGCGCCATTCCACGGGACCGACATCGGACGCGCGCTCGATGGGCCAGATGACGTCAACTCCGGCGTCCATCATGAGCGGTATGAGCGGTGTCGGGTCGCCATCTGAATCGACGGCGAAGTAGCGCACACCGTTACCCTTCATGAATGCCACGAGACGTTTCAGGTGCGGCAGGATGAAACGCCGATAGGTAGCCGGGCTCAGCAAGGGACCGCTCTTCATCGCGAGGTCCTCGTTGAGGGTGAAGTACTCGCACGACACCCTTTCGAGAACCGGACGGCTCGTCTCGATGACAAAGTCCGCAAAGAACTCCATCATCTCGTGCATCAGGTCGGGGTAGTCGTACCACGCGACCGACAGCTCCTCGGTTCCCATGAACTCCCGGGCGCGCCAGTAGAAACCGTTGGCGGCGCAGTTGACGCCGAGGACCAGGGGACAATCGCGTTGCTTCCAAGCCTCAATGCGCGCGTCGAGGTCGCTGGGATACCGTTCGGGCAACGCGGCGATCAGCCGACGCTTGATGTCGGCGAAATCCTCGGGACGCTTGACCGGATGCTCCAGGTACTGGTCCATGCACATACGGCCGCCGCCGACCGTGCCGGCTTTGAGAGCCTTGTGGACGATCCCCAGCCCATCGCGGAATATCTCGTAGTCGGCCGTTTCCTCCAGCATGACGTGTTCGAAGGGAGGGATGAAGCCGTAGTTCACGGGGATGTATTCTCGCCGGTCCAGACCTATGGCGTCTTCCGACCAGAACCAGTTCCACGTGAAGCTTGCGACGGCTTCCGGAGCTTCGTCCCTCCACCGGACGGCCGCTTGAGGCCACACGCCAAGCTCGTGGTTCGGGCGTCTGTCGGAGCTTCGGTACTCCATGCAATCGGTGAAGCGCTGGAGATCGGTGATCATTGGCATCCCTCGCATTGGCGGAGGCCATGGCATGACCCGCGCCGAACTCGCGTGAGTCTACCAACTTCGCCCCGCGAGACACCACGAACGTTGTGCCCGCATTCCGAACCGAAGGCGCCTCATCTGGAGCGCGTGACACAACTTGCGATCCGGTCATCCGCCAACCGTTCGAGCGTACACTTCATCTCTTCGCCTGCTGCCGAGGGGGCGAGCCAACCGCAACGGTACGAGTGCATCCCCATCGAGCCGGGGGTCGCGCGGTTGACTCGCCAATACAACGCCGGGCGCGTGTGGTTGGCGGAGGGCGTATCGGCCGTCCGTCCGTCATGCCGAGCGATGACGTGTACTCTTGCGATCCGCGCCCGAGTCGGGACTGACTCAGAAACCGACACGCTCGCTTTCGACACACGAAGAAGGAACCTTGAGACCCACGTAGAACTGTATAGGTGAACATGCATGCGTTTGCGCGCCGATATGGTCTCTCCGGTCCGGCAGGTCAGGTGGTAGAATGGCGGGCGGCGCAATGCTATCCCGGCTTGACCCGGAAGGACTGACTTGACCGACAGCCAAGAGGTGACTACCGAACAACTGAACCGCCCGGCAGAGGCGCTGCATGCGAAGCGTGAGGCGCTGCGCCGAGCCAGACGCCTGGCTCGACAGGGCGACTATGCGGGCGCCATAGACTCGCTGGATGCGGCCATGAGGCTCGGCGCTGACCCGTATGATTGCTACCTGCGTCAGGCCAACCTGTACCGATACCTTGGGCGTGTGGGCGACGCGCTGACCTCAGCAAAGAAGGCCATAGAGCGCGGACCCCACAAGATGGCGGCGCGCGAAGCCGTCATCGCGCTGCTGCTCCTGTCCCGGGACTTCGCCGGCGCGGTCCGGGCAAGCCGCGAGCTGCTGAAGATTGCGCCCAAACACATGGCCGCTCGGGATGCCCTGGGCGCGGCATACATGGGCATGGGCGATGTGGATGGCGCGATCCGCGTGGCCTCCGAGATGATTCGGTTCAATCCCACGGACCCTCTGTGCCGGTTCAAGAAGGCAATGCTGCTGCAGCACAAAGGCGAGTATCGCATGGCCATCGCCGAGTTCGAGCGCGTCCTGGAGACTTCCGACGACCCGACGCTCACCGACGCCGTATACGAACATCTCGAGGAGTTGGACCTGAACCAGCTCCACAGCATCCTCCTGCTCGCGGCCGACGATCCGATGTTTCGAGCCAAGGTCATCGCCGACCCGGAACAGGCCATCACCGAGCGCGGATTCGGCCTGACGGGCTTGGGGCTCCTGAGACTGTCCGACATGGCCGAAGTGGACCTTGCCCGGCTGCCCGGTCCAAGGACGCCCAGGACTTACCACTAGAGCCGATCTAGCGGCATCGCCCGCCCGAAGGTTGCGCGCCGGCCGCGGCGAACGCGTCGGGCATACACTGGAGACCCGATTGACCATATCGAAGCGTCCCATGCGTGATCTTCTTCGCTCGGCACGAGAGGGCCGACGAACGCTCATCATGGGCATCCTCAACGTGACCCCCGATTCGTTTTCCGACGGCGGCCGCTACCTCCAGCGAGACGCGGCACTGCGCAGAGGGGTCGAGATGGCATCGGCCGGAGCCGATATCATTGACGTTGGGGGCGAATCCACGCGTCCCGGGTCGCAATCGGTTCCCGCAGATGAGGAGATGAGGCGCGTCCTGCCGGTCATCGAGGGTCTCGCCGCCGAGCCTGGCCTCGTGATCAGCGTTGACACACGCAAGGCTGCGGTGGCCCGGGCGGCGCTTGAGGCAGGCGCATCCATGGTGAACGACATTTCGGCCCTCACCGCGGACCCCGAAATGGCCGATGTTGTCGCCTCGCACGGGGCCTCGGTCTGCCTCATGCACATGCGCGGAACGCCCGCAACCATGCAGGCCGACCCACAGTACGACGACGTGGTTGCCGAGGTCGCGAAGTACCTACGGGAGCGCGCAGAGGCCGCAGTCGAGGCCGGCATCGAGCGGGACCTGATCGTCATTGATCCCGGCTTCGGCTTCGGCAAGACCCTCTATCACAACCTCGAGATGCTCCGGCGGATCCGTGAGTTCACCGCGCTCGGCTACCCGGTGATGGTCGGGACATCGCGCAAGAGCATGCTTGGCGCGCTGTTGGGCGGGGTCTCGCCCGAAGACCGGACGGAAGGCACCGCCGCAACCGTGGCCCTGGCGATTGCCGGCGGAGCCTCCCTGGTCCGGGTTCACGACGTCCGCGAAATGTGGAGGGTGGTCTCAGTCACGGACGCCGTCGTACGCAACGTCATTCCCCTTTAGTGGCTCGGATCGGCCCGATCCAGAGCGTGTTGGACGGGGCGCCGCCGCCCGAGAAGCTGAGATCGGCAATGATGATCTGCTTGATCTGGGCGCGGTCGAGCTTGCCGCTGTCGTCCTTCGAATCCTCCGCCACGGTGAACTCAGAGAACGGGAGCGTCACCTTCCGCAGCTTCTGATCGCCTTCCAGGGCAACAATGGCGTTGTACTTGCCGCCGCTGGTCTCCTCGACCTGAACCATGACGGAAGTCGCTTTGGCCGATGCCATGGACATGAGCAGTTTGTCGCTCTTCGCGAGGAACCCTTCCGGCACCGACCGCATGGCCGCGGCGATCTGGCCTTCGCTGAGCGCGTACTCCATGCGCATGCCTTTGCCCTCGAGGGGTTTGCCTTCCGTCGTGTCGGCGCGGACGTGACCGGTGACGAACCATCCGACCTGGGGCCTGACGAACGCGTCAATGATCAACTCGCCCGGTTGAGCCTGCGGAACCGGAAGGGCGGCCGTGCTTGCCGTGATGTCGTCAACGTAGAAGGCGCGCGCGCCCGTGCGAAGCCCGAGCATCTCCGTCAGGTCAGTGTCAACCATGCCGGCCAGCATCTGTCCCAGATCGGCGAGCGCCACGGCCTCGAGCTTCTCGATGTCGAGCTTGTTGTTGGGGTCTTTCGGATCGTCTTTGTCTCTCCCGAGAGCGAAGTCGCTCAGGGCGAGCTCGACTCGCTGCCAGCGATTGGCGGGAACTGCCGCGATGGCCTGATAGCGTCCTCCCTCGCGCTCCTGAAGCACGACGATCAGGGCCAGCGGGGCGGGTGACTTCACCCAGAACGCCATGGACTTCATTCCGGTCGGCGCGGCGTCGCCGAGCGGCAGCATGAGGGCCGACATCTCGCCGGGCTCGATCAGATACTCGAACTTCAGGGCGGACTTGCCCGACTTGAAGGTGCCTTCAGCCGTGGTCAGAGTCACACGGCCGGTTGCTCCCATCGCCTGCCAGCCGTGATCCGTGCCCTCGAAGTCGTGCGTAACGAGGGGAGCCGGCTGAGCGACTGACGTCATCGAAGTCAGCGCCAGCAACGATGCGATGATGTATGTGCGCAACGCGCCCATGGTAGTCTCCAGTGGTTTGGTACTGGGTTTACGACGGGGGCGCGGCTTCGGTTTCGCCGGATTCGCGCCGGTCACTCCGAGCGGATGGCACGCACCACGGTTCCGGCGGTTCCGCGCCATGCCGCTATCAGGCACGACAGGAGCCCCGAAGTCAGAATGGCGGCAACGGCGACGATCGGCGCGGCCCAGTTGACGCTGGTGTCTCCCGAAGCGATCCGCGGCGCCGCGGCTGCCAGTCCCGCCGCCACTCCCAGCATGGCTCCATAGACCAGCAGCGCGGCGCTTTCGGCGAGCATGAGCGAAGCCAACCGCGCGCGCGTGATACCCATGGCTGCGAGGATACCGAGCTCCGAGCGACGCTCATGGGCAGATCGAAGCAGCACGGCGCCGATCCCGAGCACCCCGAGCGCGAGGCCAAGTCCGCCCAGAACAAGGAACGCCGCAAGGTACGTGTTTTGGACGCCCATCAGCTCGTCGAGGACTTCGCGAGTTAGCCGCACCTCCATTCCCGCCTCTCCGAGGTTCCGGCGCAGGGCGTCGGCCACCGCGTTGGCCTTGCCTTCCCCGGTTCGGATCAGGAAGTATGCCGGAGCGTCAATGCCCGGGAACATGGCCCTGAAGCTGCTCTCGGAAACGAGGACCTCGCCGGCGAAGATGGAGAACGGCACCAGGCCATCGAAACGCAGCGTGAATCGTCCCGCGGACGTGTCTCGCGCGAGTTTTCCGCCGAGCCGCGATTGCAGAATCCACCGCACGCTTTCGGCGTCGCCGAATGCCGCTACCTCGCCCCGCCTTATTGGAGCTTCGAGCAGGGACCAGGGGTTCGCCAGCCTCTGAGCCGTCCGGACGGAGAAGCCGCCACGCTCGACCATGGCCCTGGGGACGCCAAGCACGCGGGGCGCGGTGGGCCTCGCAAGGTTCAGACAACTGGCATCAACGCCCGGGCTGACGAGGAACGGCACCACCTCGATGTCGCGCATGACACCTTCGTCGGCCTCATCGAACCCGAGATTGGCGCGGCCCTGGGGGGTGTCGAAGCCAATGGCAAGCGGCGCGCTCGTACGCGCGATCAGGTCGAAGCCGCCTGCGCCCGATCGGCGATCCCGAACGTTGACCGATGTTCCCGAGCGAACGTTTGCCGCGACCACCACCATCAGGAACGATGCGCCCGCGATTACGCCTGCAACAAGAACGCTCTGGCCGCGTCGGAGAGCCGCATTTCGGTGCGCGATGCGGCGGATGCTCAGAGCGTCGGGTCGTGAGCCGATGAGGCGAGGATCGGCCAGCTTCGCGCCGAGGATCGTCAGGCCGGACGTGAGGATGAGCGCGCCGCCAATCAGGGCAGCGACGGACTCGCTTGCCACGCCGCCGCCACGAGAAACCAGCAAGACCGCAGCGATGCTCAGCATGACGACCGACGCAAGCGCGGCAGCGCGACCGGAGCCTCGGGCCCTCCTCGGAGCGGACACGGCCCGCCAGCCTGCCATGAGCAGCAGCGCTTCTGAGCGCGCCATGCGTCGGGCCGCCATCCATGAAGCGATGGTGCCGAGCGCGAACGCAGACAGCGCGCCAACGGCCGGGCCTGCCCAGCCGATGTGCAGGCCGATCGGCTCGCCCGCCACGGCGCCCGACCACCACGAGTTGAGCGCGCGCACGAGCAAGGCTGCGAACGGCGCTCCCAGCGCGCCGCCGACCACCGCGCCTCCGAGCGCCGCAAGGCCGCCCTCGAGCGCGGTGAACGCTGCGGCTGAGCTCTGGCGGAACCCGACGGCAAGGAGAAGGCCGATCTGCGATGCGCGGCGCTCGGCGGACATGCGCAGCAGCATCGCCGAGAGGGATATCCCCGAAGCCACGATGAACATGCTCATTCCGAGCATAAGCCCCCGGAAGTCCGAGGAGCCCTGCGAAGCAGCCAGCGCCTCCGACCGAACCGAACGCACGCTCGGACCGTGACTCCAGAGGCGCTCGTCCGTTCGCATCAGGTCGCGGACACGGTCCGCCAGATCGCTCCCTGCCTCGGCAGAGCCTCTGTCCTCTCTCCCGGGCTCGTCTGCGTTCGGCGCTGAAGCTCCCGATGCGCTCGGGAGACGGTTGGGTGACGCGGCATCCGCCGAAAGAAAACGCACGGCGGTGACCCATTCGTCTGCCGTCCGGTCGGCACCCTCGGAATCGTCGCCAACTCCCCACATGCGCCGTATGACGCCGCGCGAGACGAACGCCTTAGGCGCGGCGCGGTACTGGTCCCAGTACTGCTCGTCCCTTGACGTGATCCGGGAAAGATCAACCGGAAACGGCGGGTCCCAGTCCGACATGCGCTCGGCGTCGGTGATCCCTTCGAACGACGGCGTGAGCCAGCGCTGCCGAACGGCAACCTCGATCGGCACGATGCCGGACACGGTCAGCTCCATGTTCCGAGACGGGTAGCTGCCGTCGGGCATTGGTCGAAGCCACTCCACGGCGATCCGGCGGCCTATCCGCGCGCCAAGGTCTTCGGCAAGCCAGGCGTTGAGAACGATCGAGCCGTCGCCGACGGCAACGTCGGGTGAGTGCGCCACGACCGCGTAATGTGCCGAGCGGTTCCTGTCACCAATCGTCGTGGCGAGCATCATCGAGCCGAAATCCGAACGAACGCTGCCGTACGTGCCCAGGCCGGCCAGCGCATCCGCTTGTTCGCGCGTCAGCGTGACATCGGCGCTGCGAACGATCACTGCCGTCCGGCCTGACCCGGGATCCTGCCGGTCCGCCTCGACGGACAGGCCCAGGTCCTGCGGCGACGCTGACCTGCGTAGAGCCTGAACGAGGCCGGCCGGCTCCGTGCCGGGCAGGACACTGAGGAGTTGAGCGTCCACTTCGCCATCCAGTTCGAGCCGTTCGGCAAGCCACTCGGCATCCGCGATGACGTTGCGCCGCGCGCCGCTCTCGAAGCCGAGCCCGAATCCGCCGGGGCCATCCTGAGGCAAGATGCGCGTGACCTCAAGCCGCAACGCGCGTGTTGCGTCGCTCAACGAGCGACGGGCGAAGATGGAGGTCGTTGGCGTCTGCCCCGACACGGTCGGGCGCACGACGATGGCGTCGCCGACCTTGAGGCCGAGATCGGATGCGAGGGCTCGGCTAATGGCCGCTTCACGACCCCGAAGGTCCAGGCGCTTTGTCCCCGGCTGCGGAACCAGGCCGAAGAATGCCGCCCCCGCTCCGATGAGTTGCGCCCGAGCGGCCACGGCGCCCGTATCGGCATTCTGGACCGAAGCCGATCGGATCAGAATGGGCGCCGAGGCAACGACGCCCGGGGCGGTTGACATGGCGCGCGCTGTCCGCATCCTGAACGGACGGGAGCCGACTACGGCGAAGTCGGCCTTGCCGATGCGCGAAAGAGCCGACTGCCGCAGTGTCGCCGTGACGGATTCTCCTGCGATGAGCGACCCGGCGACAACACAAGCGGCCACAGCCACGCCCGATGCCGTCGCTGCCGCCGAACCGGCATAGTGCCTGAGGCCTCGGACGGCAATGCGCAGCGGCGTGACGACGACGCGCCCCATCGTCCGATCCTTCAGGCGTCGGCGTCGCGAAGGACGCCCGAATCGAGAACGTAGCGCCGACCAAACCGCGCCGCATGGTCGGGATTGTGCGTCACCATGATTGCCGCCATCCCGCCTTCGCCGCTTTGCGCGTCGGCAACGACTTCGAGCAGCAGCGCAATGATGCCCGCCCCTGTCTCGCGATCGAGGTTGCCCGTCGGCTCATCGCACAGCAGGATATGAGGCCGGTTCATCAGGGCGCGCGCAACGGCAGTCCTCTGACGCTCGCCGCCCGACATCTCCCACGGGAAGGCGCCGGCCCGATGGGCCACGCCGACCCGAGTGAGCAGCTCGAGCGCACGCGCTTCCGATGGCTGCACCTGGGCGGCAAGCGCCGGAAGCAGCACGTTCTCGATCGCAGTCAATTGCGGGAGCAGATGGTGTTCCTGAAACACGAAGCCGACGCAGTTGGCCCGGTATGCCGCCACCTCGAGGGCGCTGAGGCGGGCAACATCTGCTCCGCCGACGAGCGCCTGTCCCGACGTGGGCCGATCGAGAGCGCCGACGATGTTGAGCAGAGTGCTCTTGCCGGATCCCGATGGTCCCATGATGGCAACCGTATCTCCCGGCGACACCGTGAGATCAACGCCGGCCAGAACGGTCCTGTCGCCGAAGTCCTTGCGGACGGCGCGCAGCTCAACCAGCGGCGTCATGGCGCGGCGGCTCTCACGCCTGCTTCCCCTGGGCGACCACGGCCTGCCTCTTCAGGGCCGCTTCAACGAGACCGCGGAAGAGCGGATGGGCTCGGTTGGGCCGGGACTTGAACTCCGGATGGAACTGGGTCGCGATGAAGAACGGGTGGGCCGGTATCTCGATGATCTCGACAAGCCGGTAGTCGGGCGATATGCCGGAGCACATCATCCCATTGCGGTTGAGGGCGTCTCTGTAGTCGTTGTTGACCTCGTACCTGTGGCGATGGCGCTCGAAGACGTGCGGCTCACCATAGAGTCGTTCGGCCAACGAGTTGCCGACGATCTGGCACCGATAGGCGCCGAGGCG
This sequence comes from Chthonomonadales bacterium, assembly GCA_037442185.1. Lineage (GTDB taxonomy): Bacteria > Armatimonadota > Chthonomonadetes > Chthonomonadales > CAJBBX01 > JAAYVH01. Next base: position 15,711 of record JBBIQU010000050.1, on the reverse strand, counting down.
CATGGATGCGCCCTTGTCGGTAACGTTCTTCTGCTCGGGCAGGATGTGGATCACAGGATGGGGCGTGTCCGGGTCCATCTCCTCGGAGTTGGCGCCCGCAAGGCCGCACACGTTCCGCGCGAACTCGATGACCGCCACCTGGAGGCCAAGGCACAGTCCAAGATATGGCGCTCCGTTCTCACGGGCATGCTGGACGGCCAGTATCTTCCCCTCGATGCCTCGGTGCCCGAAGCCGCCCGGCACGACGATGGCATCGGCGTTGCCCAGTCGGGCCGCGCGGTTCTCGTCGGAAAGCTCCTCGCTGTCAACCCAATCAATGTCCACGTGGCAGTCGTTTGCGATGCCGCCGTGCGCGAGCGCCTCGGCGATGGAGATATAGGCATCGCCATTGTCTGTGTACTTCCCGACCGCAGCGATCGTGACGCGGTGGGCCGGCCGCTTGATGCGCTCGACTATGCCCTGCCATTCCTTCATGTTGGGCTTGGTGTCGGCAAGGCCAAGCCTCGAGACGACCAGATCGGCAAGACCCATTTCCTCGTAACGGATGGGTACCTCGTAGATCGTGTCGGCGTTGCGCGACTCGATGACGGCTTCGCGCTGAACGTCGCAGAAGAGCGAGAGCTTGTCGCGCATGTCCTCGGACATGGGATAGTGGGTGCGGCAGATCAGCACATCAGGCTGGATGCCCATCTCGCGCAGCTTGATCACCGAATGCTGCGTGGGCTTGGTCTTGAGTTCGTGCCAGGGTCCGACTTCCGGTATCAGGGTGACATGCACATAGAGCGTGTTGCCGATTCCGACTTCCTTGCGAAACTGGCGGATGGCTTCGATGAATATCTGCCCCTCGATGTCGCCGACGGTGCCGCCGATTTCGGCAATCACAACATCGGCCGGAGGGTCAACCGCGACGCGCTGAATGCGCTCTTTGATCTCGTTGGTCATGTGCGGGATCATCTGGACACAGCCGCCCAGATAGTCACCCTTGCGCTCCTTGGCGATCACCTCGCTGTAGACGCTGCCCGTCGTGACGGATGAGTGCCGCGTCAGGTTGACGTCAATGAAACGCTCGTAATGCCCCAGGTCCAGGTCAGTCTCGGCTCCGTCCTCGGTGACGAAGACCTCGCCGTGCTGGTAGGGATTCATGGTGCCGGCATCAACGTTGATGTAGGGGTCCAGTTTCTGGACGGTGACGGTGAAGCCGCGGTTGCGGAGCAGGCGGCCCAGGCTTGCGGTGGTGATTCCCTTGCCGACCGAGCTGACTACGCCACCCGTAACGAAGATGAACTTGGCCATGGCTGACCCCCTTCGCTGTTAGTGGAGGGGACCGACTGCATCGCCTCGACTGGTTCCCGGACATCGGCTCACTTGCCGCCGATGCTCGCCGCATGCGCCGTGGCCCTTTCCATTATATCGTACCGGACGGCTCGATCGCTCTTTGACATGCCCCATTGGGAAGACTATAATGGCGGACATGCGAGAGCAGGTCGCCGGACACATTGAGGTCGTCAACAAGCTCAAGGGCAAGACGCTCGAGGGCAAACTCGTCTGGGAACGAACGGGCGAGTACGGCAAGCAGTACACCGTTCGGCTCAACAACGGCTACAGGGCCACCGTCCAGAAAGCCCCTGCGGGCAACGTTGTGGTGACGCTCGTCAACGAAAGCGGGGTCGCCACCGTTCATCTGGACAGCTCGCGCGCAGCCGACGACCTGCTCAAGGTCGCGATCCTGCAGCTGTACGTGGCTGTGCGCGATACGGTTGCCAGCCTGTTGACGCGCGACGCGCTTGAGGCGGTGGAGGATATTTGACAGGCTCGCGGCGGGGATGCCTTGAGTGACGGTCGCAGATCCTAACGAGACAATCGCGACCTCAGCTCGAGGACCGTCGCGCGCAGTTCGGGGTCGTGCGGTATCTGATCCTCGACCTTCTGTATCGCTCGCTGGACGGTGCTGTGGTCGCGCCCGCCGATGGCCGCGCCGATCTCCCTGCAGGACCCGTCTGCGATCTCCCGACAGAGATACATGGCCACCTGCCGGGCGAGCGACGATCTTCGGTCGCGCCTCTGACTGCGAATGATCTCCGGCGTCACCCCGAACGCGTCCGCCACTCCGGCGATGATATCGTCGGGCGTCACCGTCGGCTTGCGCTGCGAGGCTCGCTTGTCAATGAAGAAGTGGGTCAGAACCGTCTGCGCAAGGTCCACGTCGAACGGCGCACCCAGCACCGAAGCGTTCACGACAAGTCGGGTCAATGCGCCCTCGAGGGCTCGGACGTTCGATTGGATCGCGTCGGCGATGAAGTAGAGAACGTCGTTCGGAACCTTCCAGCTTTCGGCGTTGCAGCGCGACTGGAGGATGGCGAAGCGCGTCTCGAGCGATGGAGGAGCAATGTCGGCGATCAGCCCGGCCTCGAAGCGGCTTCTGAGGCGGTCGTCCATCGAACGGAGCTCACGCGGGCTGCGATTGCTCGTCAGGACGATCTGCCTGCCGGACTGATGGAGTGCGTTGAACGTATGGAAGAACTCCTCTTTGGTGTGCTCCTTGCCCGCGAGGAACTCGATGTCGTCCACAAGCCAGACGTCAATGCTGCGGAAAAACCGGCGGAAGCGATCGGCCTTCCGTTCCCGCAAGGACGCAACGTAGTGGTGGGTGAATGTTTCGCCGTCCACAACTGCCAGCCTTGTCCATGGCTTCTCGTCGCGGATCCGCCGCCCAATCGCATGGAGAAGATGCGTCTTGCCGAGTCCCGATGCACCGTAGATGAACAATGGGTTGTAAAGGGTGCCGGGATGTCGGGCCACGTCTTCGGCCACGGCGACGGCAAGCTGGTTGCTCGGTACAACGACGAACGTC
>JBBIQU010000050.1:0-12830 GCA_037442185.1 Chthonomonadales bacterium | reverse complement strand
CACAGCTCCAGGGATATCTCGGCCCGCATCTCCTCGAATGCCGCGTCGCGCATCCGTGCGCGCTCGGACGGCCGCATGGCCTCCTCGGGTGGGCCCAGCTCAGGCGCTTCCTTGCCGACGCCATCGTCGCGCTCGGCGGCGGGAAGCAGCTTGACGGTCACCTCCACCGGGTGCCCCACGGCGCTCTCAATAGCCGCCTTGATGAGGGTCAGGCACCGCTTCTCGACCCATTCCCGCGCGAACGCGGTGCCGATGCCGAGGACCATCTCGCCGTCGCAGAGCGACACAGGCTTCATCGGCCGGATGTAGCTCTCGTACGTGATCTTGCTGACCTTGGTGGCGAGCGTAGGCGCGGCGCGCTCCCACGCGCGGCGAGCCGCAATGGTGTACTCGTTGTCGGAAAAAGTAAGCTGTCCGTCAGAGCGCATTCGGGGTGGCCTGCCCAGCCGTAGGGGCGCATTATAGCAGTTCCCGGCCCGCCCGACAACGGTACAAGTGTTCCTTTTCGGGCCTATCTTTGGCGGTTTCTGAACCGCACTTCCCAGCGCGTCAGGGGCTCCTCGCAGACGATCGGAACCACCACGGAACCCGCCGCACCTGAGCGCGCATGGGTACGCCTGCGGTTCACCCGTGCCTCCAGGACATCCCATCCGTCCGCCGCGATCACCAGCGAGCCGGTTTCGCCGGGGCTCCTTCGGAGCGCCCCCGACAGCCGCGCGCCATCCCAGCGCACGTCGGCCAACTCGGCGCCGCCTGACTGGTGGAATGTTGTGGCTGCCGGCCAGGGATGGGGCCGATATGGACGTGCGACCAGGAGCTTGACCCCCGGTCCGAAGAAGCCGACCTCCCATATGCCGCGTTCGGGAGAAGCGATGAGCGCCTGCGCGTCGCCCGGGTGCCGGTAGCCCCTGGGGTTGGCACGAGCGAATGGGGAGCGGCCAAGGTACTGGGACGACCAGAACTCGATCACCGACAGCTCGGCGTCCGGGTCGAGTCCCAGTCGCCGCAGGGGAAGCCGGAATCGAGTGATCTCCGCTTTGCCGTACGGCACATCGTCGTTGGTGTCGTAGTTGAAGACGCCAATGAGCGTCCACGCATCCCAGTCGGCCTCCATCTTGAGCGTCCATACCCGAGACGCTCCCTGCTCGACGGATCTGGGCCTATCGCCTCCGCGTCCGCTTGCCGACGCATCGTAGCCAAGGGTACCGGCCTCGATCGGCTCGAACAGGTCAACCGGCGTCGCGCTCTTCCCGACCGGCGGAAGCGTGGCCTGCAGTATTCGCCATCGGTCTTCGGGCAGCGTCGTCAGGTCGTCACCGATGTCCACCTGTCCGCCGGCGAGGAATGTGGCCGTTGCGCGGGTCCGAGCCTCTTCGATGCCGCCCGGCAGCCCGACCACGAGGCAGGACGGCTGGATGATGCCCCAGCGGCCGTTCTTCCACAGGTGCCCGGCGACATTGCGGCCGTAGTCGTTTTCGAGGTGTTTCCAGCCCACATAGCCTGTGTTGCCGGTGTCCTCGCACGTATAGAGCAGCGGCAGGCTGCCCGCGCCCGGCATTTCCGGGCCGCCGCAGTTGAGCGTGAGCGCTTCGGGGTCCGGTCGAGTCATCTCATCGCGGATGATCGAGAGACCGGCTCGCGCCGCTTCCGCCCCGCCGCCGGCCGTCATCGAGCGATTCGCCCGCCGTGTCAGGTGGCCCGCCGTCACTCCGCCGATGAAGTCAGGTTTCAGATAGCGAACGCCCCGCTCGGCCAGCGACCGGATGCGCGCCCGCAGCCACTCTCGTGCGCCTGGGTGCGTCAAGTCGAGGGCATACGTGTTCCCGTGGGGCTCCCAGAACCATGTTCCCGAAGGATGGGGAGCCCCTGCGTTGTCGTCCTCGACGCCGAGCAGCCATTCGGGATGCTCGGAAACCAGCGGGTCCTGCTCGCTGATCGTGAACGGCGCGCACCAGGCGCCGAGATGGAGGCCCATTCCCTCGAGCCGATCCGCAAGCGACCGGAGGCCCGAAGCGAACTGGTCGTTCTCGTCGAACGACGAAGGAAGGTAGCCCGACTGCCAGCCGAGGTCGAGCAGCATGTACCGCAGGCCGAGCGACACAAGGCGCTCTGCGGCAATGCGAGCGTTCGCGATGACCCGGCCTTCCGTGACGCCGAGACGGTAGGGGTACCACGAGCACCATGACACGGGCGGTCGCGCAAGGATTCGCGGATTGTGGCGTGCGCGAACCCGATCGCCGTACTCGCACAGCAGTTGCCACGGGTCGCTTCCCGCCGCGATCGTGAGGGTCTCGAGCGTCCACGTCGCGCCGGGCGCAAGCTCAGTGATCCCGCATGACATGCCAACCGACCATTGGGCAAGCCGCATGCCCTGCCAAACGGTGCGGATGTCGCCGGTCCAGCGTTCGCCGGTCTCGAACCCGACAAGAAGGGCCATACGCGCCTCGATGTCGTGGGCCAGCCAGACGTATTGCGAGCCGGAGGCGGACGTTCTCTGCGTCGCGTCCTGTTCACCCGATCCGGCTTCAGCCGCTTCGGGCGCGCCCCAGGGGCGCACGCGAGCCCAGTACGAGCCTTGCTCGTAGACCTGCGGACTCCCCGACTGAGGTCCGAGACCTGCGGGATCCGAACCGGAAAGCAGCCGCACATCGGCGACTGCAACGGCACGCGTAGAGGCGTTGGCGAGCTCCGAAGCCAGCGTCACAACGCCCCTGGCTCCCGTGCGCCAACGACGCGTCAGGCGCAATCCCGCCTCGAACCTGTCCACGACCTCGACATCATCGGAACCGTTGCGGCGCATCTCGCGGCTCTCGAACCCCGCATCGCCTCCGGCAAGGGCAACGGACGGCGACAGGCGGTTGAGCCGCATGGCCGGCCATCCTCCAACGGAGATCGAGGCGAGGCCATCGTCGCCGATGACAACCGACACGGCTTCGGCGCTCATGTGCATGGTTTCCTGTCCCGGTCGGGGAGGGCCGGCGCGACGGTCAGTCCACGAGGCCCTGTCGGACGGCGTAGTGGGTCAACTCGGCGTTGGTTTTCATCTGCATCTTCTCGAGGATGCGCGTTCGGTAGGTGCTGACGGTCTTGACGCTCAGCAAAAGGTCCCGCGCGATTTCGCTCACGGCCTTGCCGCGCGCAATCGCACAGAGCACCTCGAACTCGCGATCGGAGAGTGACTCGTGGGGAGGCTTGCCGCTGTCGGTCTGGATGTCGAGCACCAGGCGCTCGGCGAGCGTCGGACTGACATACCGGCCTCCGGCAATGACCTTGCCCACGGCGCGGATGAGCTCTTCGGGAGCGCTGTCCTTGTTGAGGTAGCCGGAAGCCCCAGCCTTGAGGAGGCGAATGCCCATCTGATCCTCGGGATGCACGCTGAGCACCAGCACGGGCATCGTCGGACGCTGGTACTTCAGATCGCGCAGCACTTCGAGGCCGCTCCTGCCCGGCATGCTTATGTCAAGCACGACGAGCCCGTACTCCCTCTTGAGCGCCTTTCCGAGCGCCTCGTCGGCATTGCCGGCCTCGTCAATCTCCGCTCCGACGAACGCGTCAGCCAGGATTTGCTTGAGACCCGTGCGGACGACCGCATGGTCATCCACGATCAAGATGCTCTGCATTCCGATCCCTCCAGGGCTGTCTCACGCCGCTTCCTCTGCATTCGATTCAGCGCACGGCTGAGCGTATCCTTCCGAAACGCCCGACGTTATGCGACTGCTTGCGGCCCAAAGCGACTCACTGAGGCCGGACCGACGACGAATCGGCGGTCTGAGACACACCCGGCCCGGGATGGGCTCGACCCACGGAGCCGAGTTCGCGTATCAGCGGGCGTTTCATCGCCCGCAAGGCCGGCGCATCATCGTACGTGAGGACCGTAGGCTCTAGGTCAGCGGCATGCGAAGGGCGACCCTTGTCCCTTCGCCGGGAGCGCCCGTAACGGTTACCGTGCCGCCGAAGATCATTGCCCGCTCCTGCATCCCGAGCAGACCGAGCGACTTCTGCAGGCCCTCCATGTTCTTCGGCATTCCCACGCCGTCATCCTGCACCGTCAGGATGATGACATCGTCGGCCGCCATGAGGTCAACGCCGACATGCGTGGCCTGGGCGTGCCGCGTGATGTTCGTAAGCGCCTCCTGGAAGATACGGAACACGGCCGTTGCCCGTTCACCATCGAGCTCGATGTCCTCGACGTTGCTGACGAGGTCGCAAGGGACGCCCGTGCGCTTTGTGAAATCGTGCGCCTGCCACTCGAGGGCCGGAACGAGACCCAGCGCGTCGAGCACCGCCGGACGCAGCTCGGTGGATATGCGCCGGATGTTTTGAATGGTCACATCAATGTGCTGAGACATGGCCTGCAGCTTGTCGAGCAATGGCGGGATGAGGTCCGCGAGCCCTGCCGCCTGCTCCGCATCGCCATCGCCTCCGCCGGCAGCATCTGCTGCTCGCTGCAGCCGCGTAGCCAGCCACGAGACGTCCATTTTCAGGCCGGTCATTTCCTGGCCAAGCACGTCGTGAACTTCCCGAGCGATACCGGCCCGCTCTTCCTCGCGGACCGTCTGAAGCCTCCGGGCGAGCGCTCGGAGCTGCTGCAGCGACTCGGTCAGGCGCTCCCTTGTTGCTTTGGCTTCCGTGATGTCCCGGTGGGTGCCCGCAACGCACCGGGGCTCCCTGAGCATCACGAGATACGACGCGTCCGTGGTCCAGCACCCATATCCACGACCCGTCGCGCCGCTGCAGACGGTACTCCGCCTCATAGTCGGGGGTCTGTCCGGCGATGTGCGCCTCGAGGGCCGCCTGCGCCTGGGGCGCATCCTCGGGATGGATGACGCGATCCCACTCGGCGCCGATCCGCTCGATGTCGGACTCCTCATAGCCAAGCATCAGGGCCAGTTGCGGGCTTCGTTCGATCCGACCCGTCCGAAGGTCGTAGTCCCAGAAGCTGTTTCGGCTGCCTTCGAGGACGAGCTTGAGCCGCTCTTCGCTTGTTTCGAGCGCGGCCTCAGCCTGGCGCCGTTCGAGGTCCAGACGGCGTTGCTGCAGGGCGATCTCCACAGCCGGTCCCAGCCGCGCCAGCCGATCCTTGAGCACGTAGTCGCATGCCCCGAGCTTCATGCACTCCGCCGCGGCTTCGTCGCCGAGCTGGCCGGTCACCACGATGAGCGGAATGGACCGGCGCGTCTCCCAAAGCACGCCGAGCGCCCGTATTGCGTCGAACTCCGGCAGCGAGTAATCGGCAAGGACGATGTCGGGCTCCGACTCCAGAGCCCTGGCGAACGCGTCGGCGGTGTCGCACCGCTGCCACTGGACATCGAAGCCGGTGCGCTTGAGTTCGGCGACCATGAGCTCGGCGTCGGCGGGCCGGTCCTCAACCACCACCAGCCGGAGCGGCGTGCGCGCGGTTACCCCTCGCCCAACCGCTCGTTCCGCAGTGTCTCCGCTCACTCGTTCGCTCCGGCCGCAATCGTGTCGAGATTGTGATGGAGCCAGTAGAGCACGGTTGCCCTCAGGGTCTCCGAATACTCTTCGAACTGGACGGGCTTGACGACATAGCTGTTCACGCCCAGCTCGTAGGCCGTCCGGACGTCGCTTGCCTGACGGGAGGATGTGAACGCCACAACGGGCACTCGGGAGGTGGCCGGACACTGCTTCATGCGCCTGAGCACCTCGAGGCCGTCAACACAGGGCAGCTTGAGGTCGAGCAGCACAAGCCTGGGCAGCGCGGACCTTGCTGCGGCAGGTGCGGGCCCGTCTGCGCTCTGAGGCATCTCTTCGCCGCAGCCGAAGTAGTCGAGCGCCTCGACGCCATCGCGGAGGACCTTGATGCCCGTGCGAAGGCCGACACGTCGCAGCACGTTGAGAGCGAGGTCACGGTCATACTCGTTGTCTTCGACAAGCACGATCTCGAAAGGTCCTTCATCCATCGGCATGCTCCTGCAAGGTGAAAAAGAACGCAGCCCCTTCGTTCGGTGCGGCATGGCACCAGATGCGACCGCCATGCCTCGCAACGATGCGCTGTACGGTTGCGAGACCGACGCCCGTCCCCGGAAAGTCCTCGGCCCTGTGAAGCCTTTGGAAGACGCCGAACAGCCTGTCCGCCCTTGCCGGGTCGAAACCGGCCCCGTTATCCTTGACATAGTACACCGTCTCGGACCCCGTGTCGGCGCCGACCTCGATCCGTGCCTGATCGCGCTTCGCCGTGAACTTTGCGGCGTTGGAGATCAGGTTGGCATACACTTGCTTGAGCAGCACAGGGTCGGCCTTGCAATCGGGAAGATCGCCGATCACCCACTCGATCTTGCGGCCGGCCACCTCGTGCGTGAGGCCCTGGATGACAGCGTCCACAATGTCGGAGACGCTGACCGGACGCACATGGAGCGGCTGGCGAGCCGAACGCGAGAATGCCAGAAGGCTCGTGATGAGCGTACCCATCTCCGCCGCGCCGCACCGGACCGACTCGAGCAGGGTCCGGCACTCGGGATCCATGCTGTCGGCGTATTGGAGCAGGGCAAGCCGGGCGAAACCGTCAATGGCGCGCAACGGCGCCCGGAGATCGTGGGAAACCGAATAGGAGAACGCTTCCAGCTCCTTGTTGGCTGCCTCGAGTTCGCGCGTGCGCTCGCGGACCCGCACGTCGAGGCGGTCGGCGGTTCGCTGCAGTTCTTCGTGAAGATGGGCGTTCATGAGCGCAGCGCCGGCCAGGAGCGCAAAGCTCGTAAGGGTCGCGCGGGTCTCGGCACGCGAGGCGGCGCAGATGGAGGCGACACGCCGTTGTGACGCCGTGCCGTTGCCGTTTCCCTCTGGGGCCAGTACATGGAGCACGCCGAACACCTGGTCGCGTGCAACAAGCGGAAGCGCGAGCCCGTAGCATGGCCTGTCCGGGATCGCCAGACCGAACCGCTCGCACTCGCACAGCTCGGAGACAGGGTCGTACTCGACGGAGGATCGCTCGCGGATCGCCTGCCACGACGGGTAGGGGGGCTCACGGTCCGGTTTGCACGAGGATGGCTCACTCGCGTCCAACGTGCGGGGTTCATCGCCGTCGGACGCGCATGCGGCAACCGGCGCGAGACACTCCTCGTCGCTTACCCTGACCATCCATGCGCCGAGCATGCCGAACCGGCGCACCGCATCGCCCACGATGGTCAGCGCCACGTCGCGAACGCTGAGGCTCTCTGCGCACTTCCTTGCCGATGCGTAGAGCGCCTCGAGGGCCTCTGTGTGCCGGCGATTCTCGGCCTCAAGCCGCGTCCGTTCGGTGATGTCCGCAAACAGAGCCACCGCAGCCGGACGTCCTCCATAGCGCATGCGGCTGCAGGCGACTTCGACGGCGATCACCGAGCCGTCACGGCGAAGATGCAGGTCATGGACCGGACCCGCTCCAAAGAGCCCCAGCCGTTCGATGACGGCGTTCGTATCGGAAGTCACCGCATCGGCTAGCAAGTGGCGCACGGTCATGCGCAGGAACTGGTGCTGGGTGTAGCCGTAGCGCAGTTCCGCGGGCTTGTTGGCGGCCAGGATCTCCAGATGTTCGGTGTCGAACACGATCATGGGGTGCGGGTTCGAGTCGAACAGCTCACGGTACCGCGCCTCGAGATTCTTGACGGTCTGCTCGTGCTTCTCTTCGGCCATCCGCAGGCCCGCGTCACGCGACCGGACCAGGTCCTGAAGCCTCTCGATCGCGCGTGCCAGCGAAGCCGGATCGTCTGCGATGCCTGGGCGCATGGGAGCCGGTCGCCCTGAGTCCTCGTTGGCGTTGTCCCGCGGGGGTTCGGGCGCTTCCGCTTCCGGCTCCGCGCTCCTCTGCGCGAACGCGCCATCGCCTGCGGTCATACGGGCGACCGAGGAAAGGGGACGGAGGAGGGTCAGGTCCACAACGATCCACACGGCCCCGAGCGCCGCCAGAGCGGTTCCGAAGCACCAGGCGGGGGATGGGGATGCGAGGACGACCGCAATGCCCAGCGTCGCCAGGAGCGCTGCGAAGATGATGGCTAGCCGTATGCGCATGGCATGTTCACGTGGCGCACCGGAGCCGACACCGGTCGCACATGCCTATTATCGGGGATGGACCGGGTCTTGTCAACGCACGTAGCGCAGGCGTCCCGCCTGCAGTCTACTCAACAGGTTCGCGGACGAACGGCTACCGAACCCCGCGAACGTTGCGAAGCATGAGAGCGCTCAGCGTCAGCAAGACCGCCGCCACTGCGAACAGGTACAGATAGCCCGCGACCGCGTAGTGCGGCGCCGACGCGCCGCTACGAGCGACACTGCCACCGGCCTCCAGCAGCCGTCCGCTGATCTCCGGAGCCAACGACTGCGGCAGCACCATGGAGATATGCCAGACTCCCATGTCCTTGCCGGCATCGCCTTTGTTGGGCAGAACGTCGCACCCGAGGGCCCAATCCACGCTGTAGTAGGCGCCGAACGCAAGGCCATAGAGCGCTGCCGCCACGTACACTGCGGGCATCGTGCGCACAACCATGAACCCAATGGCGACGACTGCCATGAGGCCATTGGCGACGTAGACAACGCGCTTGCGGCCGACTCGATCGGAGACCGCGCCGCCGAGCAGCCCCGTGCACGTGGCGCCGACGAGAGCAAGGCCGACAATCAGCCCAGCGTCTTCAGCGGGACGGGTCGAGCCGATCACGTCGCGCAGGTAGTATTGCAGAAACGGCTGGACCATCCACATGCCTGCCGTGAAGAGGAATCGGGTGATCCATACCCATGCGAAATCCGGGTGTTTCCGCGGGTCAATCCAGAGGCCGCGCAGGGCTCGAACGATGCCCTCCATCCGCTTGGCGGTAGGGGGCGCTGCGTCGGAGCCGGCCGCTTCATCACCCGTCCAACGGCGCTCGCGCATGGCCCGGGCGGTGGCGACCATGAGCAGGGCCATCACGACGCCGATAACCGCGTAGGCGACTCCCGTCTGTCCCCGCTCGACGAGAATCCCGCTGCCCAGCGCCCCGAGGATCGTGCCCGTCTGGGTCATGGCGGCCATCCAGCCGCTTGCGACACCCCGCTGCGCGGTCGGCACCAGGTCGGGGATCGCGCCGCTGTAGGCGGCAGTGGCGACATTGCTGCCGAACTGGACGATCAGGTAGCCGACGAGATAGAGAGGGAGGCTCCGGAAGTATCCGGCGAGGAAGAGCCCCGCAAGCCCGAGCAGGTTGATTGCCGTTCCCGTCGCCATGTAGGGCCGGCGGCGTCCCCAGCGGTGCCTGCATCGGTCGCTCATTGCCCCGATCAGCGGAGGAAGGACCAGCGCGACAATCGCACCGATCCCGATCAGCCGGCCGAGTATCTGGGCATGGCGCTCGGGGTGGATCTCGGCGATCTGGCGGGGCATGATGACCACCAACAACGCGCCCCAGTGTAGGTTGACGGCGAGCCAGTAGAGGCTCATGCCGAAGATCGCGCCCTTCCCAAGCGGCGGGGTCTCGGATGATTGTGTCGGTCCGGCGGCGATGGCGGCTTCGGCGCTCATGGGATACCACTGCCATTGTGCCACGCGGCGGCGATAACTCGCATGGTCCAAAGGTCCCGACGGCGATCTTCGCCGGTCCCGTTTCATCCGATGCAAGTCGCCGCGTTGCCGAACCACGGTCAGGGGAGGCTCCGGTGCATGCGTGTCGTTCCTTGTGAAAGCTGCCGCGGAAGGTCGGATCGCAGCCGCGCACGTCATCGCGAGCGCAGCGAAGCGATGACGTATGCGCTCAGACGGTTGCTGGGCGCCCGGATCACAACATGCGACACACACCCGCTTCGGTCGGCAAACAAGGACATGGGGAGCGTAGCGCTGAACATTCCCCTATGGCCGCCCGACCTGTAATCGGGCTTGAACGCATTGAGGAGCCCACGAATGCTTGCCGTTATGTACATTGCCGCAGCATCGGCATTGACTGCATGCCAGGTTGACACCGACGCATTGCGCCGCTCGGTGGTGAGCGCAGGCGACACAGCACGCCTCAAGCACGTCTTCCGGAAGGCGCGATCGGGCGGCAAGGTGGTTGTGGGGGTGATTGGCGGGAGCATCACCCAGGGCGCTTCGGCGTCAAGCGAGGACAAGCGCTGGGGCAATCTGGTTGCGCAATGGTGGCGCGAGACGTTCCCGAAGGCCGCCATCGAGTTCGTCAACGCCGGAATCGGGGCGACCGGCTCCGACATCGGCGCGCATCGGGTCAACGCCCACCTGCTGGCCAAGCGCCCGGATTTCGTCGTGGCCGAGTATGCGGTGAACGACCCGGCGACCGAACAGGCGGCCGAGACGCTCGAGGGCATCGTCCGCCAGGTGATGAAGATGCCCAACCGTCCCGCGATGGCGCTCCTCTTCACCATGAACAACGCCGGCGAGAACGCTCAGGAGTTCCATGCGAAGGTCGGACGCCACTATGGACTGCCGATGGTCAGCTTCCGCGATGCGATGTGGCCCGAAGTGCAGGCAGGGCGCGTCAAGTGGGACGACATCGAGGCCGACCTCGTGCATCCCAATGACCGCGGCCACGCCATCTGCGCCAAACTCATCACGGACGCGCTGCAGCGCGTTCTCGCCGAAACGCCGGCGGACGGCAACCTGCCCCGGATCGCCCGCCTGCCGAAGCCTCTCATCAGCGACGTCTTCGAGCGCACCTCGTTGCTCGGACCCGAGAATCTTACGCCTCAGCGGTGTGAGGGGTTCGGTCCAGGCGAACGCAACTGGGCATTCGGTTCCGTCTGGGAGGCGGATCGGCCCGGGAGCGCACTGGAGCTGCCCGTCGAGGGCACGACCGTGGGCATCGTCTACTACCGCATCATGGGACCGATGGGCATGGCCGAGGCATCGGTGGACGGCGGCCCGCCCGTGAAGCTCGACGGCTGGTTCGACCAGACCTGGGGAGGCTATGACGCCTGTCAGTTTGTCGCGCGCGGCCTCAAGCCCGGCAAGCACACACTCACGATCCGCGTCCTCGACGAGAAAGCCCCGCGCAGCGAAGGCCACAGGTTCCGGGTTGTGCGGATTCTGTGCGCGGGTCTCGATAGGTGAATCCCCTGGACGGGAGCGGGGCGCGGAGCAGCACTGCCACAGCAACAGCAACCGCGCCGCCGCGATGCCCTGCCGGTCAGCCGTCCCGCTTTGAGCGCTCTTCGCTCTTCCACTTCACGTAGTTGTACGCGCCCTGAGCCACGAGCAGGACAGTCAACACGGCCGCATAGACCCAGGTATCGGTGTCGAAGGCGCCGTGATCGAGGGCAACAACCGTGACAACGGCCGGTATCTCCCAGGGCGCCATTTAGAGGGTCCGGATGTACTTCCGACGATACGATAGACGCCGGTAGCTGAAGCAGAAGCCCTGATCAATGCCGCCCTTCATACTGTTGGCTCCTCTCTCGGGCGAACAGCGCGAAAATGATCAGAGCCAGGCCTTGAGGCGCGCGGACCGGATACGGCGCGTGGTCCCAAGCAACTCAAGACCCATCGCGAAGACCGACCACATCGGCGACCGGGACCGCATGGATATTGGCCGCAAAGGGAATGACGCTGTCGCCGAGGTAGGCTATGATCCCTCGCACGAACCTATCGCCGGTTGCATCGCGCAGTGCCCGAAGACCCCGAACGTCGTCAGCCTTGAGGCTGGCCGATGCCTTCACTTCGACCCCGACGATGCGCCCCGACCTATCTTCGAGCACGGCGTCCGCCTCCGTCCCGGTCTGAAGCCGCCAGTGATAGACAGCGGGTCTGATCGCCCCGATGCCGGCTCCTTTGCGCAGCTCTCCGACGACGTAACTCTCCAACAGTGGTCCGAGCAGCCTGGGGTCCGACGCGAGTCGGTTAGCGCCGGCATCCTGCAGATGCGCCGTCAGGCCCGTGTCAACAAGATGCAGCTTTGGGGCTTTCACAGCTCGGAGACCGAGGTTGACCGACCACGCGGGCAGAGGACACACAAGGTATGCAGCCTCCAGAATCGCCATGTAGCGTCTCAAGGTCGTGTATGGCATTTCAACCGCTCGTCCCACATCTGCGACGCTGAGCAGCCCCGAGACCCTCGCCGCCAGCACACGTACAAGGCGCGGCATGGCCACGATGCCGTCAATGTCGGAGATGTCGCGCACTTCACGCCGCAGCATGGTCGTCAGGTACGAATCGAACCAGTCACGTCGGCGGTCCGATGCCCACGCGATCGGTTCCGGGTACCCGCCCCTGACGATCGCTTCGATGACGGCCGAACGAGCATGCGCCCTCGGGGTCTGGTCGAAGAAAGGGGCTGTGGCGGCGAACAGTCGGTCGCAGATGGATTCCTGTGTACCGGCGATCTCGGAAGCCGACAAGGGCCACAGGGTCAGCACTTCCATCCGTCCGGCCAACGACTCCGAGATGCGGGGCAGGACCATGATGTTCGCTGAGCCGGTGAGAACGAAGCGCCCGGGCGCTCGATTGCGATCCACGGCAACCTTGATGGCGGGCAGGAGGGCAGGCGCATGCTGCACTTCGTCAAGGATCACACGAGGACCAAGGCCCTCGATGAAGCCTGCCGGGTCGTTCTGCGCGGCCGCAAGCGTCGTCGCATCGTCGAGCGTCACGTACTGCGCGTCGTAGCCGTGTTCCCGCAAGGACCGGGCCAGGGTGGTCTTGCCCGATTGGCGCACGCCCGCAATGAGCACCACCGGTCTGTCCCTGAGCGCCGTGAGCACGCGGTCCGTCATCTGCCGCCGGATCATGGTTGTATTATAACCATCACGTGGTTGAGTTTCAACCACTTACCGTTTCGGAAACTCACATCCGGCGAGACGGCGTTGTGCCGCTCCCTCCTCCAGGCTGAACTCGTGCAACTTCCCCTCTCGGATACTCCCTCCGG
>JBBIQU010000049.1:24158-26893 GCA_037442185.1 Chthonomonadales bacterium | reverse complement strand
CGCAATCGAGGCCAGGCGACGACATCATTCACAGTCCTGACGCCGGGGCTCTGGACCCAACGCGAGTTGTGCACCCCCGGGACAGGCGGCTCCTGCGGCCCAAGGGTGGGCTCCGGGTTCCAGCAATCGTCGAACAGAACAAGCACCACCCCGATCTTGCGCTTTGCGGCTAGTCTCAAGAACTCCCTAACACGCCCGATGAAGCCCCTGGGGTCCGCTTCCCACACAAGATCGTGCAGGTAGACCCTGACAGCATTCATGCCGATGGCGCTCGCCCATCCGAGCTCGCGATCCATGACCTCCGGATCGAACGTGTCAGCCTGCCACATCTCCAGCTGATTCGAGGCGACGCTCGGGGTGAAGTTGCACCCGACCAGCCAACCGACGCGCTCGCGCCATGACCTTGCATATTCCGGCGTCCAGCGTTCGCCGGCGCTGCACCGCGCGAGGCCACCAACAAAACGCAGCGTGCCGAAGCGATCGGGAACATGGAAGTCGGCCGGACGCTTCAGTGTTGGCGACCACGCACAGAAGCTTGAGCGTGTGCCGCGGTCAATGCGGTACAGGTTGATGCGCCACTCGTCGCCCTCCCTTGGAGCTTCGCTGACCCCAATGGAGGCGAACGGTATGGCGATGTCGGCTACCCAGCGTTCGCCCCCGCCGCGTTCGGCCCGCTTGCCGGGCGGCGCTGCGTGAACCGTGCCGCGCACCGCCACATGCGTCACCAGGCCCGGACAATCCCAGGCCCGATCAGTGTCCATCGTTGCCCTATCACGGTCCGGATTGTGGATGGCGGCGTCGAAAACAACGTTGCTCGGGCTGACTTCGATTTCGAAGTACCGCCTTACGTCACCGGTCGGAGCGAGAAAGACCTCCACCACTTCCTCATCGTAGAGGGGGTCGTCCCTCTCGGCAAACGTGGCCCAGATATCGTCATCCGCGCATTCGAATCGGATATGCAGGCGCTCGTCATCCCAACACAGGCGCACTGCCGTGGTCGGTACAGACCTGCGGCCGCCTGTTGCGTCCGTGAGGAAGCCGACAGGCACGGTGCGCCAGACGGAATCATCAAGCCGGCCCGCTCCGGCAACCGAACTCGCGATCTTAGGGCAATCGTATGTCGGGGTGGTCAGTACTGTCATGGTCTCTCTCCTTCTTGATCGTTGCCGGGATGCGCGCGCCTCTCAGCCAGGTACCGGAAGAACTCGCGTCCCTCTCGCGCCCTTCTATAGATCATCCGCCGGTCCCCCATCATCTCACGCACGAACCTCAGGATCGGCTTCGCTCGAAAGTAGAACCTTCGATACATCCGAGCGACCGCCTCCTCCATCTCCTCCGGTGTCAGGTGAGGATATCTCAACGGGGCGGCCTGTATTCCCCGATCGGTCAGCAGCGAATCGCTTGCCAGCCACCCGTTCTCGACAGCCTCACGGTACAGCTCAGTACCGGGATAGGGAGCCGCAATGGACACCTGAAGGCTGTGCGGGTCAAGCTCCATCGCGAATCGGATCGTTTCCTCGATCGTCTCTCGCGTCTCGATCGGAAGGCCAATGATGAACGTGCCGTGAACCTTGATGCCCAGTTTCCTGCAGTTGCCCATGAACTCGCGGGCCATATCGAGTCTCAGCCCCTTGCGACTCCTGTCCAGAATGCGCTGGTTTCCGCTCTCGAAACCAACCAGCAACAGGCGCAGTCCGCATTCCTTCATGATGCGCAGAGTGTCGAAGTCAACATGGGCGCGCGCGTTGCATGACCACACCAGTCCGAGCTGCCGGATTCCCCTCGCGATGGCAACCGCGCGCTCACGATCAGCCGTGAAGGTGTCGTCATCGAACATCCACTCGCGAACTTCAGGAAAGAGCGCGTGACCTTCCTGAAGTTCAGCCACAACCGTCTGCGGCGACTTGGCGCGATAGCGATGGCCTCCGATGGTCTGCGGCCACAGACAGAACGTACACTTAGCCGGACAGCCTCGCCCCGTATAGAAGCTGATGTAAGGGTGCAACAGATAGCCGATCGAATACCGCCGCACATCGAGGTCTCGCCGGTACACCGGCAGGACGCTCGGCATTGTGTCCCAATCCAGCACCGGCTCACGGTCCGGATTGTGCCTGACGAGGCCGTCGGAACCCCTGTAAGTCAGCCCGCGAACATCGCCGTACGGTCGGCCCTGAGCGAGTTCAAGGCACGTGTGATCGAACTCCGAGCGACACACGAAGTCCAGCGCGTCGCTGGACCGAAGCGTCTCATGCGGCAGTACGGCCGGATGCGCTCCGATCAGCCCGATCTCCATCTCCGGCCGGACAGCCTTAATCTCTTCGGCGCACCGTATATCCGACGGGAGCGACGGCGTGCTCGTGTGCATGATGACCATGTCGTAGTCCTCAGCGATCGCCACGACATCCTGCAGTCCTAGACCATGCGGTGGCGCATCCGCCAAGCGACTCCCCGGCACCAGAGCCGCCGGCTGGGCGAGCCACGTAGGATACCAATGCGACGTGATCTCCCGCCGCGCCTGATACCTCGATCCCGCTCCCCCATCAAACCCATCAAACGCAGGCGGCGCAAGGAATAGGACGCGCTTCATCCCACCAGCTCCCCCCAACCCTGAAGGGGCGCCCAATGGTAGCCTGGTCCAACGGGCCAGGACCCCAACGCGGCAACCAATGTCGGCCTCGTGCACCGGGCCACGACCCCAACGCGGCAACCAATGTCGGCCTCGCGCATCGGGCCAG
>JBBIQU010000049.1:0-24120 GCA_037442185.1 Chthonomonadales bacterium | reverse complement strand
GGGCCAGGACCCCAACGCGGCAACCAATGCCGGCCTCATCCAACGGGCCAGCCTCAAACCCGGAGTAGCTCCACCTTGCACGGAACGCCTCCATTCCGGATGGACCACGCGCCCGCGCACCCAACCGCCACGCTCATTCGACCCGCGACAGGCGTAGCGACAGGCTCCTTGTTGTCGAGGATTATGTCCACGAAGTCCTGACAAATGACCGGGTCCGCGCCGCCATGGCCTCCGGCTGCCGGCTTGATGAGGTACTCCCGATCGGCCAGCTCCCGGTATGTGTTCGATCGCCGCGTCTTGACCCAGACACGCATATCCGGCTCCGAGTTCTCCACTCGTCCCTCGGTCCCGATGAACACGTAGTTGCGATGGTAATCGGGGGTGAAATGGCACTGCAGGTAGGAAGCCTTGATGCCGCCTTCCAGTTCCATGATGAGCATCTGATTGTCTTCGACATCCACTTCGCTTCTGAACGCGCACTGTCGCCGTGAGCCGTTCGGCTGCGCCTCAATGCAGGTGCCGACCTCGCTGCATGTATCGCATGTCAGGTCGTTCGGTTTGGAGCCGCCGAAGTAGTCCAGGCCGCCAAAGCCCGCCACTCTCTCGGCGTAGGCGCCGCTGATCCAGTGAATCATGTCGAGGTCGTGTGAGCCCTTCTGGAGCAGGAGGCTCGTGGCGTTCGCACGGGTCGCGTGCCAGTCGTGGTAGTAGAAGTCGCCGCCATAGCCAACGAAATGGCGAACCCAGACTGCGCGTATCTCGCCGATTGTGCCACTGTCAACGATCTCCTTCATCACCCGGAAGATGTTCATGTAGCGCATGTTGAACCCGATCATCATGCGCTTCCCCGAAGCCTTCCACGCCCCTAAGACACGATCGCACCCCTCAACGGTAATTGCCATAGGCTTCTCGAGGAACAGGTGCTTGCCTGCGTTCAGGACCGCACGTGCATGCTCCTCATGGCAGTAGTCCGGCGAGCATACGGCCACTGCGTCAATGTCATCGCGCGCGAGGAGATCGCGGTAGTCCGTGGTGACGTACGGCGATCCCCCGTGGTCGCTGCGAAAGCGATCGAGCGCTTCAGGGCTCACATCCGCTCCGCCTACGACAACGGAGCGACCATCCTTCGGCCTGTGCCAGTGCCTCCAGAGGCCGCCTCGTCCTCCAACAGCGATCATCCCAACTCGCACTTTGTCCAACACACCCACTCCTTCCGTTCTCGGGCTGCTCGCCCTTAATCCGACCGCGCGGGCCGAAGCAGCACACGGTCGGCCCAATCGTACGCCACGGGAATCACGAACAACGTCAACAGGGTTGAGACGATAAGGCCGCCGATCACGACAACCGCCATCGGCGCTCGTATCTCCGAAGCGCCCCCAATGCGCAAGGCAACGGGCAGCATGCCGCCGATAGTGGTGAGGGTTGTCATCATTATCGGCCGCATCCGCGCCTTGCCTGCTTCCGTTAGCGCCTGCACCCTGGCCAGCCCACGCGCTCGGAGGGTGTTGGTGTAGTCAATCAGCAGTATTGCGTTCCGGCCCATGAGCCCTATCAGCATGATGACGCCGATCATGGAAACCAGCGACAGCGTCTCGCCTGTCACCACCAGAGCAATGAGAGCGCCGATGAGCGCCATGGGGAGCGTGAGCATCATGATGAGTGGGTACACCAACGAGTTGAACAGCGCAGCGGATACGAGATAGAGAAGGACAACGGCAAGCCCAATCGCCAACACGAAGTGAGGCAAGTTCTCTTCCAGAACGCCGCTTTCCCCTCCATAGCGATGGGTAATGCCCGGTGGCAACGCGGGCCTGATTCGCCGCTCTACATCCGCCGTGACATTGCCGAGGGCGTATCCCGGCGCGAGATCAGCCGAGACGGTGACCATGCGGAAGCCGTCAACCCTCTCGATGCTCGCGGGCCCAGTGCCGGCTTCGACATCGGCAATGTCACCCAGGAGGACCGGAGCCCCGCCTGAGGAACCGACAGGAAGGCACATCAGCGCGTCGGGATCGTTGCGATCCGACTCGGCGACCTCAACGCGGATCGGCACCTCGACACCGTCGAGCACGATCCGGCCGGCCTCGACGCCTGTGAGCGCCGTCCGTAGCGCCGCTCCCGCCTGAGCGGGAACGATCCCGTGGGCCGCGGACCGAACCGCGTCCAACTTCATCTTGACCTCGGGCTGTCCGGACCGGACCGAGACATCTGCGTTGACGACACCCGGAACGGACGCTACGATGTCCCGCGCACTGGAGGCAGCATCGGTAAGGCTCGCAAGGTCCTGACCTCTTAGCTCAAGCTGTATTGGAGAACCGACGTTGGCCGCGGTCCTGACGGGCGAGACGCTGATGCGCGCTCCGGCAAGGTCCGCCACCGCGCGCCGCATCCGGATCGCGACCTGCTGATCGCTTGTCCGTCTGGCACGTCCACCACCTACCGCATGCGAGAGGCCGTTCAGGAGCCCCGCACGATCGGTCAGCCGCACATTCACCTGGGCGTATTGCGGACCCCGTTTCGGTATCGCCCCGAACCCTCCCACGATCTCACCAACCGTTGCCAGCGTGTGTTGGACCTCGGGGACACGTGAGAACCGCCCCTCAACAGCGGCCGTCACAGCGCTCGTCGCGGCAAGCGAAGATCCGGGCGGCATCTCGATCGTCGCAGTTACCTGCCCCTGGTCCGAAGCAGGGAGGAACTCGAAGCCGAGAGAAGGGTATGCCAGGAGAAGAGCCACCGCGAGACCGGTGGTGGTCCAAGCGGCTATCCATCCCGGACGCTGCAGCGCCCAGGCGAGCGCGCGGCCGTACGCATCGTCGAGTCGGGCCCCTCCGGCAACGGCGAACTTCTCGTTGCGACGGTACCACCGCGAGGCCAGAGCGGGCGTGACCGCAAAGGACACCAGCAACGAAAACAGAGTAGCAGTTGCTACCGTCAGGCCGAACTCCCTGAAGAACGCGCCGACAATGCCACCCATGAACGCTATCGGCAGGAACACCACGACATCGGCGAGCGTGAGCGCAATGCCGGCGAAGCCTATTTCCGTGCGGCCGTTGAACGCCGCCTCGCGCGGTCGTTCGCCCATCCGCAAGTGCCTCGTGATGCTCTCGAGAACGACAATGCTGTCATCAACGAGTATGCCGACGGACAGCGAAAGCGCGAGCAATGTCATCTGATTGAGCGTGAAACCCGCGAAGTAGATCACAAGGTACGTGGCTGCGAGGCTCGCGGGCAGCGCAACGGCGACGATTACTGTGCCACGCAGATTCCTCAGGAAAGCCAGAACGATACCGACCGCCAAAGCCGCTCCGAGCACCAGCGTCACGTTAACGTCATGGAGCGCATCCCTGACAACAACGGACTCGTCCCGCAAGACGGCGATGCGCGTAGCGGACGGAAGCGCGGTCCCACGCGAGTTTGCCAGTTCGGATCGGACCGCATCGGCGACTGCGATGGAGTTCGCCTCCGGTGCTTTCGATACGACCACCGCTACGCTTGGCCTACCATCGAGACGAGTCAGCGAGTCCGGCTTGGCCGAGCCGACGACGATCTCGGCGATATCACCAACCGTAAGCGGGGTTGATACCATCTTGCGCCCCTCAAGGCCGGGTATCGGGAGGTCAGGGAGCAACCGCGATGCCATCTGTCCGAACGAGATCAGAGGCGCATCGGCGATGTCGGCAGGGTGTTCGAACTCGTCAACGGCGCGAACGCCCAGAGACCGTCGTGCGTCCGTGATCGAGCCGGCGGGTATGTTGCGGCCCGATCCGCGGATGGCGTTGACCAGGTCCTCGATGGTGACATCGGCTTGCGCCAGTCTGTGAGCTTCGGCGACGACGGCGACCTCCGAACGATCGCCCCCCGAGATCGTAACGCTCGCAACGCCCGGAATGCGCGCAAGGCGGGGCTTCAGGCCGTCGTCAACTCGCCTTCGCAAGGTCGAAAGCGGTGCGTTGCCGGTTAGAGCCGCATAGACTACCGGCTGACTGTTGATGTCCAGCCTGGCAACGATCGGCTTCCGCGCGTCTCCCGGCAATGAGGCCTGCGCCCCGTCCATGCGCTCGCGTATTGCCGACAACGCAGCATCGCTGTCGAAGCCGACCCGAAAGCTGATGCTGACGATGCTGACGGACTCCTGAGAGGTCGAGTGGATGCTGCGGATGCCGTTCGCGGTGCTCGCCGCGTCTTCAATAACCCGCGTAACCTGGTCCTCCACTTCCGAAGGACCAGCTCCGGGGTAGACCGTCACAACCGTGACGGTCAGGATCGGCACGCGAGGATAGAGTTCGACCGGCAACCTCACGTACGCAAGTCCGCCGAGGAGTCCAATCGCGACGAGTGCCATCCAGATAACGATCGGACGATTGATGGCGACGCGCGTCAGCCACATCGGCTAGGCCCCGTTGTGTAAGGAGGACGACAGACCGAACCGCAGCAGACAGCCGTCGCCATCAACGGGCGGGCTCCTCAACGGGCGTTCCGTCGGTAACGCCGTCGGGAATCGGACAGATCAGCCGCTCTCCCGCTGTCACTCCGCTTCGCACTTGCCACGAACCGTCTGCCAACGGAGCGGCGTCAAGAGGTTTGCGCACTGCTCGGCCGCGTACGATCATGTACACGCACAGACCGCGAGCCTCCCGCATGACCGCATCGCCAGGCAAGGTCGGCCCGGCGCTCTCGGTGTCCGTGAGGGTTACCGTCACTTCTGAGCCCGGACGCAGCGATGCGGGCGAGATTGGCGCAAAGCTCACGCGGAAGCTGCGTCCACCCGGCTCGAACACCTGCCCGATGGATGTCACGCGCACTCGGGTATTGCCGACGTTTCCGACTCCGGCAGAGACAACGCCGATCTGCCCGACGCGAACCCGTGATGCGAATCGCGCCGGCACCGACGCCTCGACTCTGGTCACGGATGGCGAGACAACGCGCATTAGGGCAAACCCCGGCTGGGCATACGCACCGACCTCGGCAGTGAGTTTGGTCACTACCCCCGCAATGGGACTGGTCAGTACGTCCGTGCCGATCGCAGCAAGGGCCTGTTTGAGCCCGGCCTGTGCCTGCAGCAGTTGAGCCTTCGCGGCATCTACGTCACGATCGGCGACTGTCAACGCACGGTTCTTGGCACGCTCTGCAATCCGAACCCCCTCTCGCGCAAGCTCGACGCCGGCGCGAGCCGCGCTGAGTTCAGCATCCCCGATCTGCTTCCGGATGGGAGCCGCCTCAACGGCTGGACGCGCTCCTGCTCTGGCCAGATCGAGGGCTGCCCGTGCCGTGTCAAGGGCGGCCCGTGCTAGCTCTGCCTTCGATCTCGCTCCGGAAAGCTCGATGTCGGACACGCCGCCATGTCGGTGCAGCAGTTCCAGGCGCTTGACGGCGTCGTCGGCTTCCTTCGCGCCTATCTCCGCCTGTCGAACCCCGGCCTCTGCCTGTCGGACGCCCGCCGATGAACGATCTGCATCTGCGACCGCCGACGACGCGGCTAGAGGCGTTCCGAGCTGAGCCTCGCGGAGTTTGAGTTCGGCCAGGACTAATTTGCCCTCGGCTTCCAGCTTGGCCGCGTCCATCTCGGCGAGGCGCGCCGACCTGCCCTGGACCGCTCTGGCGACGACCGCGCGCGCAGCCGCAACGCCTGCTCTCGCGGTATCCAACTGGGCCGAGAGGTTGCCGAGATCGAGTGACACCAAGCGTGCACCCCTCGCCACCACCGAGCCGTTCCGCACATGGACGGCCGTGATGCGCGCAGGCACCCTTGGTGAGATCGCGACATCGTGGGCGCCCAGAGCCACTCCAGCCAATCGCAATGGCGCACCGCGCGAGGCCGGCGCAACCGTAACGACATCCACCGCAACCGCTTCGTCGGCCACAGGCTTGCTGGCATCGTTACCGCCACGGCGACCGCCGAAGGCATAGAGCCCCGCAAGGGCAATCGCGGCCAGCATTGCGCCAACACCCAGCAGGCGTTTCATCGCACGCCGCCTCCGTCGCCCGACAGATCGAGGGCAGCCGCATACCTGAGATCGGCAAACGCCAGCATCTTGTCCCCCTGGGCCTCAACCAGCGCCGCAACTGCCTTCGTCACTGCCAATCGAGCCGCCGCTACCTCCAACAACGTCGTTGCGCGCTGCTCGTATCGAAGCTCCACAATGGCCAGAGCGGACCGAGCTGCATTGATGCGCGATTCGCACAACCGAATCCGCGCGTCGGCCGCGCCTATGGCGCCAAGCGCTGCCCTGACTTCAAGCCGTATCCCGGCCTCCGCAGATTCCAGCTGCGCCCGTAGCTCGTCGGCCTTGGCACGAGCCTTCCGCGTTCCCGATGCCGCCTTGCCGCCGTCCATCACCGGCCACGAAGCAGCGAGGCCTACGGCAGCCCAATCACGGGATACGAATGCAGCCGGTGTTTGGCGTGCGACTGAAGCGCGAAGCGATATCTCCGGCAGCGACTGAGACCGAGCGAGTGACGCGCCGGTTGATGCAGCAATGATCCAATCCCGCAGCGCGAGAAGCTCAGGCCGCGCGGCAACAGCCTGACGGACGAGCTCGTCCTCAGCGGGATGATCCGTCGGAGGAACAAAGGCCGCAAGGCTGGCCGCATCGGTGCTGTCGGGCAAACCGGTCAGCCTGCAGAGGTCGGCAACCGCAAGCCGGGTCCCGTTCTCCGCCCGCACGAGCCCGTCCTTCGCCTCGGCCAGGTCGGCATCGGCGGCAAGCGCATCCAGAGACGGGGCGAGTCCGGCCTCTATCATCCGACCCACGAGCGCCTTGTGCCGCTCGGCAAGAGCCAATCCCTCTCGGGCGAGAGCAAGCATCGCCTTCGCAGTCAGGGCACGCACGTAGGCTTTCCTGACCGATCTGATCAGCTCATTGCGTTCCCGCATGAGAGAAGCATCTGCAGCGCGTAACATTGCCGAATGCCGATGCCAGGCGTCGTGAACCCCGAACCGGAACAACGGCTGCACCACTTCCAATGCGATACGGCTATAACGCGCATGCCTGACCGTCGCATCTTCGACGCCACGAGGGAACCTCAACTCAGGCGTCTGGATCAGCGTCTCAGCCTCAAGGGTCACCTTGGGCCGCGCGACGGGCTTGTCCCTGTCCGCTTCGAGCCTCGCCGCATCGCGGGCGTGCATGGCGGCTCTCAAGTCGGCATTGTGTGTCAGCGCCGACCGAACGGCTTCCTCCATGGTGACTGACCGAGCGGGCGCCTGAACGGCCAGTCCTACCGTGATGATCGCGGCCACGGCGGCGCATAACGGTCCGGGGCGACAAAGCGTGAGAGCACGGAGTGATGTGGCCGGATGTGACAAAGGGCGGGCTGAACCCCGCCCCTTCTGTGCGTAGCGCCACGGGGAATCGAACCCCGGCTTGAGAGCTGAGAACCCCCTGTCCTGACCGCTAGACGATGGCGCCAAAGTACCGTCCGATGTGCTGACATTATAGCCGCCGCCACGCACTCGTGTCAACGGCAACGCGCAAATGATCATGCTATAATCGTTCCCGGCAGCGACGCCAATCGCCTGCAGACAACTATGCTTCTACAAGTCCTCGACACACTATCCAAACGCCGCGGCATCCGGCAATTCGCCATGTTCTGCGTCATCGGCGCAACCAGCGCGGTCATTGATGTCGGATTGCTGAACGTCTTCACCCATCTTCTGGGGTGGCACTGGATCGTTGCTCAGGTCGTCTCGTTCAGTCTGGCAGTGACAAACGGCTTCACCTGGAACAGCCTCTGGACCTTCAAGGGCGTCAACAGAGACTCGAATCGCTGCCGCTATGCCAAGTTCTATGCGACCAACGTTGCCGGGCTCTTGCTGAACCTCGCGGTCATGAAGGCCGTCATGTTCATCATGACCGGCCACCTCATCAGCCCCACGAATCCCGACCCTCTGGTTCTGAACGTTGCCAAGGCTGTCGCCATAGTCATCGTGTCGGTCTGGAACTTCACCGCCAGTAAGTACTGGACCTTTCGCGCATCTCCCTCGACTGACTAGCTCGCCTGCGGTCCAGGCTCATCTGGGCTGACCTCCCATCCGGGTCCGCATATCGTCGCTCGCGCCGGGCAGGCTCATCGAATCCAACCTGCGCTGAAGTCTTTCGAGCTCACGACGAGCCTGCGCTTCCGTAGGGTCCGTGGTGATCGGCCCTGAGAACCGGCCGGGTTCACCCAACCGCTCGCGCTCGAGACGTTCCTGCAACGCCTTGAGTTGCGCCTTGCGAGCCTCTACACCGGCTTCTCTCGCACGTCGGGCCAGCGTCACCGCAACCCACAGGAAGACCACCGTGACCGCAATGGCGATCACTGCGCTGCGGCTCATTCCGAGCTTCGACGCCTTGGCCGGCATCGCCGGTCGGCTTGCACCGACATGAGCCTCTGCGCCGGCTTCCTCGGGCGGCGGCAGCGATGCTCCGCAGTTCCAGCATGTCTGCGAACCCACGAAGCAGTTGGCGCCGCATCGCACGCATCGGATGCGCTCCAGCCCCGACATGCGCCGGTCTCCCTAGCCGGTCGAGTTGCAGCGGTGAGTCTCGTCCACCATTGCCAGGTAGTTCTCGACCGGAACGTAGCTCGGAATGGAGTTCCCGGAGCCGATGGCGTAGCGCCCGCGCCCTCCGCAGGTCTCAATGAGAAACCGCGCGTGGCGCCGCACGTCATCCTCAGTTCCGGACGACAGCAGGTTCAGGTCCATGCCGCCAAGCACGGCAATCCGGTCGCCGAACTCCGCCTGGAAATCCTGAACGGGCCGTATCACATCCTCGTAGGAGTGCTTGCCGTCAATGCCGACATCGGCGATCAAGTCGTCCATGATCGTCGCGAGGTTCCCGCATGAGTGGAGGAAATACGGCTTGCCGTGGTCATGGGCAATCTGAGCGAAGCGCTTGTGCCATGGCAGACAGTACTTGCGCAGCGCCGACGGATGGATCAACGTGCCCGAACGGAATCCCATGTCATCGCCGGGAAAGACGACGATGAGCCGATCAAGCTCGACCAGGTGCTCGTAGAAGCCCACCATGAGCTCGCCGATCCGATCCGAAACAGCCTGGACGAGGTCGGGAGACTCGTATAGTGCAAGTGACAGGCCTTCCAAAGACATGATCCACGAAAGGTGCTCGAAGATGCCTCCGCCGTGGCAGGCGATCAGACCCATCCCATCGGGCAGGCGGCTGTTCACATACTCGAACGGGTGGAAGTCGAAGCGCTCCAGTTGCGGCCATTCGTACCTCTCGAAATCCTCCCAGTTCATGATCGCCCCGTGATGTTCGTCCACCCAGGCGCGGTCTCGACCTGAGGGGCCCGTGTCTGCTGTGAACAGACGTCCCGAAACGAAGGGCAGCCCTATCTCGAACCGGACGAAGTCGTATCCCATGCGCCGCCAGAACTCGATGAACACGTCGAGGTAGCGCTCCATCGTCGCCCGATCGCTCACAGGGGCGGGCCACTGCATGCCGAGTAGGTTCTCGACAATCGGTCGCATCACCGTTTCGTCAACGATGTACTCAACCAGAGGCGTTCTGCTCTGGGGCGCGCGCCCCATCAGCATCGCGACGAACTCCTCGGCATCTGGTCCAGGTTTCTCGAGAGGGATGTGTGGATAGCGCATGTCGTTCTAGACCTCCTGCATCTTCCGATAGGCTGCGATGGCATGCTCGGATATCACTCGAGCCGGAACGCCGAACTGCATCGCGGCAGCCTTGACATCCTCATATTCGGGCATCACTTTCGGATTCCCGCCTTCCCAGCTTGCTATCTTGAGGCGAATGGTCCCGTATCGTGTCGCCACACTCACCGTCTTCCGCTCCATGCAGAGCCGATCGCAACGGAACATTCGCACGCCGAGGGTGGTCGTCTCCGAGAAGAGCACTTCCGTAACGCTCCGGACACGATCCTCCGGACATAACACGGTCAGCAGTGTCCCGGGTCGGTTCTTCTTCATGCCGATTGCAGACGTGTAGACGTCCAGCGCTCCGGCCTCGAAGAGCCGCTCCATCGCGATGTCATAGAACTGGGGCGAGAGGTCGTCAATGTTCGTCTCGATTACGACGACCTGCCCAAGTTCGATCGCATCGGCCTCCCCGATCATGACGCGCAGCACATTGGGCCTATCCGAAAACCTTCGCGTTCCGATCCCGTAGCCGACCTTCTGAACACGCATGGACGGCTGCGGCCCAAACCGTTCCGCCAGAGTAACCATCAGGGCCGCGCCCGTCGGCGTCACCAGCTCGGCTTCCAGTTCAACACCGTAAGTGCGCACACCCTGGGTCAGGGCAACGGTCGCGGGTGCAGGCAACGGAATGACGCCGTGCATGCACTCAACTTGACCTCGCCCCATCGGGAGAGGCGAACATGTTACAGTGTCAACGCCGAGCAGATCGAGCAGGAGGCACGCGCCGACGATGTCCACAATGGCGTCAACTGCCCCAACTTCGTGGAAGTGGAGCTGCTGGATGTCCACGCGATGGATCGCCGCTTCAGCTTCGCCGAGCCGCCGGAAGACTGCGATTGCCTGCTCCTTCACGCGATGCGGCACTTCGCT
Source organism: Chthonomonadales bacterium (assembly GCA_037442185.1). Lineage (GTDB taxonomy): Bacteria > Armatimonadota > Chthonomonadetes > Chthonomonadales > CAJBBX01 > JAAYVH01. The sequence continues at coordinate 13,583 of JBBIQU010000049.1, read as the reverse complement.
CGCGCCGATGATCTCCTCGATATGATGCAGGTGCCGGCCGTGGCCGGACTCCGCAGATACCGCGACCTCGGCGTGCAGGCCGCCTATGCCGTGGTCGCTGTCCTCGACGACGCGCAGCTCCCAAGGATCAAGCCTCAGCGACCTCAGCCCGTCCGATAGGACGGCAGCATCCACGCCGCAGTCCATCAGCGCGGCAAGGGTCATGTCGCCGGCAATGCCGGACGGACAATCGAAGTACGCGACTCGCGGCATGTTACGCTAACCTCCATATGGTGCCGGTGCGCCGGATCGTCACGCGTCCGGCCGAGAGCATGCAGAAATACTCATTCCGGCGACAGGAGCGTCGCCGGCGCCGGAACGGTACGACCGTAGACGGCCAGGTCCGCTTTGACATTGCCAACCGCCAGAGCATCGCGAAGCCGCCCCTCGCGCTCGAACCCCGCATCGGCGAAAGCCGTTCTGCGCTCCGTGTCGCCGTCGGCCGCAAAGGCGATGGCCTTGCCCGGAGGAACGGGCAAGTGCGCCAGCGCCTCAGCCATCTTGAACAGGTGCAACGGATGGGCGAAGGCATCCACAAGCCATACATCGGGCCACGCAGCGCCTGTCTCTCCCAGCCTGAACGGCACGCACGTGGCGACCGCAACCACTGCGCCCGTTTCGGTCTGTGCCACGACTCCGGCATAGCCCGGATCGGTTCGGCGCGCCATGAAGTCACAGTAGGGCCACTCCAGGTTGGCAATGTCGCGAATGCCCCATGCCGCGCTCCTCAGACCAGAGGATTCCGCAAACGTGGCCAATGAGGCGGCCAGCGGCCAATGCTCCCACCTTGCCTTGCGCACCTCCGCCGGTCCCGGCCGAAACCAGCGACTCTCGAAGTCGCTCCGACCGTTGGCATACCACGCCATCAGGCCGCCACGCAAGGACCGGAAGCCGAAGCTCTCGTAGATGCGGTAGGCGACGCTCTCAAACCCGGTGCCCAGTATGATGGACTGTCCGCCTCGCTCACGAAAGGCCGCCATCATCTCGCCGAGTACGTGGCGACATATGCCTCTCTGACGATACGCCTCCGCGGTGTAGACATGCCCGAGGATCGCAACCCCATGACGCTCGACGAGCATCGCGTTGCCGAGGGGACTGCCATCGAGAACGGCGAGATACCATCGTGTCTCGAGATCGTCCGTTCGTTCGTCAAGGGCTGCACGGAGATGGTTCTCCCAGACGCCGCCCTTGTGGGCCAGCAGTGTCAGAATCGGTGCACTGTAGTCGCCATCCGGGGCCGTGACCTCGATGACCCGACAGGGCTCACCTGTTGTCAAACGGAACTCCGCAACGGTTCGATTCATCGCTCAGTCCGCCTCCACAAGATCAAAGAAACGACAGATCCGGCCAAATCCAATCGGGCCGCAGATCCGCCGGAAGATCGGCAACCTCATCGGCCGTGCTGACGCCGGTCAGAACCAGAGCGGATCGGGCGCCGACGCGCTTGGCAATGGCTATGTCGGTATCGAGACGGTCCCCCACTACCAGACACTCATCCGGTTCCGCGCCCTCCCGTCTCAAGATGGAGATCAGCGTGTAGGGCTCGGGCTTGCCGATGGTGATGGGCTCGACTCCGGTGGAAGTGGCAACGGCCGCCACGATGCTGCCTCCCCCCGGAATGGTCCGCCCCTGGGCCAGCGGATAGGTGGCGTCGCGGTTGGTCGCGATGAAACGTGCCCCTCCCCTTGTGATCGCGCCATGGGCCTGGAGGAGCTTGTCGTATGTCAGGCCCCGATCCCATCCAACGACCACGTACTCGACGCGATCGCCTTCAGAGTACTGAACGAGTCTCATCCCGATGCGGGTTAGTTCCTCGCGCAGGCCGGATTCGCCGATCACCACGACCGCCTTGCCCTCGGCCCCGTCGGCCTGAAGCCACTGCGCCGCTGCATGGGCCGATGTGACCACCTCGTCTTCCGAGCAAGTGATACCGAAGCGCGACAGCTTGGCGACATAGTCCGCCCGTGTCTTCGATGAGTTGTTGGTCAGGAAGTAGACCGCCACACCGGCTCGGCGACAGCGGCCGATCGCATCGGCGGCATGCTCAATAGGGTCGTCCATAGACCAGATGACGCCGTCCATATCGAAAACGGCGACTTGCACTTGATCGAGTACGCTCATCGGTCTCGGTTCACCACGTAATCGGCCAGATCTGCCAGCGCCTGTCGGTATGCCGTGTCCTCCAGGACGCCCAGCGCTCTCTTCGCCTCTTCGGCGTGCTCCACAGCTACCGACCGGGCGTGGGTAAACGCCCCGAGCGCGTCCAGTGTCCTGATCACCGTGGAAATCGTCGCCTCGCGGAGCGAGGGATTGGCAAACGAAGACAGGAGCCGCTCTCTGGCCCCGTCGGAGGCGCGGCGAAGCCCATAGAGAAAAGGAAGGGTTGCGCGCCCTTCGCGCAGATCGGTGCCCACCGCCTTGCCGGTCTTGGCCGGGTCTCCGACATAGTCGAGTAGATCGTCGGCAAGCTGAAAGGCCATGCCTATATGCAGTCCGTAGTCGGAGACGGCCTTCTCGCGCAACGCGTCGGACCCGGCCACGATCGCCCCGCACCGACAGCACCCCTCGATGAAGGAAGCTGTCTTCTTCTGGATCAGGCAGAAGTATGCTTCCTCGGTGAGCTTGGGTTCGCCCGTCGTCACAAGTTCCTGCACTTCACCCTCGCTCATATCAACCGTGACATCTGCGACAGTGCGGATCAGTCTCGTGTCGGGCTCGCGCGCGAGCATACTGACCGCGCGCGCGAGGAGGAAATCGCCGCTGATCACCGCGACGCCGTTCCCAAAGACAGCATTGGCGGTCGCTGCCCCGCGTCGGATGGATGTGTTGTCAACCACATCGTCGTGCACGAGCGTTGCCGTGTGCACAAGTTCCATCGCCGAGGCCACCCTCACAAGGCGATCCGGGTCCGGGTCTCGGCTCAGCGCCCGGGCAGTCAGAATGACCGTTGCCGGACGGAGTCTCTTGCCCCCTGCCAGCAGAACATGCTGAGCAAGCGCGTCAACGGGGTGCACTTCCGAGGCCGCCGCCGCCTGCAGAGCCCGTTCGACATCGTGCAAGTCGGTCCGAATCAGGTCCAGGAACGGCGTCGGGCCGTGGTCATGCCCATTCTGGCCTCGTTGGTCCGTCATTGCTTGACCCCTCGATGCGCATACACGCTGCCCAAGTTCATCTCCTTCGTTTCCAGCGCGACCAGCCCAACGCGCGACATCATCCCGCGTACGACTTCCGGACTCGCGAACGCCGCAATCGAACTCGAGAGGTAGCGGTAGGCGTCACGTCGCCCGAGCGCGGCACCGAGTACCGGCACAATGGTTCGCTCATACCCACGGACGATCCCCCGCCGGATCGGATCGCTCGGCAATCCGAACTCCAGACACACGAGGCGACCTCCAACCTTCAGCACGCGGGCCATTTCGGCGAAGACACACATCGGGTCTCGGACGTTCCTGATGCCGAAGGCAATCATGGCACAATCGGCAAGACCCGAGGGACACGGCAACTTTCCGGCATCTCCAACAACATACCGAACGTTTCCCAGCGACGCCGGTCGGCGCTTGGACTCGGCGAGGCGAACCATCTCCGGACAGAAGTCCACGCCCAGCACACGCCCATCGCGACCCACGCGACGACCAAGCTCCTCGGCAAGATCGCCGGTGCCCGTGCAGACGTCAACGGCAACAGCTCCCGGAGAAGGACCGGCGAGCCCGGCCGCAACGGAGCGCCAGCGACAATGCTGCCCGAAGCTGAGGAGCGTGTTCAGTAGATCGTATCGAGGCGCCACTTCGGCGAACATCCGCTCGATGGCGTCTGGATCAGGGCTATGCGTGGTGTTGGTGGTCGTCAATAATCGCGCCCGCAAGTGGGTCATCCGCCCATGCTTCGCTATTGTGGTCGTCTCCGGTTCATGCTGTCAATGCCGAGCCAAGCGCGCTGGCTGAGGTCCCGTATGGTATAAACAGACCGATCGGCCACTGCGCGGTGATCAAGATCGCCCCTGTCAGCGCAACAGGGAATGCTGACGGTGATCGGTGACGCGGTGAACCGATGACACCTCATTGGAGGATACGCATCATGCTGAGATTGGCTGGCGCAGTCGCACTCGTTGCGGCGCTTGCCCTTCCCGCAATGGGCGCTTCCGGCAACCGGAGCGCAACGACAACTCGGGCTTACTCGGCCGGCTCGTATGGTCAGTTTGGCTCCGCAGTACCGACCGTGCCGATCGCCCTAAGCCTGCGCGGCGGCGTCATGGTAGCCCCTCGCGGCGCTGGACTTGCCGGCGTTGACATTCCTGTGCCCAGCATCGCGCTGTTGGACGGCTGGGAGGGCCGCCTCGACGCCGACGTGATCTTCAAGGCGAACCTTGCCGACATCAGCACCGTCGTTCCTGTAACGTTCAACCAGGTCCGCTACACGCAGGACATGTCCGGTCGCTCCATCTACGTCGGAGCGGGCGCCGGCGCCATGCTCGGAGGGAAGGCCAAGCTCATCGGCAAGGGCATTGTGGGACTAGAGCTGAGCGCGCGCCTGGCGGTTGAGGGCAACGTCATCTTCACCGACGCGAAGACTATGGTTACCGTGGTGGGGCGGCTGCACCTCTAAGGATATCCGCCTACATACTACGCTGACAAGCGAAACGGAAGCGGCGCGGGCGTCTCCCTCGCCGCTTCTATTGTCTGGGAACGGTCCAGTTGTCCGCCACCGGCTCCCCCTCGTCCGGCGGAGGCAGCATCTCCAGCCGAATCATGTGGTCACGCACGCAATGAGTGAACATAAAGGCGCTCAACGCCGGCGCCACCAAGACCAACCCCGCGCCTGAAGCGATCAGCGGGAGCAGCGTCGCCGCCGCGACTGCGCCCAGGCCCATGGAGTGCCCCGGCGCGATCAAGATCAAGACAAGGCTGTTCCTAATGACGCTGGTCAGGCTTGGCTTACGGGCGTCTTCACGCTTGATGATGCCTCTCTCTCCGGCGATCAGCAACGGCCATTGATAGCAGCACGCCAGGAGCCAAAGTGCCGCCCCATAGGCGAACGCGACCGCCAGAGCGATTCCCAGTGGCGACCTGACCGATGCATAGAATGCGAGGTTCGCCCCAACAGCGGCGCTGCCGAGCGTCTGCAGCAATGCCAGCAACGAGGCATCCAAGGCCCACACACGATCGGGAGGCAGCAGGTCCCTGAGAGTTACCTCAACGCCTTCCGCCGCCTGCCATACGGCGCGGTGGACAGCCGCCGTAGCGAACCCGAACAGAACCAATCCCAGTATGGGCGCGAAGAGTCCCATCGCCAGCGGGGACCGTGCCGTCAGCTGGACCACCGCAACCATCGGCACAATGAAGCAGATCACCCATCCCGCGCTGAGCGCGCAGGACAGACCCAGTCGGTCCCACCATGCTCGGAAGCCCCGACGAAGCGTGCGGCTGAGAAGGAGGGCCCGATCGGGACTCAGAGTGTCGGCCCCAGATCCCATGGCGCGAACGTGTGCTCCCCGAGTCCCTGGGTTTCGCCCGCAGTGCGCTTCCCGCCTGCAACAGCGATGATCAGGTCGAACAGGGCATCGCGCGCCTCATCCTGCGGAATGCCGTCGAGAACGACGCCGGCGTTGAAATCCATGTCGTTCGGCATGCGCCGATACAGGTCGGTCGTCGCCGCGATCTTCACTACCGGCACGGGCTTGAAGGCCAAGCATGACCCTCTGCCCGTTGTGAATGCCACGAGGTTGCACCCGCCCGCCACAAGCCCAGTGACGGATACGTCATCCAAGCCGGGCGTGTCCATAAACGTCAGGCCGGGCTTGCCGACGAGTTCCGCATAGTCAACAACATGTCGAAGCGGCAAATCGCCCCCTTTCATCACTGCCCCAAGCGCTTTCTCGTAGATCGTGGTGATCCCGCCCTCCTTGTTCCCTGGCGCAGGATTGTTATCCACGGTTGCCCCGTGCATGGCTGTGTAGGCATCCCATCGGTCCATGACGCCCAGTAGACGATCCGCCACTTCAGGACGGACAGCCCGAGCCGCGAGGATATGCTCCGCCCCGCGCGTTTCGGGACTCTCCGCCAGCGCCCATCCGCCGCCTGCTCCGGCAACAATGTCCCCCACCCGACCGAGCAGAGGATTGGCCGTAATGCCCGAGTACGCATCCGACCCGCCGCAGTTGACGCCCACCACGAGTTCCGACACTGGACACTCTGTGCGCCGAGCGGCTGACGCATCCCGAGCAAGCGATGCGAGGACCTCCATTCCCCGGCTGACGGCCTGTCCCACGCCGCCGACTTCCTGAATCTCGATCGCGACGCACGGCTTTCGAGCTCGTTCGGCAGCTGCGAGCAACGGCGAGGCCCCGACCACCTCGCAGCCGAGCCCCATGACGACGGCTCCCGCGACGTTCGGATGCGCGACCATGCCGGTCAGGCATCTCAGAAGCGCCTCGTAGCTGGCGCCACCGATGGGGATGCCGCAACCCCCTTTGTGGGTAACCGCAATGATGTCGTCTAGCCCCGAAAACGAAGGCGCGATCTCGAGCCTGGCTCGCGAAGCCAGTATGTGGGCTGCATCGGCAGAGCAGTTGACGGTCGAGATCACCGCCAGCGCGTTGCGAGTCCCGACGCGTCCATCGCTGCGCCGATAGCCTGCGAAGGTCCGTTCAGCGCCGTGACCCGCACGCGCCTGCGCCGAGACGTTAGCAAGGTCCCGCCTGCGCACGACCCCTGCAACAAGGTTGTGCGTGTGAACCCAGTCTCCAGAAGCAATGTCGCGCGTCGCTTCGCCGATTACTTCGCCGTACTTGCGAACCGAACGACCGCGTTCGACAGCTCGCAGAGCGATCTTGTGCCCGGCCGGCACATCTGTCAGGGCGGCAACCGTAAGGCTGCCAACCTTAACTTCGTCGCCCTGCGAGATGGGCACAAGCGCTACGGCAACGTCATCGTCGGGGTGCAGAACCAAGACAGTGCGCCTGGGATACCGAGACGCCGAACCCGTTTGACAATGGACCATGCCGGAAGTATACTCTGCCGGTCCGGATCACAGGGCTCCACAGTTAGCCGGTTCGGGAATCCTGCAGGCGGCCAACCGGCCAAAATAGGCGGTCGGCCACGGATCCGACAAGCCATGTCAGCATGATAAGAACATCTATCCCCACAGCGGCGCCACAGCAAGACAGAACGGCCTCATGGATGTTGCTCCCATGATCGTCTACACCAAGGACGACACCGTAAGGCTATCCGGCGCGCTCGTACGCAATCAGTGGCCGACGATCAAGGCGGCGGCGATGGTGCTTCTCAAGCAGCACCCCGAGGGCATCCTGATTGACGGCGGCGAGTTGACGCACGTAACCGAAGACGGAAGCCGAACCTTCCTCGATGCCGTCAAGGACATCCAGTCCGCCGGGGCTCGGATCGTGGTCTGTAATCTGCCGGAGTCCGTCCGTGATGTGCTCGCCGCCGTCCCGGGAGTGCGGTCCCAGATCGCGATGTCCATGTCCGTCGAAGAGGCCCGTGAGTCTCTGCGAACCGGAAGCTCTTGCTCGGATGTCATACCGCCTGACGCCGTCATCGTTCCGCTTGTCGAAGGAACGGACCCGGAAGCGAGCATGCGACTGGCGGTCGCTGCCGGTCGTGACCGCGGCATACCTGTCGGGATGGTAGCGTTCGTTACCATTCCGCGCCAACTACCCTTGAGCGCCCCGCAGCCGGAAGCTGAAGCCGAAGCGCAGGCCCGTGCCGCCCGCGGCTCGGAAATCGCGCGCAGTCTGGGTATACCGTGCGCCTTGCATTTGGAGCGTGTGCGCGAGACGCGTGGCGGGTTGGTCTCATTCCTGGGCCAGATTCAGGCACGGATGGTGGTGCTCGCCCTCTCGGCGTCTGCGCCCGATGGTCAGGAACAGCTCGAGCTCGCCGAGGTCATGCTGCGCAAAGCGCCGTGCGATGTGCTGATCGCGCGCATCTCGGGCACGAACGGAGCAACGCTTTCATCGGATAGGAGTACAGGACTGAACAGATGAACGTGATCATTCTCGGATGCGGAAGGGTGGGCTCGACGCTCGCCAGGCGCATGTATCACGATGGGCACAATGTCACCGTAGTGGACCGCACGGGCGAAGCGTTCCGGCGGCTTGGCAGCAAGTTCCGCGGCCAGCGCGTCGTGGGCAACGGGCTCGAGCGTGACATCCTCGAGCGAGCGGGCATCAAGAGCTGCGACGTATTCGTATCGGTTACCGAAGGCGACAATCGCAACATAATGAGCGCGCAGATCGCGAAACACGTTTACAATGTCGCCCAGGTCATTACGCGCATCAACGACCCGATCCGGGCCGATGCATATCGTCAGATGGGGATCGTAACGATCTGCTCACCCACCATCATTTCCGGCCTGATTCGCGATTACCTGACGGACGGCCAGTGGGCGATCGGACAGGATTACAATCGCGACTACATCGCGATGAACATCTGACGCGCCGCGACGAATGGGAGATTCCAGACCGTGTACATAGTGATCGTCGGGGGAGGCAACGTAGGCTACTTTCTTGCCAAGGCCCTTGCATCGTCGTCGCATGAGATTCTGCTCATGGAGAAGGACCGACAGGTCCACAAGGTCATCGCAGAAGAGCTGGGGGAAATCGCGGTTCAGGGCGATGGATGCGAAGTCAGGCTGTTGGAGGACGCCGGCACTGCCCGTGCCGATGTCGTCGTGGCAGCGACCGGGGATGACGAAGACAATCTGGTCATATGCCAGATGGCGAAGCGCATGTTCAACGTTCCTCGAACAATCGCTCGCGTCAACAACCCGGGCAACGAAGCGTTGTTCAAGCAACTCGGCGTTGACGCCACCGTCAGCTCGACCAAGATCATCTACAACCTCATCGAGCAGGAGATTCAAACCGGCGACGTCATTCCGTTGGCCGCGCTCCAGCGTGGGAACCTCGAAATCGTCGAAATCGAGATACGATCCGACTCGCCCGTGCTTGAGAGACGTCTCAAGGACGCTAACCTGCCCCGTGGCGCGTTGCTGGTGTGCGTGATCCGCGCCGAACAGGCGATGCTGCCCGGCCCCGATACGCGCTTCGAGCTGGGCGATACCGTCATAGCGCTGGTTGAGGCGGACCTTGAGCACGACTTGCGACGGGTGTTTGCGGATGACGTCGGCTAGCCATAGCGAGTCGTCCTCGCACACGGGCCCCGGGTGGCCGCGGCCATCCGGATGGCGGCTGCCGGCTTGGGTCATCATCGCAGTTTGCTTGGTTGCTGCCGGAAGCCGGCTGTGGTGTTTGGGAGCATCCGCGCGCCAGACCACAGTTGAGAATGACGAGAAGCAGATCCGGCAGGCGGCATTCCGGTACTACGCGGGAATGGTCCTTGGTGATGAGGCCATGTGCGTCGGCGCCGTTGCGTTCCCGATGTACTCCGTGCGCAACGGAACGGGCAGGCTCATAGACGAGAAGTCTCTGCGCGCCGTTGTGGCTGAGGTGATCCGACGGCGCAAGTCCTCCGATCTCACCGAAGAGGTGCGCAAGCGCATCGCCGCAAACACGCTTGCAGTGTTCGAAGAGGCGAGCATTCAGTTCATCGGGGGCGACACGGCTTCGGTCGTCTTCGTGGTTCGACCGGCCCCCAGTCGGGACTTCGGAGACACCCTCGCTCAGCTTGTGCTGTATCGCAAAGGCGGGCACTGGCGTGTGATCGCCGAGTTCACGGACTCGAAGCCGGCCCCTGCTTTCACCGCCGAACCGCCTGCCGAGCCTGAACCGTCACTGGAACAGAGACCGTAGAAGCTCGCTTCCGCCGCGCCTGACCATCTCCCGCATGGCCCAGCCGGCATCCACCTTCCATCTATCCTCAATCCGGCGAAGCTCGATCGTGACTTCCGTTACATCCGCCTGTCCCGGAGCGCCCTCGGCGCCGGCCGCCTCGGTTGTCAGGAAGGCGGCGATGCTCGCCGTGTCGCCCGATTGCGTGACCTTGCCCAGGCGATAGCTCACCAGCCGCGGGATGATGCCGCCGGCGTTCTCCGCGACGGTTTCCAGCGCCTTGGCAGACGGCACAACGAGCTTGAGCGGGGCAGTGATGTGCAGTCGCGCATACACGGTCTCGTAGTTGCGATCCCTGGCTGCGTCCAGAAACTCGCTGAGCGCATACTGAGGCGTGGTGGGGTAGATAACGTAGCGCCAGAACCCGTAGCCGGCGGCCAGGACCACAACCACTGCGAGCGCCACCCATCGCCAGGATCCCCCTGATCCCCGCCTGCCATTGCCGGACGCGCCCGTACCGCTGTAATCGCTCATACCGCGATCTCGTGACCTCCATTCGGTTTCGGTGGCGCGTCTTCCTGCTGCGTCGGCACGGGCTCCGGCAACCGCGTGACCCGTACCTTCTGCACGCGCCTTCCGTCCGTCGTTTCCACCTGAAAGGCGAAGCCCGACCACTGGACCTCCTCGCGCTCCTCAGGCTGGTGCCCAAGGAGGCCGAACACGAAGCCCCCCACTGTGTCGGCGTCTTCGACGGGCAGCTCCGTGCCCATGCGTTCGTTGAAATCCGCCACGGTCATCCGGGCATCAACAATCATTGTATTGGCGTCCACTCGAGTGACTTCTGGGTCTTCGAGATCGTACTCGTCTTGGATCTCGCCGACGATCTCTTCCAAGAGGTCCTCGATGGTCACCACCCCCACAACGGTGCCGTACTCGTCGCGGACGACCGCAATGTGGTTCTTGTTTCGCCTGAGGTCGGCGAGGAGATCGTCCACGCGCTTGCTCTCGGGCACGAAATAGGCAGGCCGCATGAGTTCGCGCGCCTGCAACATGCCGCGATCCGGTATGCGCGCTCCGGCGCCCAGCTCCGATGGGTCTACGAGGTGGTCAATGGCATCCTTGACATGGACGATGCCGACGATGTGGTCCAAATCACCGTCGTAGACCGGCAACCGAGAATGGCCGGAGTCCTTGACGACGCCCAACACGCCCAGAACCGGCGTATCAACCGAGACCGCCGTTATGTCCAGCCGCGGCGTCATCACCCTCCGCACCGGAGTGTCACTGAACTCGAAGATCGAGTGGATCATCTCCTTCTCTTGCGGCTCAATGACGCCGTACTCCTCCGACTGCTCCACCATGAGCTTCAGTTCCTCCTGGCTCATGGCCGTCGGATGGAAACTCGCTCGACCGCCGAATGGCCTCACGAGCATGTCGGATACACGCGCGACGATGGTGACGACGGGCGCAGTAAGCACCTGCACAAGCCGCAGCGGGTATGCCGCCACCAGCACAATGGGCTCGGCTCGCTGGACCGCGAGGCTTTTCGGGGTGATCTCGCCAAGTACCAGGGTGACAAACGTCACAGCCGCCATGACCGCAACAAAGGCAAGCAGCTCGACGTAGATCGGCGCAATGGAACCGGCCGTTACGCCATTGAGCCAGGCGCTTAACGGTCCCACCGCGCGATCCGCTGCGGCGCCTCCCGTGAACAGCGCGATGAAGGTGATGCCGACCTGCATTGTGGCAAGCGTTCTGGTCGGTTCGGCCAGCATTCCGGCTACCAAGCGAGCCGACCGGTTCCCCTCCTCGACGAGCTGCTCGATCCTGGTGCGCCGCACCGTTAGGAATGCGGCCTCGGCCATTGCGAAGAGGCCGTTCACCAGCACAAGTAACACAACAACGACGATATCCGTCCAGACGCGCCCTGAACTGACACCCGTTGCATGCGATCCTGTCTGCGCCGATGCGCTAGCCGCAGCGCAGAGGGCCAGGGTCAGCGTGCCGAGCCGGCATGCTGACCCGCGCCTACGTTGAGGTTCGCAGTCTGATTCGTCCAACAAACCCTCCGTCGAGATCGGCGCTCCACGGGCAAGGGCACACCGCCGCCGTCGGCTGCTGCGCTGCGCTCCGGATCAGAAAGGCGCGAACGCGGGGCATCACCCAGTATACGGAGGCGGTCAGGAATACCGCCAATACGGCTCCCAACACCACTTGCTGAATGGTGTGGATGCCGGCGTCAACCCTGCTCTGAGCAACGAGGCCTGCCAGCGCGAGCGCAAGCAAGCCCACTAACCGATCCCCACTCGTGAACACGATCGTCATAGCGAGGAAAAACCCGATCGCCGCATGGCCGCTCACGATGCCGCCACGCAACAGGTCGGGATTGGCTCGGCCGGTCAACACCTTCGTCATGATGACCAACGTAGCCATTACGAGGACACCGACGGCCAGCACGACCGTCAGATCGGGAGTTTGCGCTTCCACCTTCATCGCAGCGTCAAGTCGCGGTGGCGTGGCGCCGAAGAAAATGACGACGCCGCTGATCACTGCGTTCGCAGACGCGATGAGAACTCCGCCCGCGGCCACGTCCTTCGCAAGCTTCGCCGGTGCGCTGTAGGAGCCGGCGACCATATCAACAACGGCTTCCACGGCGGAGTTCACCATCTCCATGGCAATCACGAGTGTGATGGCGAACAGAAGCAACACCATGTCACGGGGATCAAGGGCCAGCATTAGCCCGCTGACAAGGACGAGCACAAGCATCAGGAAGTGCAGCTGCATGTGCCTCTGCGTCCGGAAGCAGTGCAAGACCCCCTCGGCGGCATACTTAAGGCTGGTTTGCGGCGACTGAGCGGTCATTTTCTGCGATCTCCTGGCCCTTCGCCGGCAGCTCTCGACCGATGATCGGGATCGTCGGCAAGGATCATCTTGGCCTTCTGCTCCATAACCGCCAGCCCCTCTTCGGTCGCATCGTCATAGCCAAGCAGGTGAAGCGTGCCGTGTAGGGCCAGATGGGCAACCTCGTAGTCGAGGTCAAGTGAGCGGGCCATGGCCTGACGTTCGGCAGTGTCCAGAGAGACAACAACGTCTCCGAGAACCGGCGGTCCCGGCTGCGTGGACCCTATACGAGGCTCACGACTCCCCCGCTCGCGCAGGGAGAACGAGAGAACATCGGTGGGCTTGTCCTGCCGTCTATACGCCGCGTTGAGCTCACGCACGGTCGCATCATCCGTCAGCAGGATGCTGACTTCCGCCTGCCCTGATCCCTCCGTTTCGAGCAGTCGAGCGACAACGCGCCGTATCGGTCGAATACGGACACGCTTCGGGTGTGCCCTGCGCACCTCAACTCTCATTGTGCGGTGACTATCTGGAACCGATCCGGCCGCCGACGCGCAACACAAGCGCGGATGGCCGCCACTGGCGCGCAGCTGAACTGAGATATCGTCTCCACGATGCATTAGGATACCAGACGCAATGGGTCCGATCATCCTTGACTTGTTATGCGCGGTGAAGGTTAAATGGCGGCGGCTGAAGGCCGGCCCTGGGCTTCAATGCGCCGGGGCTCACCGACATAATGATCGAGCTTCACAATGTCAACGTCACCTATGGCGGCGAGCGTGGCGCGCTTCGGGACCTCACCCTGCACATCGGTAAGGGTGAGTTCGTCTTCGTTGTTGGCGCAACGGGTGCCGGCAAGTCCACCCTGTTGCGGCTGCTCTACCGCGACATACCCGCCACGTCGGTCCATGTACGCGGATTTCCTTACCCGCTGCGCGAGGGGTCGCTCAAAGAACTC
>JBBIQU010000048.1:0-26903 GCA_037442185.1 Chthonomonadales bacterium | reverse complement strand
GGCTGAAGGACGAAGGACGAAGGACGAAGGACGAAAGTTGAAGGACGAAGGACGAAGGCTGAAGGCTCTATTCAGTTGCGGGTGGTGTGCCGGGTCGAGAGGCGGCTATGTAGGCATCCAGTACTTGGTCGGTAGGGCCGTCGAGGCGTATGAGGCCATCGGCAAGCCAGACCACTCTCGACGCGGCGCGCCTGACGACGGCCATGTCATGTGAGACGAACACGATAGTCTTGCCGGATGCCTGTATCTTCTCGATGCGGCGAAAGCACTTGGCCTGAAACGCCTCGTCGCCGACGGCCAGCACTTCGTCAACGAGGAGAATGTCCGGGTCGGTATGGACGGCGATGGAGAATCCCAGGCGCATCTTCATGCCCTCGGAGTAGTTGCGGAGAGGCGTATCTATCTTCGCGGCGAGGTCCGGCGCATCGAACGCGAACTCGACGATGGCGTCGAGCTTGGATCGCACTTCTGCCTTCCGCATCCCGAGGATCGCGCCGTAAAGCTCGATGTTCTCGATGCCCGTCAGGTCCGGGTGGAACCCGGCGCCAAGCTCCAGCAGGGGGGCAACGGTCCCGCGAACCTCGACGGAGCCGCTGGTCGGTCGGTAGACGCGCGCAATCAGGGACAGCAGCGTGGACTTGCCGGAGCCATTGCGGCCCACAAGAGCCACCGTCTCGCCCCGGGGGATGGCCAGGTCAATGCCACGCAGTACTTCAATGGTCTCTCGGGGGCGTCGGCGCAGGGCGTTGATAGCGGCGGTCTTGACCGTGCCGTAGGCCTGATGCAGAACGACAAACGACTTCCTCAACCCTGCCATTCGGATGGCGAACTCGGAGTTGTCTTGCATGGTCCCAGGCGCGACATGAAGGTCCACTGGACGGGTCGTCATGGTCGTTCCACGAACTGCCACTTGCGGCTGTTGAAATACGCGTAGCACGCGGCCAGAATGCCGAACGAGACAGCGCCCGTGATCAGCATTGCCGTGGGATCGAGAGGCAAGGACGCGCGATCGCCGATGGCCGATGGATGCGGCGGCTGCAGCAGGCACTTTCTGTATCCTGAGATCAGTGCGCTCATGGGATTCAGCATGAAGAGGCTCCGCATCCATGCTCGGTCGGGACCTGCGAGGGCCGGCGAGTAGTAGACCTGTTCGACCACGTACATGATCGGTAGGAGGAAGAAGAGCAGATTCAGCAGAACGGCTGCCATGTACTTGATGTCTTCGTAGAAAACGTTCAGGCACGAAACGAGAAGGCCCAGTCCGGTTACGAGCATGAGCTGGACGACGATGAGGTACGGAAACCAGACGATGGTCGGCAGGATGGGGGCCTTGACGTAGAACACAAGGTAGGCGAAGAATATCGCCCACGACAGCATGAAGTGGATGAAGTTGGAGATGGTACTGCTCAGCGGCACGACTTCGCGGGGCAGATAGACCTTCTTGACGACGGCGTACATATGCAGGATGGACTGGCTGGCGTCGAGTATGGCAGTCTGGAAGAATGTCCACGGGATGATGGCGACCAGAACATACGCCGAGTAGCTTGGGAACTTCGAGGCGAAGCCGGCATGCTTGAACACGAAAGTGATGCAGGCGACCTGCATGAGGGGCGGGGCTATGGACCAGAGGAAGCCGAACCTTGAGTTCTTATAGCGTACTTTCAGGTCGCGGCGGACCAACTGCCAGAGCAGTTCGCGGAACCGCCATAGCTCTCGAAGTTCTTGGACCATAAGGGGGGCTGGGCTCCTGTTGAGCCGGTTTGTGACACGATCACTTGAGTATACGTGTGCGCTGCTTGCGGTGTCAACGCAGGCGGACGTGCGTTCGGCTTCTCCTGAGGCGCCGAAGGTGCCCCTGGCTTACGTCCGCACTCTAGTCGTGACTCGGTCGGCTCTGGCGCTGCGTGACGGACCTGCGGGTGAGGCCGGGAAGGCGAGACCCCTCGACGAGCGGCGGCTCGCCGATGCAGCGGTCGCCAGACTGGATGTCGCCCTGCGCGAACAACTGGGCAAGCTCAGAGGGCTGCGTGTTGTTCCTGCGGACGCCGCGGTGAAGCCTCCGGAGGGCGACGGTCAGCAAGGACCAACCATTGACTTGGCCGCGGCTAGCGACCTTGCCGAGACCAACGGCGCTGACGCGGTCCTGCTGGTATCCGTGGACAGGTTCGGGCTTCGCACAGCGTTCTTCCGTGAGGCTTGGGTGCGGGCGGTGGCGCACATCGTCATGGCGCGCACGGGCGAAGTGCGGGGTCCAGCATATGCGGTGGGTCAGGCTCGGACAGCGCCCCGTCTGGTCAGGTCAGGATTCATGCGTTCCGACGAAGATCTCGTGTCGGACGCTGCCGTCGAGGTTTGCGCCGCGTTGGTGCGAGGCCTCGAGCGGGGAGACACAGCGCCGTTTGCGGCTGACGTGCGCGTGGCCGTGATTCCGGCTTCCGTGCCGATGGAGGCTGTGGTGATCGGATCGGACACCGACACTTTGGATTCGCCGAGGGTAAAGCTGGGCACGGCTTCGGAGCGACGGATACCCGTGCCGGCACTGGCGAGGCAGGCTGATGTCTTGTTTCAGCCCGAAATCGGTCCGGTGGCCGAACGGGTTGAAAACGACGAGGTCGTATCTGCGATGATCGGACTGGGTCTGACGAGCGGTCGGCTGTGGTCGGCGGGAGGTCCCGACGCCGGAGCCGCGGCATCAATAGGACGCGCGGTGGCTGCCCGGTATGTGTTTGTCAGCCGGGTGCGAGCCGCATCGGTGGGGAGTTTCCAAGCCGAGGACGGCTCGGAGAGCGTTGGCGACATCGCGGAGGTCGTAGCGGACTTCGCGCTCATCCGTGCCGACGATGAGGCGGTTCTCTGGCGCTCCGATCGGTCAGGATCGGCCCGGAGTCACGTCTACACTCCGGAGGGGGCAAGGCGCATACGCACTTCGGTGCAGTGCATCATGGACGCGGCGGTCGCGGCATTCGCCCACGGACGGTTTGCTTTGGAGGAATGGATGCGAGGCAGGCGGAAGTAGAGTGCGTGATCGGGCAGCGCGGGAAGAGCGGACGGCACAGACTCGCTTGGCCGCCTGAACGATGGGACCTGGACGCTCGGCAAGACCAACCGACGGCCGCGCTTCGAGCAGACGCGGGCAAGCCGCGGTTGGCAAGTGACGATGGGAGGTTGGAGAATGCGGAAGTGGAAGTACCGCACCATGGTGCTCCGTGACCTGTCGATCGCCGAATCCAAGCTGAACGCTGAAGGCGAGAAGGGCTGGGAGCTGGTTGCCGTATGCCTCATTGACAGCAACACGGCTCGGGCCTTCTTCAAAGCGCCTGTTGCGTGGGAGGGCGACGCCGCCGGCAATATACCGCATGCCGCGCCGGAGACCGCACTCGACGGCCAGAGCCCATTCTGATGGGGTGAAGCGCGAAGGGCGCTAAGCGCCGCCTGTCGCAAGGTGCATGATTCCCTCCTGCGTGGCCTCGGACGCCGGAAGCTCTCCGGCGATGCGGCCCTCATGCATGACGAGGATACGATCGCTCATGCCGAGGACCTCGGGCAACTCGGAGGATATCATCAGGATGCCTACGCCCTTGGCGGCAAGGTCGTTCATCAGCTGGTAGATCTCTGTCTTGGCTCCGACGTCAATGCCGCGCGTGGGCTCGTCGAAGATCAGGAGCTTCGACTGGGTGAACAGCCACTTGGCGAGGACCACTTTCTGCTGGTTGCCGCCCGAAAGCTTCTGGACGGTCTGTTCGATGGACGGCGTCTTGACGGTCAGGCTGGTGACATATTCCCTGGCGACCTGACGCTCGCGCCCCGCCATGATGAAGTTGAGCCGCGTGAGCGCGCCCAGGTTCGCTAGCGTGATGTTCTCGCGCACCACCATGCCGAGGACCAGCCCCTGTCCCTTCCGGTCCTCAGTGACCAATCCGATGCCGAGCTTGATCGCCTCTTGAGGCGACCGAACGCGCACCGGCTTGCCCTCGATCAATATCTGACCGGAATCGATGGGATCGGCTCCGAAGATGGCCCGCGCCAGTTCGGTTCGACCGGCGCCGACGAGACCGGCGAGACCCACAACCTCGCCTTTCCTGACCGTGAGAGAAATGTCGTGCAGCAGCCCCTTGCGGTTCAGACGCCTGACCTCGAGCACGTTGTCGCCAAGCGGAGCGGGCACCTTGGGGATCATTTGGGTCAGTTCTCGACCGACCATCATCTTGATGATGTCTTCGCGAGTGAGCTCGGCGACATCACGGGTCGCGATGTGCTTTCCGTCGCGTAGGACTGTCACCCGATCGGCGATTTCGAATATCTCCTCAAGCCGATGCGAGATGTAGATGATCGCGACCCCTTCTGACTTGAGCTGGCGGATCAAGGAGAACAGGCTCTTGAGCTCGTGTTCCGTCAGGGTGGCCGACGGCTCGTCCATCACAATGATCTTGCTGCGGCGCGATGTGGCTTTGGCGATTTCAACCATCTGCTGTTGGGCAACGGACAGCCTGTTCACGGGCGCCCGAACGTCGAGTGGCACCCCGAGCCTGTCAATGACCTGCTGCGCTTCCCTGTACATCGTCTTGAAATCCACGAAGCCGGGAATCGCTGCACGCGGCTCGCGGCCAAGATAGATGTTCTCGGCCGCGTTGAGGTACGGAACGAGGTTGAACTCTTGATAGATGATGGAGACGCCGAGGTCCATAGCCTTCTGGGGCGAATCCATCTCGACCGATTGGCCGCTCAGGACGATCGTACCGGAGTCCTTCGGATGCGCGCCGGCAAGCACCTTCATGAGCGTGGACTTGCCTGCGCCGTTCTCGCCCACAAGGGCGTGGACTTCGCCGGCCCGGACCTCCAGATCCACGTTTTCGAGGGCGCGCACGCCCGGGTACGTCTTGGTGATGCCGCGCATCTGCAGCACAGGCGCTGGGTTCGATGTCTCGGTGGTCAAGGAGGGCACTCCTGAGCTTCGATGGATCGGCACATTGTAGCAGAGCGCGGATCGGTTGACAACCGAACACCTCGAAGCTATACTGAGCCGCGCGGCGCGCCGGCGTCGCGGAAACGAAGCGAATCTGGAGGTCCTCCAACGCATATGCGCCGAGCATGCACCTTCGTGTCGGTTATGACGTTAGCCATCCTCTGTACCACACTTGCTCCGAGAGCCGTAGCTCAGGAAACGGATACGCGCTGGACGGTCTCGCTGAAGATCGGCGCGTATTACCCTGTCCATGGCACGATGAGGTCGCAGACGGCATCCGAATGGTGGTATCTGGGCCTGGACGTGGATCCGGGTTTCCGGTACAAGCCCGCGAACGGTACGGTCCACTTCGGAGCCGACTTCGACTTCCGTCAATCTCAGGGACGCGGCGTCTTTGCCACCCCCCTGCTGGCCAAGGTGCTCTGGCCCATCACCCCTGCGGGCGAGGAGATACGGTTGTACGGCGGGTTGGGTCCGGGCGTGTACTTCATCAACTCGCGGCACAGCGGGCAGGTGGTGAAGCCCGGGCTTCAGTTCGTGGCCGGACTCGATCTGGGCGAGCGCGTGTACGTCGAGGCGGCTTACGATTGGGTTAGCGCCTACTACGACGACCTCGGAACGCCGTTGCGGTCCGACGCCATCAAGGTCGCGCTGGGCATTCGTTTCTAGGCCATCGCATTCTCTCATATTGGACGTCGCCTCCGGGGCTGCCTGGCACGGACCGGCGGAACAACGCAGGCAGGCACGTCTGCGGTTCCGGTGAGCGGCGCGCAGGACGGTACATTTGTTCGTGGGCGGGCAGGACGGCGGCGGCGGGGTCGAGGAGACCCCGCCGATCAGGGTTTTCAGCGGCACGGCGCACCCGGCGTTGGCTCGGGCGATCGTCGAGCATCTCGGGATCGAGACCGGCAAGCTGACGGTGCGCTACTTCTCGGACGGCGAGATCCACGCTCGGTTCGAAGAGAGCGTGCGAGGCGCGGACGTCTATGTGGTCCAGCCGACGTGTCCTCCCGTTGACGACCACCTTGTCGAGCTGATGATCTGCCTCGATGCCCTGAGGCGCGCTTCGGTCCGCCGCCTTACTGCGGTGATCCCTTACTTCGGCTACGCCCGCCAGGAGAAGAAGGACCTTCCGCGCGAACCGATCACCGCGAAGCTGGTTGCCGACCTGATCGTGACTGCGGGCGCGAACCGGCTGATGGTGATGGACCTGCACGCCGGAGCCATACAGGGGTTCTTCAACATTCCGGTGGATCACCTCACGGCCGAGAATGTTCTGGCGGCGCACGTTGCGGCCATCGGCATTCCCAACCTGATCGTTGTTTCGCCGGACGAGGGGCGCGTCAAGAAGGCGCGGCGCGTTGCCGGATTCCTCAAGGCTCCTCTGGCCGTTGCCTACCGTGCCGAGGCGGAGGGCGAGCGCTGCCACGGCCTTCGCCTCGCGGGAGACGTGGCCGGCTGCGCTCCCGTAATCGTCGAGGACATGGTGACTTCAGGTCAGAGCGTACTGGACGCGTGCGACGCGTTGCTGGACGCCGGATGCAGGCCTTCCATCCGCATCATCTGCACGCACGGCGTACTCGCAGGCAAGGCTATAGAGCGGCTCGCGGAGCGGCCCGAGATCGTCGAGGTAGTGGTAACCGACACCGTGCCGCATGATCGGGCTGAACTAGGCCCGAAGTTCACGGTGCTGAGCGTCGCCGAAGTCTTCGGCGAAGCGATCCGGCGGGCAAACCAGAATCTGTCCATATCGTCCCTGTTCGGCCCGTGACACCGTTTCGGCCGCGCCGTGATTCAAGCCCCAGGAAAGATACCAGCAATGGATGACAGTCTGCGCTTCGATGTGTACTACGCGTACGATGATATGACGCGCCATTTGAAGGCCATGGCGGAAGCCCATCCGGACTTGGTTCAGGTCGAGTCGGTGGGTGACAGCTACGAGGGGCGGCCCATATGGTGCGCGACCCTCACCAATGCGGCCACAGGTCCGGCCGATTCCAAACCGGCGCTGTACGTTGACGGCAACATCCATGCCACGGAGGTCTCGGCCAGCACTGCATGTCTGTACTTCCTTGACTGGATGCTCAAAAGGTACGGCACTGATGCGGATGTCACACGTTGTCTGGATACGCGCGCGTTCTATGTGATCCCTCGCCTCAATCCCGACGGACCGGAGCGCTACCTCTCGCCGAAACGCGAGACGCTCCGATCCAGCGTGCGTCCATATCCGTACGACGAGGAGCCGATCAGCGGCCTTCGCCGCGAGGATCTCGACGGCGACGGGCGCATCCTGAGCATGCGCATCCCGGACCCGAACGGCGCGTGGAGGGTTTCGGAACAGGATCCCAGGTTGATGGTGCGTCGCGATCCCACGGAAACCGGCGGAACCTACTATCGTGTGCTTCCTGAGGGGACCATCGAAGACTGGGACGGCGTGACGATCTCGTTGATGCCCAATAAAGAGGGCCTCGATCTGAATCGCAACTATCCGGCCCACTGGCGCCCCGAGAACGAACAGCATGGAGCGGGCCCGTTTCCGACAAGCGAACCGGAAATCCGTGCGACCGTCGCGTTCATTGCACGCCATCCGAACATCATTGGGGGCGTATCGTTCCATACGTACAGCGGTGTCCTGCTCCGGCCCTACGGCACGCAGAGCGACGAGAACTTCCCCGCCGAGGACCTATGGACCTATCAGGCGATCGGCGAGAAGGGCAAGGAGCTAACCGGCTATCCGGCCATCTCGGTGTATCACGACTTCCGGTATCACCCCAAGGAAGTGATCACCGGCGTCTTCGACGATTGGCTGTACGATCATCTTGGCGCTTACGGCTGGACGGTGGAGATTTGGTGTCCCCAGCGCGAAGCAGGGATCGCGGCCTTTGGTCCCGACAAGCCGGAGGGCGGATACCGGTTCATTGACTGGTACCGGGAGCATCCGGTTGAGGATGACATCAAGCTGCTGAAGTGGTCCGACGAAGCTCTCGGAGGTCGCGGATTCGTCGAGTGGAAGCCCTTTGAGCATCCGCAGCTGGGCACGGTCGAGATCGGGGGCTGGGACTCGGCGTACAGCTGGCGCAACCCGCCCAACGAGCGACTCGAAGCCGAAGTCGCCCGCTTCCCGCGCTGGCTGCTCTGGCACGCGCTGATATCGGCCCGCATCGTGATCAAGGGGGTGGAGGCCGTTTCGCTGGGCAACGGCGTCTGCAGGCTGCGCCTTGTTGTCGAGAATGAGGGCTGGCTGCCGACCTACGGATCGAAGAAGGCCCTGGAGCGCAAGGCTGCGCGCGCGCCCGTAGTCGAGATCACCCTGCCCGAAGGGGCGACGCCGGAGATCGGCAAGGTGCGCGAGGAGCTGCCTCATATGGAAGGGCGCGCCTACAAGAGCCCTTCTGCGATTGGGTGGGTTGCCGATCCGACCGAGGAACGCGCGAAACTGGAGTACGTCATTCGCGGGGGCTCCGGAGGCGCTGTCCGGATCCTGGTGCGCTGCGAGCGTGCGGGTCGGGCGGAGGCTGAGGTCAAGCTGCCCTAATCGCTCGCCGGATCGGCAGAGGTCGTCGCATCTCGCTGCGAGACAAGGGCGGCGCGGAGCGCATCGTATACATCAACCGGCACGCTCTGCCGAAGGTGCCGGTCGAGTATGCGTTTCTTCTGAGCTACGGAGATGCAGGCCGGGTCTGCGCAGAGATATGCTCCGCGACCGGCCGCCTTTCCGGTCGGATCATGCACCACCGCGCCGTCCGGCGTGCGGACGATCCGCATTAGCCCACGCTTCGCGCCTGAGGTTCTGCAGGCCACGCATGTGCGGATAGGCGTGTGCTTGGCTCTGGCCATGCCCGGAGCCTCCTAATCTCTGTCGCCGGACTCCGTTGTTTCGGCGGCAGTCGTCGGTTAGACGGATTCCTCGCCGCCTCGCGGTTCGTTGCCGCGCGCTATCTGCGATTCGGACCGAATGTCAATGCGGCATCCGGTCAATCGTGCTGCGAGCCTGACGTTCTGTCCGCACTTGCCGATGGCCAGAGACAGCTGCGTATCGGGAACGATGACGAGGGCCGCCTTGCCCCCTTCGCTGAGCTGGACCGTGGTGACCTTGGCGGGAGAAAGCGCTTCGCCGACAAACGCCGCCGCATCGGGCGACCACCGGATGATGTCAATCTTCTCGTCGTACAGCTCGTTCACAACCGCCTGGACCCGGCTGCCTCTGTGACCCACACAGCTGCCGACCGGATCCACTTTGTCGTCGCGCGAGAACACCGCGATTTTCGAGCGGGCGCCCGGTGCGCGCGCCACAGCCTTGATCGTGACGATGCCGTCGGCGATCTCCGGCACTTCGAGCTCGAACAGGCGGCGAATCAGGCCGGGCGACGTTCGGGACAGCGTTATCTGCGGCCCGCGCGGCGTTGCGCGCACGTCGGTGACGTAGACCTTGATCCGGTCGTTCATTCGGTAGGGCTCGGTTGGTACCTGCTGGTCAGGCGGAAGTACCCCGTCAATCTTGCCGATGTTGATCAGCACGTTGCGGTACTCGCGCCGCTGGACCTGGCCGGTGATGACCTCGCCCACGCGCTGGCTGTATTCGGCAAGGATGCGGTCGCGCTCGGCCTCTTTGAGCCGCTGGACGACGACCTGCTTGGCGGTCTGCGCCGCAATGCGGGCCAGGGCGGGCTGATTCACCTCGGTCTCGATCGTGTCGCCGGCCTCGCAGTTCGGAAAGAGCAGCTTGGCCTCGTCAATGTGGATTTCGTCCGCCTCCATGACCTCATCATCCACGACGGTTCGCGTGCGGTAGACGCGAATGCTGTTGTCGTCAGGGTCAATGCGGACGCGAATCTCGCCCGGGTAACCGACAAAGTTCTTCCGGTAGGCCGTAATGAGCGCCTGTTCGATCATCTCGCGCAGCGCTTCCTGGGAGATGTCTTTCTCACGCGCGATCTGCTGCAGGGCGTCTAGATAGTCATCGTTCACAGACCGGCCTCCTATAGAAAACCGAAGCCGCCCCGAACAGGCGGCCGCAGAACTCGAATCGTGCCGCGCGGAGCATTCGCCCGCGCAATGCTCGGTGAAGTGTTGCGCTATTATAGCATATGCGACGGCCGGCCCGTCGCCGACGGAGGTTGTCTTGGCGAGAACGATGCGGGATGCAAGCCCGCGAACGGAATGCTATCTCGATGAGTTGTTCGTCAGCGTGCAGGGAGAAGGTATCTGGGTCGGAGAGAGGCAAGCCTTCGTGCGACTGGCGGGGTGCGGGCTTGACTGCGTGTACTGTGACTCTCCCCGCGCTCGGCGATTGACGGCGTCTGCGGCCGTCTACCTTCCTGAGCCTGCCGAAAGGCGCGAGCTGAGGAATCCTGTATCTGGAACTGTGCTTGCCGACGCTTTGCAGGAGTTGGCCCATCCATCGAGCGTGCATTCCGTTTCCGTCACGGGCGGGGAACCTCTGCTTCAGCACCGCTTTCTCGGATGGTGGCTGCCGGTCGTGAGGCGCCTGGGCTACCGGGTGTATCTCGAGACCGCGGGTACCTTGCCCGACAGGCTGGAAGCGCTGGGCGGCGCATGGGACTTCTGTTCCATGGACATCAAGCTGCCGTCGGCCACGGGCATGCGCTCATTCGTGGCCGAGCATCGGGCTTTCCTCAGGGTCTGCCGGTCTGTGGGAGCGCCCACGATGGCCAAAGCCGTAGTCACTTCCGGCACCACTCCAGAGGAGGTGGCCGAGGCCGCGGCGATGGTCGCGTCCGCCATGCCGGAGGCAACGTTGGTGCTGCAACCCATGACGCCAACGGATAGAGCGGACTGCGTGCCCTCGGCGGAGCTGTTGCTCGCGCTGCAGGCCGTCGGCCGGCGTTACCTTGACCAGGTTCGCGTGATTCCGCAAACGCACAGGCTGGCGGACATCAAGTGACCGCGCGCGGGCATCGCAAGGAAATGGGGGAATGGTGACGACTGACAGCGGTTCGAAAGTGATCGTGCTCATGTCCGGCGGCCTGGACAGCTGCGTATCGTGCGCGTGGGCGCTCGATCAGTGGTCCGAGCTGTACGCCCTTCACGTCGGCTACGGCCAGCGGACAGCCGATCGCGAGCTTCGCGCGTTTCGCGACATTGCCGACCATTACGCGGTGCCTTCCGAGCGCCGTCTTGAGGCATCCATTGCCTATTTGACTGCGATCGGCGGCTCGTCGCTGACCGATCCGTCGGTTCCGGTGGAACGTGCCGACCTCGATCGGGATGCGATCCCGACGTCTTACGTGCCGTTTCGTAACGCGCACTTCCTATCCATTGCAGTGAGTTGGGCCGAGGCTCGCGGGATCGGGAACATCGCAATCGGCGCGGTGTACGAAGACTCCAGCGGATACCCTGACTGCAGGCCTGAGTACTACGAGGCGTTCAACCGGTTGGTGCGCGTCGGCACGGCGCGGGGCGACATACGCATCCACACGCCGCTGATCCGTTTGCCGAAAGCCGAGATCGTGGCTCTTGGAATGCGGCTCAAAGCGCCGCTGAATCTGACCTGGTCATGCTATTCGTGTGTTGATGAGGCATGCGGAGTGTGTGATTCGTGCGCCCTGAGGCTGCGCGGCTTTGCCCAGGCCGGCTTCACGGATCCGTTGCCCTATCGAGTCAGACCCGACTACGCTTGAACACAGATACTGCGCGGTTGCCGTCGCTCTGTTGGGCGCGAGCCGCCATTGGCGAAAGGACAAGATCATGACGCTCATCGCAATTGCAGGACCGGTTAACCTCCCCGCCGGATCGGTACGTGTGGGCACATTCCCGCAGCTGGCGGCGGTTCGCTACACATCGGCGGACGGTCTGTCGGGCTCAATCGCAGGAATCGCCTGTGTCGGCGACCGGGTCTTTGTGCGCACTTCCGGCGGCGTTCTGACGCTCGACGGATCTCGCTGGCGGGCTGTGCGCGGCGGCGAGGCATTCCCTGAGCCGCCGGCCAAGCCTCCTGTTGCGGCCCCCGTCGGCAAGACGATCATCAACGCGGCGCAGACGCGCTCGGGTGAGTGGTGGGCGGTCATGGACGACGGCGCCTATCGGCTGACGGATGGTAAGTGGTCGCCGTTAGGCTTGCCGACAAAGTACGTTGCTCATCAGCCGATGCCCAACATTGACCTCGCGATACGCCAGGTGATTGCCGACCCGAGCGGGCACGTGTGGCTGGCGACGACGTTTGGGGCTTACCTGACGGACGGAGCCGATTGGTGGCAGCCGATTGACCGGACCGACGGCATGCCGTACCAGATCCTCAACTGCCTGGCGCTTGCGCCGAACGGCGACCTGTGGGGAGGAACCGACGAGGGCGCCTGGCGGATGCGAAACGGGCAGTTCCGTTACTTCTGGGGCAAGCGGTGGCTTCCCGGCAACAAGGTCTCGGCGATTGCCGTGGATACCCGCAACCGAGCCTGGATCGCCACCAACAACGGAGTCGCGCTGATCGAGGAACGGCCCATGACCCTCCCTGAGAAGGCCGAGCACCTCGAGAAAGTTACAGCCGCTCGGCACAACCGCTCCGGGTGGATTGCGGGATGCCGCCTCAAAGCGCCCGGCAAGCCTGAAGATGGGTTCATTCACGACGCAAGCGACAACGACGGGCTCTGGACGGCGATCTACGTGGCAGCAGAGGCCTTCCGCTACGGGGCGACCAAGGAGCGCGCCGCGGCCGACGCCGGGCGCAAGAGCCTCAACGCTCTCCTCGACCTCGTGCGCTTGAGCGGCTACGATGGGTTCCCCGCACGCGCGATCATCCGCAAGGGAGAGGTGGTGGACGGCTACGATCCTGAGGAGACGGTGCGTGTGCCGGGAGAGACCGACAAGATCTGGTACGAGTCGCCGACGAATCCTGGAGTGCTGTGTAAGGGCGACACTTCGTCGGACGAACTGGCCGGGCACTACTTCGCCTGGTACGTCTACCATGAGCTGGCCGCGACAGCCGAGGAGAAGAAGGAGATTGCGCGGATATGTCGGGCCGTCACCGATAACCTCCTGAATCACGACTTCACGCTGGTCGGTCACACGGGACGCAAGACGCGTTGGGGCGTTTTCGGTCCGCAGTACCTGAACTTCGATCCGGCATGGGTCGAAGAGCGTGGTCTGAACTCGCTTGAGCTCCTGTGCTATCTCAAGGTTGCGCACCATATCTGCGGTGATGCGCGGTTCGCCGACGCATACGAGCGTCTCATTCGCGACCATCACTACCTGATCAACACGCTGCTGTACCGTCGAAACGCGCCATGGTGGGGCATCAACTTCTCGGACGATGAGCTTGCCTACTGCGTCTACTATCCGCTGCTGATGCTTGAGAAGGCGCCGGACCGCCGCGCCGTCCTGCTTCGCAGCCTGGCAACCACATGGGATGGCCTGCGCAATGAGGACAGGGCCTGGTACAACGTCACCTATGCTGCCCTCACTGGTGAACCGGCCCGTATGGAGCGAGCCGTTGCATGTCTTCAGGACTGGGCATGGGAGCAGTTGAACTGGGGCATCCGGAACAGCCACAGGCACGACGTGAACCTGAAGGTCTTGCCGTTCGGCGGCAGAGCTATGATGGACCGAGTGCTGCCCTGGAGCGAGCAGCGGGTGATGCGCTGGAACGGAAACCCATACGCGCCCGACAGCGGCGGCGACGGGAGCTCAGAGGAGGATGGCGGCGCGTGGCTTCTGGCCTACTGGATGGCTCGGTACCACGGGCTCATCACCCACTGATGCGTTACGAAGGACGGACGCCTCCGCCGGCAGGCGCTTGAGCGGTTCCGGCGGAGGCCCGAAACACGCTTTCAGAGCAGGCCGGGCGGAAGGCCAGCCGATCCTGCGATGCCCTTCATCTTTGTCTCGGCTTCCTCCTCGGCCCGGTCCTGTGCCTCGCACACCGCCGTCACGATGAGGTCCTGGAGCATCTCGACGTCGTCCGGATCCACGGCCGAAGGGTCAATCACGATGGATGTGAGCTTGCCCTTGCCGTTGACGGTTGCGGTGACTGCGCCGCCGCCGGATGAAGCCTCAACGCGCGCGGCTTCCAGCTCCTCCTGTGCCGCGAGCATGTCCTCCTGCATCTTCTGGGCCTGCTTCATGAGCTTGCTTATGTCGCCCAGACCGCCCAGCGGGTTGCGACCTCCGAAAGGTGGCGCCATCTCAGATATCTCCTTGTTCGTGTTTGGCCGGGCACGCACGATCGTTGCCGCTTCCCGGTATGCGAAAGTTCACGATCAGTCGTCCGCCGGCTTAGCGTTGGGGAACTCCTGAAGTACACGCTCCAGGAGGCCTTCGGCAGCGCCGTCGGCCGGCGCTGACGTCGTGTCCGGCGAATCGGCCGATGGCGGGTCCTGGGTTGCCAGCACGCAGCGCACCGTGTAGCCGGTAACGCGCAGTTCCTCCGCCAGAAAGTCCTCGATCCTCCGGCGCGCATCAGGCTTGTCGGCTCGACCTCGGGCGAACTCGGTCGGAAAGGCAACAGAGACGATCTTGCCGTTGAGGCTTACGACCTCCTCAGAACCGAAGACCGCGGCTGCCGCTCGTGAGCTCTGCAGGATGCGCTGTCTCACGCGCGGCCAGAGCCGGCGCAGAACGTCGAGATCCACTTCAGTGGCAAATGCTGATTCCGACCCGCGATCCGACGGCGTTGGCGGTGGAGTGGAATCGGCCACTGGCGCGGCCGGTTCGGGCACGGCCGGCTCCTTTGTGGTCGGCGTTGAGGGCTTCGGTGCCTGCGCGGCGCGGACCGGAGCTGGAGGAGGCGCAGAAGGCGAACCGGTTCGGTACGGCTGGCCGATGCCCTGCGTTGCGAGCGCGCTCGGCATGATTCGCCACAGGGCGCGCTCAAGAACCAGACGGTGCTGGTTGGTGAATCGGATGTCGCGCTCGGCCTCGGCGAGGACGCCGAGCATGGCAAGAAGCTGTTCGGGAGTGAAATGGCGACTCTGGTCCTGCAGGACGGTGAGGCGCTCCTCCGGCATGCCTTCGAGAGCCTGGCCGGATCCGGCATACGCCACCACCATCAGGTCGCGCACATGTGTCTGCAGCGCCGAGAGCGCCTGCCTGGCGTCGGTGCCGGACGCAACGAGAGTTCGTCCTGCCTCAAAGACACTCTTGAGATCGTCCGAGGCAATCGCCGCTATCACTCCGTCCAGCAGGTCCGTCGTTACGGCGCCGATGGCCTGCTGGACCGCCTCCGGCGTGATCGGACCATCGGTGAACGCCATCACTTGCTCGAGAAGGCTGAGCGAGTCTCGGAACGAGCCCTCAGCCGCCCGCGACAGGACGAACAGGCCATGCGGATCGTATGGGCGGCGTTCCGCATCCAGCACCCGCTTCAGGTTGGCCGTCAAGTCAGCAGTCGCGCCGCGTCGAAAGTCCAGCCGTTGGCACCGCGATCGGATCGTCATGGGTACCTTGTGCGCTTCGGTCGTGGCGAGGATGAACACGACGTGCGAAGGAGGTTCCTCGATCGTTTTCAGGAGCGAGTCAAACGCCTTCTGCGACAGGTCATGGACCTCGTCAATGATGTAGACCTTGTAGCGGCACTCGACGGGCGCATAGCGGGCGTTCTCGATGATCTTCTCGCGGACATCGTCTATGCCGGTCTCCGAGGCCGCGTCCATCTCGACGACATCAATGGCGTTGCCCTCGCGGATGCGCTCGCACGAGCTGCAAGTTCCGCACGGATCGGGCGTCGGCGCATCGAAGCTCTGGCAGTTCAGCGCGCGGGCCAACAGTCGCGCCGTAGATGTCTTGCCGCATCCCCGTGGACCACAGAAGAGGTAGGCATGCGGTATGCGTCCGGAGCGAATCGAGTTCTGCAGCACGGTCGTGATGTGTTCCTGACCGATCAACTCGCTGAAGCTCTGCGAGCGGTACTTGCGGTAAAGGGAGACGTATGCCACGTTCGCGGCCTTCTCGCTGCAATGAGGATGATGTGATCGTGCGACCTGCTGTTGTTGCGTCGTCGCCCGGAAGCCGTCGCCACACGGCTACGGCCAGGTAGTCACGCGGCACTCGGGAAGTCACCCTTAGTGCTGCTGCCTTCCGGCCCTGACACGGTTCAGGTGCTTGCCGATGCGCGGAGCCCGGCCATCGGCGCCGCAGTCGCCGGTTGAACCGAGTATCGTGCGCCCCGAGAGCAGATGCTTCGACCTCGCTGGAGCGGATTGCGAGTACAGGGCACCGCTAGCTCCCCGTCTAGCACGATCACAGTAACATTGTACGCGATTCGGCCCTGCGCGGTGACACCGGCGAGAGAAGGATCGCAAACAAAATGGGGCAGACCGAAGCCTGCCCCACAGCATGCCGCTCCGACGCCGTCACTCGGCTGCCGGGGCGGCAGACCTCTGGAGCTCGACGTATTTTGCTGTGGGAAACACGTCGGCTTCGGTGATCGGCGCTCGGCGCAGCACCTGAGCGCGCGTAATGCGGTAGACCTTGCGCAGGATGCGGTTCGGAGGGTTCTTCTCTTTCTCCTCCCAGAGATACTTCTTGTCGGTCATGCCTTCGCCGGACCAGCCGAATCGGTCGTGAACGAACGGAGAAGTCCCGCGCGGGTCGAACTCAAACACCAGAAAGTAATGGGGGGCCTTGAAGCTGTACATCTTGGGGTCTTTGCTCATGTCAATCTTGCGGCCCCAGGTTCCCTGCCTGACCGAGTGCTGATCCTGCATCAGGGTCACGTCCTGGTTGATGTCGAACGTGAACGCCTTGAGTTGAGGCGGTCTCCATGTTTCATCATGGAGCCGGATCGTCACGCGCGCGCCGTCACCGACGTTGAACCGGCCCTTGAGTTCGAGGACCTTGTCTGCCGTGAAGGTCGGGCGCACGTCGAAGGAAGTCTCCCACCGGGGTTCGATCGCGGGCGGACGCGGCTGACCGATCGCCATTGGCGGCACCGGCTCACCTGCAAGGCGGTACTGCTCGGCCTTGCGCTGGATCTCCGCCGTGTTGAGGAAGAGATACGAGTCGCGTGGCCTGGGTTCGCCGGTTACCGGATCAACGCCCTGTGAACGCTTGCTGTCGAGTTCCCAATCAATCTCATGCGTGTAGCGCGAGAACTTGCGCTTGAGCGTTAGCTCGAGATTGTGGCGCTCACTATCGCGGACATTGCGGCGGCTGTAGTCCTTCGGGTCCTGACGAACGAGCTCGTTACTCATCATAAGCGCTTTGCGCCATACGGCGATGCACTCGTCAATGCGCCCGAGGCGGGCGAGAGAATGGGCGAGCTGGTGCCATACGAACATGGGTACCGGCTTGGTCAGCTCCCCTCGCTCATCCATGCCCTTGCGCTCTTCGGCGCACTTCTTGTACCAGTAGTGGGCGCGCTCGTAGTCCTTGATCTTGTCGGTGTTCTGCCAACCCAGTTCGAACGCAATGTCGTAGACGCCCGGATTGTTTGCGTCGCCCTCTTCCAGCAGCTTCTGCGCGGCGGGAATGTAGCGACGGTCGGAGCGTTCGCTCGAGTCCGTGAAGTTGTAGGCCAGGTGCCACGCGCCGGTGATATAGACGTCGAGGTTGTGCGGATCGAGCCACGTGACCATCCGAACCATGGGCAGGATGGCGTCGTAGTCGCCTTCGTGGAAGAACTCGTCGGCGCGGACCCAGAGCAGGCCGGCGACGGCCTGCTGCAGGCCAAGGAGCGGGCCGAGTATGAACTCGGTCGAAAGACCCGCGAACGGCGTCTTCCGCCCTTTGTTCATGTCGGCTACGGTCGGGTCAATCCGAACCTGAAGCACAACTGTCAGCGCGAACAGCGGGAGTATCAGGTTTCGGCGGGTGGACGATTGCATGGCCCGCCTCCGCTACACTTCACGCCGGTCGAAGACAATGATCGCCAGCAGGAGCAGAACCGCCGAGTAGATCAGCGCGTATGCGATGTTCTGCATGATGAACACGTTCATGTCCTTGATCACGACCTGCGGGTGGATGAGCTTGTTCTGGATGTTGAAGTTGCCGAAGTTCGGGATCGCATAGTGAACTGCACCGGCGATCACGCGCGTCGCGACGTTCTTGTTGTTGAGCAGCGACTCGGTCACCGCCGACATGTTGCCGACGATGAACAGGCCGAAGCTCAGGAAGAAGTTGACCACGGGCGTCGCGAATGTACTGAAGAAGATCGCCAGCGCCCCAAGGAGCGTCATCTGGAAGAACGTCATCATGATGCCCTGGATCATCTCGGTGGCGAAGTGTCCCTCCTGGTACCTCAGCACGCCGATGAACACGATGCCCATCGAGGCGATCATCACGAACACGGTGAACAAGCCGCCGAGGAACTTGCCGAGGACAAACTCGTATCGCTGGACGGGCTTGGAGAGTACTGTGTAGACGGTACGCCGCTCGATCTCGGTGGGTATCACCTGAATGCCCGTCAGGACCGTGATCAGGAGTCCGGCGAGCAGGATGACCGCAAGGCCCAGACTGCGGAGAACCGCGGAGCTTTCGCGCGGGCTCAGGAACCCGACGGACGGTCCCAGTGCGATCATGGCCACTGCGACGATCAGGAGGATCAGAAGGATCTTGCGCCGGAGCATGTCCTCCAGCGTTTGCTTGGCGATTGCCAGAGTAACCATGGTTAGTTCGCTCCCGCCTTCATAACGGTGTCAACGAAGACCTCTTCAAGAGTGCGCCGGTGCGGCACAATCGCGGTGACCGAACCCTTCGCGCCCCGGATGAGGTCCACAATGTCGTTCACTTTGCTCGGAGCGACCGACGGGATTCGGGACGCGCCGTTCTTCTTCTCGCAGTCGGCGCCGGCAGCCTTGAGCTTCTCGACCAGCGCGCCGTCGCCGCCGGAAAAAGTGATCTCGACCATGTCACCGGACGTGAGATCCTGCGTCTTCCCTGTTGTGAGGAGTTTTCCGCGATGGATGATCGCGACACGCGAACATGTGAGTTCAACGTCCGGCAGCTGATGGGAGCTCAGGAATACCGTCTTGCCCTGCCGGCCAACGTTCACGATGATCTCGCGGAGTTCGGCATGGGCGATGGGATCGAGACCGGAGGTCGGCTCATCGAGGAACAGAAGCTTGGGATCGTTGATCAGCGCTTGAGCGATGCCGATGCGCTGACGCATGCCCTTCGAGTAACCTCGGATGGGGCGGCGCCATGCCTGCTCGTCGAGGAAGACATCGTTGAGGCACTGCTTGATGCGTTCACTCCGCTTCGGTTCGCTGATCCGGAAGAGGCGCGCGTAGAAGTCCATCGTATCCCAGCCGGTCATGCCTTCATAGAAGTAGGCTTCCTCAGGCAGGTAGCTGATCTGGGACTTGACGCCAATGTCGCCGATCGGCTTGCCGAGGACGTTGGCCGAGCCGAGTGTTGGGAAAATGAGACCGAGGAGCATCTTGATGGTGGTGGTCTTCCCGGCGCCGTTGCGGCCCAGGAAACCGAAAACCTCGCCTTCCTCGACCTCAAGCGAGAGGTTGTCAACAGCGCGGATCTCGGTCTTCGTCCAGACGTCGAGGTAGGTCTTCGTCAGGCCTTGGATGCTTACGGCAGCAGCCATTCAGGGGCCCTCCTTGGTGCGATTGGGTGAGCCATAACAAAGCGGGGCGTGTCGCGCCGGCGCCCCGCAACACACGAGTATAGCCCGTCATCCTGCGGGGTGTCAACGCACACGATTCGCGCGCTTTGACGCCCCGGGACCACGATGTTACAATAACGCGATGAGCGACGCAATGAGTTCCCGACCGCTGATTTGCGCTGCCATGACGGTATGTCTGGCGGCCACTGTCGTCGGCACGGGTCAAGGCCCGCGACTATCGGCAGGCGCGGCGTTGCCGGCGGAGATTCCCTTTGAGATCGAAGCCGGGGCCCTCACCGTCGAAGCCGGGCTGGGAGCCGGGCTCCCGTTCCGTGCCGTTGTGGATACGGCAATCGGCGACTGTCTCGTTTCCAACCGTCTGGCAACGGAGCGCGGACTGGGCGGAACGGACGAAGTGATCATTGCTTCGCCGCTCGGGCACATTCGTGGGACTTTGGGCGGGCGGCACAGCATTCGGCTGGGGCGCGTCGTGATTGACGGCATTCCACTCTGCATCGCCGACCCCATCGCTCAGTTGTCGGCGGCGCCGCCCGCCAATGGCGTGCCGGTTCCGGACGCGTGGGTCGGCAACTCGGCCCTCTCGCTGGTGAGCATCGAGGTAGATCCAGCTCGCAAACGACTCACGCTGGCAGATGCAGGCGCGACGCCTGCGCTGCGAGGTGGAGCGGCTGTGCCCATCGATATCGCTAGCGGACGCGTCGAGGTTCGCGCTCGCGCCAACAATGCTGCCGACTTCTCAGCCGTTGTCGCTACAGGCGTGCGGGGTTGTCTTGTGCCCCGATCTCTCGTCCAGGTCCTGAAGCTGGCGGCAGGCCAGGAGAGAAGTGTCGCGTTGCCGGGCGGCGGGTCCGTTCGAGTTGCGGCCGCGCGATTGAAGGAACTCCGCCTCGGCTCGGCGAAAGTGAATGATGTGCCCGTGCTTGCGGCCCTGGATGATATCCCGGGTCTCAATGCCTCAACAGGGCTCATCGGAACGGATGCGCTGATGCGTTTCCGTATGCAGATCAACTATGCGCGACGACAGGTTGTGTTCGTCGCGGCTCGAAGCCCGGCAACGGGCGATTCGCCGGCGATACGCCGGTCGCGTCCGGAGCGTCAAACACAAGAAAGCAGGCCCAGCCTTTCAGCGCACCGAAGTCGTCCGCGGGACGTGTGATCGGCGGTAACGGAGGTCGAACGAATGCAACGTATGATGGCTGTTGTCCTCGTCATTGGTTTGCTGCTGGTCGGCGGCAGCATGGCCGAGGCGCAATCCGGCAAGAAGACGCAACAGAAGTCCAAGCAGACTGGCAAGACGACAAAGAGCAGTAAGTCGAGTCAGACCAAGCCCAAATCGGGCGACAGCAAGGCCGCAACGCAGAAGAAGGGATCGGACAGCCAGAAGCCGGCCGACAAACCAAAGCCTCCGGCAGACTCCGGCAAGAAGGCCAATCAAGAGCCGGCAGTGAACTACGGCTCGTTGCCGCTGACGCGTCTCTTCAACGGAACTGACCTCAAGGGTTGGAAGCTCAGGCACGCCGACGGCAGGAACTTCTGGACGGTCACTGACGGAGTGCTCGCCAATACGGATCGGGGAACGGACCTCGTCAGCGAAGAGAAGTTCACGGACTTCGAGCTGCATGTCGAGGTCCGTGTGCCGAAGGGAGGCAACAGCGGCATCTATTTGCAGGGACGCTACGAGATTCAGGTTGGCGACACGGCCGGAATGACCGAGCTGACCAACTCGATGATGGGCGCCATCTACAGCAAGATCGCGCCAAAGATGAATGCCGCCAAACCTGCCGGCGAGTGGCAGACCGTTGACGTACACTTTATGCAGGCAGTCAAGGACGCATCCGGAGCCATCATCTCGAAGCCGATGGTCACGGTAATCCTGAACGACGAACTGATCATAGACCGCGGTGAGATTGACGGACCCACCGGCGGAGCGCTCGACGCCGAGGAAGGCACGCCGGGGCCGATCATGCTGCAGGGGGATCATACGGCCGTCGAGTATCGGAACATCATCATTCGCAAACTGCCGCCGCGCGAGGCGCCGAAGCCGGACGAGGATGAGGAGCCGCCGATACCGCCGAAGCCGGCCGAGAAGGACAAGGGCGACGACGGCTAGACGGTAGTTGATGATGCAGGCGGGACGCCTGCGCTACGAGACATGGCAGCCGAATGCCTGCGCTACGGGACACGGCAGGCGGGACGCCTGCGCTACGGGACACGGCAGGCGGGACGCCTGCGCTACGGGACACGGCAGCCGAATGCCTGCGCTACGGGACATAGCAGGCGGGATGCCTGCGCCGACGTATGGAGTGTGAGGACGCCAACGAAAGGACGCCATAGTGCGCGACAAACCAAGGTACGGCTTCACCCTGATTGAGCTGCTGGTCGTCATCGCGATCATCGGGATACTGGCTGCCATGCTGTTCCCGGTGTTTGCCCAGGCACGCGAGAAGGCCCGGGCCATCGTGTGCATTTCCAATATCAGCCAGCTAGGCAAGGCCATGGTGATGTACACGATGGACCATGACTCCCAGAGCCCCTGGCAGGAACACCTGTACATCGAAGGCAACTGTCCGTTCTGGATGGACGCGGCATACGGCGTTCCCAACTGGCTGAATGGTCCGTTCACAAACTGGGCCCAGGCCGTGTTCCCATATGTGCGCAGCGCCGAAATCTACAAGTGCAGCTCGCACCGCGGCTGGACACAGAACTCGGACACAACTCAGCCCGGCCTTAGCTACATCTACAACGGTTTCGCGGCCGGCAGAAGCGATTCGCAGGTCTACGATGCGTCGCAGACGGTTCTGCTGTGGGACTATCGGTACATCACTTCATATGCCGTGGTGAATCCCGCCCCGCCTCTTCCGGGACTGTGTACGGATCCGGGATGCTACTGCTACTACGACGGCTGGTGGGCGCACAACAATCAGTTCAACGTACTCTATTTCGACGGTCACGCCAAGAATATGCCCGACGGGGTGATGCGGTCGAATCTCTTCGGCCTGCCGCCGGGCAACGTCTTCTCGTTCTGAGGCCAAAGCGCACAGTCGGCCTATCGGAGTGCCAGCATGAAGTTACCGGACCGATCCGCAACGCGGGAGACGATCACCGAAGGCGCGGCGGAAGTAAAGGCGAAACTGCGCGAGGACCTGTCTCGTTGGTCTCGCACACGTCGCTATGCGACGCTCAAACCCGAGATCCCGTGCCTTGAGTGCGACGGCGCGGGGAAGATCCAGTGCGCCGCGTGCGGCGGTACCGGTCTCTCCAAGCTGGTGCTCGATGACGGTCGTCAGGAAGCCTGTGTGAAGTGCGACGGCAAGGGCGCCATCACCTGCGTGGTCTGCGCGGGAAAAGGCCTGGTTGCGAACGCGCATCGGAAGACGATGCTCTGGCTCCTTGCCGTGGGCGGGCTCGCGTGGCTGTTCATTCTGTTCCAGCTATGGGGACGCGATGTGCTGCCGGAACAACGCGCGGCGATCCTCCAACGTGGCGAACACGGTCAAGCCGTGACCACTCCGGCGGTCGGGGGGCAGGGAGCCGGGCGCGGCGTGACGGCGCCCGTGCAGGGCGGGGCAGGCGTCAGTCCGGGTGGCCCGGCGACAACGGCATGGCCGCAACCGGGCCAGCCTCAGATGCCCGCCGGCGGTCAAGGTTCATACGGCGCTCCGCCCTTGCAGCCAGGCGTCACGGCTCCCTCGGGCATGTCTCACGGAAACTCCATGCAGCCCGGTACGAACCCTGGCGGAGGCACCGGCTACGGGCAGCCCCAGGGCGGCGTAAGGTCCGGTCCCTACGGCGGCGGGAACAGCCTCGATATGCCGCCCAGGCGGTGAAATCGGTCACAATCTCCCTCCTTCCGGTGACGTAGGACGCCTACCTCGGGGTCGCCCGCGGGTATAATAGGTCGGCGCTCAGCGAAGCGCCGGCAAGACCCAGCCGTTATGCAAGGCGAGGCGCAAGACGACGCCCGCAATCCATCTCGCAGACGGATCAGGGCCGGGCATCCTCGCCCGGATGTGGTCCGCTCGGGAGTTCCGGTTGAGAGGAGCCATGCATGACCTCTGACGCTGCCGTTTCCACGCCTTCCAGTTTGGCCCGCTGGAAGGCGCTGATCGGGGCCATCGTCGTACAACTTATCCTCGGTACCGTTTACGGTTACAGTATCTTCTGGCAACCCCTCGAACAGGAGCTCTACCCGCAGGATTTCATCTCCCAGTCTGAGCAAGCGAAGCTCATCGAATCCGGCCAAGCAGTCCCCAAACGCGTTAAGGTGATTGCCGACGCCGACGCGAAGAAGCGGCATGACGAGCGCCAAGCCCCGCTGAAGTACGCATTCTCGGTGGCGATTCTTTCGTTTGCCGTTTTCATGGTCTATGCAGGCCGGGTTCAGGACCGAAAGGGACCACGTTTTCCGGCGCTGATCGGCGGTGTGCTGCTGGGCGCTGCATTCCTGCTGGAGGGCGCGATCCTGCAGTTCGATCTGGTCAAGGGGACCGGCCCGAACATCGCGCTGCTCATCCTTACGATCGGTCTGATAGCCGGAGCAGGGATAGGCTTTGGCTACGTATGCCCGATTGCGGCCCTTGTGAAGTGGTTTCCCACGGCCAAGGGGCTCGTGTCGGGAATCGCAGTCGCGGGCTTTGGGTTCGGGGCGTTCATCTACAGCAACAAGGACCTTCCGATCGGAGGCGGCCTCTACCTGCGTGAGCACACCATCGGAACGTTCTTCCTGGTGCACGGTCTCGTCGCCCTGATCGCGGTGCTGCTCGGCGCGCTGATGCTCAGCAACCCTCCGGGCACGCCGCCCAAGGCGCCCGCCGAGAGCGAAGCCGGCGAGTTGCTGCGCAAGCCGGGATTCTACATGTTGTGGGTGATGTTCTTCAGCGGCGCTCTGGCAGGGCTGACAGTCATCGGCGTTGCGAAGGGCTTTGCCGGTGAGCAGCTTGTCGCCGCGGCCGGCGCTGTAGGACCGGATGTGAAAGAAGCTCTGATGGAGAAGGGAGCCCTTGCGGTCGGGTCTCTGGCCATCTTCAACGCGATCGGCCGCATTGTCTGGGGCCTTGTCTCGGACCGCATCGGCAGAACCGCCACGTTTGTGGCGATGTTCGCTTTCCAGGCGCTCATGATGTTCATCCTGCCGACCCTGACCACGGAAGGCGCAATCGCCCTTGGCGCCGGGTTGGTCGGGTTCAACTTCGGCGGCAACTTCGCCCTGTTCCCGTCGGCAACCGCTGACCTGTTCGGCGCAAAGAGCCTGGGAGCGAACTACGGA
This sequence comes from Chthonomonadales bacterium, assembly GCA_037442185.1. Classification (GTDB taxonomy): domain Bacteria; phylum Armatimonadota; class Chthonomonadetes; order Chthonomonadales; family CAJBBX01; genus JAAYVH01. Next base: position 2,144 of record JBBIQU010000048.1, on the reverse strand, counting down.
CTGGTGTTCACATCGTTTGGAGTGGCGGGAGTCGCGGGGATCTACGCGGCCAACACCGCCAAGGACCTGACCGGCAGCTACGCAGGGGCCTTTGCCGTGTGCGGCGTTCTGTGCGTCATCTCGTGCGCAGTCGCCATCGCGCTGCATGTCTGGAGAGCGAAAGCCGTGCCTGCAGCCGCCTGACCAGGCGGCATGCCTTTGGAGCTACACAAACAGACCAATGGGGTGCGGCGCGCAGTCGTCGTGCCCCCAACCATGGAGGATAGCTAGCTAATGTCAGAAGCACCCAAGACAGCTGAAGCCCTTATGTCGGAGAGTCGCACGTTCCCGCCGGATCCGGCGTTCACCGCACAGGCCAACGCCAATGACCCCGGTATCTACGAGCGCGCGGCGAAGGATCCCGAGGGGTTCTGGGCTTCATTCGCGGAAGAGCTCGACTGGTTCCAGAAGTGGACCAAAGTGCTCGACTGGAAAGCGCCGCATGCGAAGTGGTTCGTTGACGGCAAGATCAACGTCAGCCACAACTGCGTGGATCGTCACGCCAAGGGCGCGCGCAAGGATAAGGTGGCGATCATCTTCGAGGGCGAGCCGGGCGATGTGAGGAAGATCACCTACGGCGAGCTTTACGAAGAGGTGAGCAAGTTCGCCAACGTGCTCAAGTCGCTCGGAGTAAAGAAGGGCGACCGCGTCGGCATCTACCTGCCGATGATCCCGGAGCTGCCCATCGCCATGCTCGCGTGCACTCGGATCGGCGCGGCCCATTCGGTCGTGTTCGGCGGGTTCTCGGTTGAGTCTCTGCGCGAGCGCCTTGTCGATTCCGGAGCCAAGCTGCTCGTTACGGCTGATGGCGGCTGGAGGAGAGGCAACGTCGTGCCCCTCAAGAAGACGTCGGACGAGGCCGTGCTCGATGCGCCCGACGTCACGAAGATGGTGGTCGTTCAGCGCATCGGCGCGGAGAAGTGCCCGGTGACGATGGAGCCCGGTCGAGACGTTTGGTGGCATGAGGCCATGGCCGAAGCGTCAGCGACGTGCGAGCCCGAGGCCTGCGACGCCGAGGACACTCTGTTCATCCTGTACACCTCCGGCTCAACCGGCAAGCCCAAGGGCATCCAGCACACCACGGGCGGATACCTGACGGGCGTCTACGCCACCTCGAAAATCATCTTCGATCTCAAGGACAGTGACGTGTTCTGGTGCACTGCCGATGTCGGCTGGGTGACCGGACACAGTTATATCGTCTATGGTCCCCTGGCGAACGGTGCGACGGTGGTGATGTATGAGGGCTCTCCCGACACTCCCGGGCGCGACCGCTTCTGGAGGGTGATCGAGAAGCACAAGGTGACCGTCTTCTACACGGCGCCGACCGCCATCCGGACGTTCATGAAGTGGGGCGACGATCTGCCTAACGCGTGTGACCTGAGCACCCTGCGTCTCATGGGCTCGGTGGGCGAGCCGATCAATCCCGAAGCCTGGCTCTGGTACCACACGGTGATTGGCAAGGGCAAGCTTCCGATCGTTGATACCTGGTGGCAGACCGAGACCGGCCATATCATGATCTCGCCGCTTCCGGGCCTGGTGACCCTGAAGCCCGGCTCGGCGACACGACCGTTCCCCGGCATAGACGCCGAGGTTGTGGACGACAGCGGCAACCCCATGCCGACCGGCCAGAAGGGCTACCTTGTGATCAACAAGCCGTGGCCGGGCATGCTGCGCACATTGTGGGAGGACGATCCGCGCTACCAGCAGGTCTACTGGAGCAGGTTCCCGGGTCGGTACCTTACCGGTGACGGCGCAGTCAAAGACGAGGACGGGTGCTTCTGGCTGATGGGCCGCGTTGACGATATCATGCTCGTCGCAGGCCACAACATCAGCACCATGGAGCTCGAGAGCGCTCTCGTCGAGCATCCGGCAGTCGCCGAATCGGCCGTGATCGGCAAGGCCCACGATGTCAAGGGGCAGTCGCCCGTGGCGTTCGTGATCGTGCGCGAAGGCTACCACGCAGACGACGCGCTGGCTGCGGAACTGAAGAAGTTCGTCGGCAACAAGCTCGGACCCGTCTTCCGACCCGATGACATCATCTTCACCGCGGACCTGCCGAAGACCCGCAGCGGCAAGATCATGCGCCGCATCCTCCACGCCAAGGA
>JBBIQU010000047.1:0-27115 GCA_037442185.1 Chthonomonadales bacterium | reverse complement strand
CTCGCCGGGGCGAACCACGTGCAGGGGACCATCAACGGCTACGGTGAGAGATGCGGCAACGCGAACCTGTGCGCGGTCCTGCCGGGTCTTGCGTGCAAGATGGGGCGCTCAGTGCTGAGGCCAGGCGCGCTGGCGCATCTCACGGCGCTGTCGCAGTTCGTGGATGAAGTGGCCAACGTGCCGCCCTTGGCCCGCCAACCGTATGTTGGGCGGAGCGCTTTCGCCCATAAGGCGGGAATGCACGTGGATGCGGTCACCAAGCACCGTTCCACGTACGAACACGTTGATCCGGAGCTCGTTGGCAACAAGCGCAGGTTGCTGGTATCGGAGCTGTCCGGAGGCGCGACTATCGCGAGCAAAGCGGCGCGGCGCGCCATGCACCTCGACAAGCGGTCGCCTGAGGCGCGGCACCTTCTCAAACGAATCGCTGAGCTTGAGCAAGAGGGCTATGCGTTCGAGGGCGCCGAGGCCTCATTCGATCTTCTGCTCATGGAGGCCAACCATGAGCTGCGCATCCCGTTTGAAGTTCTGGGTTTCCGGGTGATCGTTGAGAAGCGGGGACGTCAGGAGCCGACGACTGAAGCAACGGTCAAGCTGCGCGTGGATGGCGTCGAACGGCTGACGGTTGCGGAAGGGGACGGCCCTGTGCATGCCCTCGATCAGGCCCTGCGCAAGGCGCTGAATCGGTTCTATCCTGCTCTCTCGGGCATCCGATTGACGGATTTCAAGGTGCGCGTCGTGAATGTGCGCGACGGCACGGCGGCAAGGGTGCGCACCATCGTTGAATCGCGGAGCGCGGAGCGGGCATGGTCCACCGTGGGTGTCTCCACCAACATGATCGAGGCAAGCTGGCACGCCCTGGTGGATGGGGTCGTATACGGTCTGCTCAGCGGTGACGCCGACCGCAAGACGCCCGAGCCGAACGGCGATGGCTGATCGGGTCGCCGCAGGCCTGATCGTCGCCAACGTCGAACCAGATAGTCCGGCCCACGCGGCCGGAATCGAGCCCGGCGACGCCATTCTTGCCGTGGACGGCCGGCCCGTGTCGGATGAGCTCGCGTTCCGATTCTTGGCCGCAAGCGATGAATCACTGATAGGCGTGCGGCGCGACGGGCGCGAGATGGCGGTACGTCTCTTGTGTACCGACGGCGAGCCTGCAGGCATCGAGTTCGCCGATCTCCTAGCCGACGGCGTTCGCACCTGCAACAATCGGTGCGTCTTCTGTTTCATCCATCAAATGCCGCGAGGCATGCGGCGGTCGCTGTACCTCAAAGATGACGACTATCGGCTCTCGTTTGTGCACGGCAACTACATCACGCTCACTAACCTGAGCGACGCGGAGTTCGATCGGATCGTGGAGCAGCGCCTGTCGCCGCTGTACGTGTCGGTTCATGCGACGGATCCTGAGCTACGTGGTCGTCTCCTGGGTCGTAGAGGGGATGTGCCGATCATGCCCCGATTGAACTGGCTCGCGACGCACGGGATAGACGCTCACGCGCAGATCGTCCTCTGTCCGGGGCTCAACGACGGCCCGGCGTTGGAAGAGACGCTGAGCGAGCTGTCCGGCCTACACCCGAGCGTGTCCGGCGTTCGCAACGGCGTTCAGTCTGTGGCGATTGTGCCGGTTGGACTGACGCGGTACAGGGATCGCCTGCCGCATCTGAGGCTGCCCGATGCACCTTATGCGGCGAACATGCTGCGGATGATGGGTTTGCGTCAGCGTGCGGCGCTCAAGACGATGGGTACCCGATTTGTTTGGCTGTCCGACGAATGGTACTACCTCGCCGGACGTTCCGTGCCGGGGCGCACGCATTACGAGGGGTTTCCCCAGTTGGACGATGGGGTAGGCACATCGCGCCTTTTCATAGACGAGCTTGCGGCTGTCACGAGGAGGCTGCCGGCTTCTGTGCCTGATGGGCGGCGCGGTGTGGCTGTAACAGGCCTCCTGGCAGCCGCCCAGGTGAGCGAGATGTGCGCTCGATTTTCATCGGTTGATGGCGTATCGGTCTCATGCGTGGCAGTGGCCAATGAGTGGTTTGGCGGCTCAATCAGCGCTACCGGCCTCCTCACCGCGCGCGATATTGCGTCAGCCCTCGGTCGGTCCGGCGGAGACGGCGTCGTCTTCGTCCCGGATATCTGCTTGCGCGAAGGCGCGGCCTTTCTCGACGACGCAACGCCCGCAGATCTTTCTGCCGCAGTCGGTAGGCCCGTCAGGATCGTGCCGTCGCGTCCGCGCGGTCTGGCCGAGGCGCTGGGGTTGACATCCGGACGCAGCTTCGGCTAGACTCGCGCAGTCTGAACCTTCGTTATGGAAGGTTGTACCGGCAAGGCACACAATCGTCGCAGGATGTGCCGACGCAACGCCACGGAAGGAAAGGGACTGGATGGTCTTCCCCACACTTCGCTGGGCGCGCATCAGCGTCGCGGCAATACTGAGCACAGCAATCATCCTCACGGGCGCATCGGCCGCCCAAGCTTCTCGTACGGTCATCATCGGGCCAACTACCACGCTGGACGGCCTCGCGCGCAAGTACGGTGTCTCGAAACAGGCCATTGCGGCAGCGAACGGCATTGACGTTGAGGCCATCCTCGTTGATGGGCGAAAGCTTCTGATCCCGGATCCGCCGAAGCCCAGGGTGATTCCGGCGACGATGGCGACGTCAGGGAAGATCAACGGCAACCGCGTATCCCTTCGCATTGGGCCGTCGGTGGAAGCCGTCCGTGTCACCCTGCTCGACCACGGAGCTCCGCTTACCGTGACGGCTCGTCATGGTGAGTGGCTGCAGGTCAAGACCGGATCGGTTCCGCACGCGTGGGTCAAGGCCGATTTCGTTACGCTCGGTTCGGCAGCGCCTGCCGCGGCTCGAACTGCATCCTCGACGCCCGTCGGTGCGAAGTCAAAGCGCGTGGCTGCAGCGCGAGCCTCTTCTGCATCGTCAGGCATAGGCGCCCTCAGGTGCATCAAGGGGGATCGCGTGGCATTGCGCCAGGGGCCCAGTACGGATGTCAAGCGCCTTGCGCTCATGGATGACGCGACACCGATCAAGGTGCTCGACAAGTCCGGCGATTGGTGCAAGGTGAAGCTGCTGGACGGACCAACGGGTTGGGTCCTTGGCTCGTTTGTGGCCGCGAAGTCCCGCGTTGGGCTAACTCCCCAGCAAGTGATAGCCCGCAACGAAGCATCGGAACGGCGCGAGCGCGCTGCTTCGTCCAGCAGCCATCGGACACGGACAGCGTCCTCGAGCCGTACGCGTCGCACGGCCTCTTCGGGAGGCCGCCGCTCAGGGCGTTTCGTCCGCCACAGTCGGCCGGAGCCCAGCGCGCCCAAGGCAGGATCGGACGTTGTCCGAACTGCCTACGCCTACCGGGGCACCCGGTATCGGTACGGCGGTTCAGCTCGCGGCGGCTTTGATTGCTCGGGCTTCACCCGATATGTGTACGGCCAGAAGGGGGTGGCTCTGCCGCATAACGCCGCCGCTCAGTTCTCGCGCGGCACCAGGGTCTCAAAGAGCGACCTCAAGGCCGGCGACCTGGTCTTCTTCCAGACAACGCGCCGATCCATCTCGCATGTCGGCATCTACGTGGGAGGCGGCAAGTTCGTGCACGCCTCGTCTGCCGGCGGTCGTGTGCGCGTTGACTCGCTCAACTCGGGCTACTACAGCAACCGCTATCGAGGCGCCCGTCGAGTCAAGTAAGCTTGTTGACACGGCTGAACCCTCGCGGCTATAATCTGGAACCTGTGGCGCCATCGTCTAGCGGTTAGGACGGCGGGTTTTCAGCCCGTTAGCCGGAGTTCGAGTCTCCGTGGCGCTATGCAACCGGCCGAGGTGGCGGAATTGGCAGACGCGCACGTTTGAGGGGCGTGTGCCGCAAGGCATACGGGTTCAAGTCCCGTCCTCGGCACCATGGGCGAAGGCCGCAGCGATGAGCTGCGGCTTTTGCGTTCTGGGGCGGGGGCCGGACGCCGCCCGGCAGTCGCCTGTCACGGATGCTATAATCTGCTTCGAGCGTGGCTCATCGTCGTCGCGCAAGTCAGAAACGGAGATACCGCATGCACCGGACCTACAGACTCCTGCTGGGCATAGCGCTTCTGACGTCCGTTACCCCAGCGATTGGCATATCCCTCAAGCCGGGCGACCCGGCGCCACCCATCAAGGTCGGCAAGTGGATCAGGGCCCCCAAGCCCGAGAGTGGCACGCCCAAGATAGGGGTTGTCACCTTCTTCAGTTCATGGTCCAACCCGAGCAAGCAGACCTATCCGTCGGTTGCCAAGATCGCGACAATGCACGCTTCAAAGGTTTCCGTCAAAGCGATCGCCGTGTTTGAGAAGAACGCCAACGCGGGCGGCGCCCACTATGCCACGGTCGCTTCGTTCGTCAAGCAGATGGGCGCCCAGATGCCCTATCCAGTTGGCGTGGATGGGCCTGAGGGGACGATGGCAAAGACCTGGCTCGAGGCCAGCGGAGAGCGAGGGGTCCCGGTCGCATTCGTGATCGGTCGCAACGGCAAGATACAGTGGATCGGGCACACGATGATGCTCGAGTACTTCCTCGGCCAGATACTCGAAGGCAAGTTCAACTTCGCTGAGTACCGAAGCGAATGGCTCAAGGACAAAGAGCAGGAGGAACGGGAGTATCGCCTGTTCAAGCGGTTCAATGAACTGGCCGAGGCCGGCCAGCACAAGGCCGCTGTAGCCGAGCTTGACCGTATCGCCAAGGCATATCCCGACTATGGGCGGCGCATGGTACTGGTTCGGTTCAGCCTGCTGATGAAGTACGATGAGCCCGCCGCCTATGCGTTCGGCCGAGAGCTACTGAACGGCGAGCTGAAGGACCAGTCGGGGCTGCTATGGCTGATGGCTCGGTCTTTGCTCGACGAGACGCCGGGTCTGAAGTCGCCCGACTACAAACTAGCGCTCGATCTGTCGCAACGCGCGGCTGACCTGACCAAACATAACGACGCGAACATCCTTACGGCCCTTGCCTACGCGCATTATAAACTCGGGCACGTGGACCAGGCCATCGAAATCCAGACCAAGGCCATACCCATCGGTGATGCCAATCCGGACATTCCGGCACGGAATAAGGAACTGATGCGAACGCGCCTCGAGATGTTCCGCAAGGCCAAGTCGGGCTAGCCGGACAGTTGGCAGTCGCTTCCTCGACCGACGCAAGATCAGCCGGCGGCGACGCGCTGGGAGGTAGTGCGGCTGCGTGATGGGCCAAGATGAATCATGAGGGCCGTCGCGCCATGCGACGGCCCGAATGGGTCGTAAAGGACTCGAACCTTTGGCCCGCTGATTAAGAGTCAGCTGCTCTACCAACTGAGCTAACGACCCTGACGAAGGGATTATACCAGAGGTCGGCTGCGTGACGCAACGCACGCGCCGGCCTGACGGAGTGCGACATGAGAGTGTTTGGTGTTGTCCTCGTCCTTGCATTGATCACTTCATGCGCGGAAGGGCAGCCTTCGTCACCTTACTCCGATCTGCCGTGGCGCTCGATTGGCCCTGCGGTGATGGGCGGGCGGATTGATGATGTGGCGGTCGTCGAAGCTGATCCGGCAACGGCGTATATCGCCACGGCGACTGCGGGCCTTTGGAAGACCACGAACCATGGCACGACGTTCCGTCCCGTCTTCGATGATCAGCCCTGCCAGAGCATTGGCGCGGTGGCGGTAAGTCAGTCCGATCCCAATGTCGTCTGGGTCGGTACGGGAGAGCCGAATAACCGGCAGAGCTCGTCGTGGGGCTGCGGCGTTTTCCGAAGCGCCGATGCAGGCGCGACATGGGAGCATGTGGGGCTTGCCGATACGCACCACATCTCACGGATCGTCATTGATCCGCGCGACCCGAACACGGCATACGTGGCGGCGCTGGGGCATCTCTGGGGGCCGAATGAAGAACGGGGCGTCTTCAAGACGACGGACGGCGGCAAGACGTGGAAGGCGGTCCTGAAGGTCAATGCCGATACGGGATGCACGGATATCGTCATCAACCGCTCGAACCCGGATGTGCTGTACGCGGCCATGTACCAGAGACGTCGCGCAGCATGGGGTTTCCTTGGCGGCGGTTCGGGTAGCGGAATCTACCGAACGACCGATGCCGGCGCTACGTGGACACGGCTTGTCAAGGGACTGCCCGAAGGCGACAAGGGCCGCATCGGGTTGGACATCTACCGTAAGGACCCACGAATAGTCTACGCGGTGGTCGAGGCTCGCGACGGCGGCGTGTTCCGCTCCGAGGACGGCGGAGACTCGTGGACGAAGATGAGCAGCACCAACCCGCGTCCGATGTACTTCAGCAAGATCCGCGTGGATCCGAACGATGATCAGTTCATCTGGCTGGCGGGCGTGTCGTTCATGCGATCCAAGGATGGCGGCAAGACCTTCGGGACGGAGAGCGGCGCGAGACTGCATGCGGACATCCATGCCATCTGGATCAATCCGGCCAACTCGAAGCACATGTTGGTCGGATGTGACGGCGGCATTCAGTGGTCGCACGACCGGGGGCAGACGTGGGACCACTACAACAACATCCCCCTCTCGCAGTTCTACCATGTTGCCTTCGACATGCAGCGGCCCTACAGTGTGGCCGGTGGGCTGCAGGACAACGGCTCGTGGCTAGCGCCGTCCAGCCGAATGGGGTCCGGCGGCCCTCGGCATACCGACTGGCAGAACATCGGCGGCGGCGACGGCTTCTACTGCGCCATAGACCCCAGCGATCCGAACACGGCGTACAGCGAGTCACAGAATGGCGCGGTGCGCCGGATCCACGTTCCGACCGGCGCAAGCCGGTCCATCACGCCGCGCCCCGCGCCCGGCGAACCGCCATACCGGTGGGACTGGTGCACGCCGTTCATGCTCTCGCCACACAACCCTCGCAAGGTCCTGCTCGGCGGTAACCGACTGTTCATCAGCGCCGACCGCGGCGACACGTGGCGACGCACGGAGGACCTCTCGACAAATCCGGACACGAGTCAGTTCGAGATTATGGGCGTCACGCGCGGCAGAGCGTATCCGTTCCCTGACCTTGGTTCCGCCTTTGGCCAGATCGTCACGCTCACCGAGTCGCCGGTTCGCGAAGGGCTCATCTATGTGGGAACAGATGACGGAAACCTGCAAGTCTCGCGGGATGACGGCAAGACCTGGACCAACGTGGTCGCGAACGTGCCGGGCGTTCCGAAGGGAACATATGTGTCACGGGTGCATGCCTCGCCGCACGCAGAAGGCCGCGTGTATGCGGCGTTTGACGGCCACCGCGCCGACGACTTCACGCCGTACGCGTTCGTCAGCGAGGACTACGGGGTGACGTGGCGGCGGATCAGCCAGGGGATCCCAACGGGCTCGACCATCAATGTCGTCCGAGACCATCCCCAGTGCCCCAACCTGCTGTTCGCCGGGACAGATCGCGGTCTGTACGTGTCCGTGGACCGTGGATCCACATGGAACCGTTTCGGGAAACCGCTTCCGCCGCTGCGCGTGGACGAGGTGGTGGTCCATCCGCGCGAGAACGACCTGATCGTGGCAACCCACGCACGGGGCATTTACATCCTGGATGACATTGCGGATCTGGTCGCCCGCTCCAACGGGCTCACAGGCAAGATCGCGCTGCTTCCGCCGAGGCCGGCGGTTATGTATCGCTCCTCGTTCGGCATGAGCTCGACAACAGGCAACCGTGTCTACGTGACCCCGGGCGCGCCGACGGGTGCGACGATCCGGTACTGGCTGGCCGCCGAACCGGCCTCCGACGCGCCGCCGGTCTTGACCATTCTTGACGCGAAGGGGAGGGAGGTCCGCACGCGCCGCTTGAACCTCGCGTCTGCAGGCTTCAACACGACCGTCTGGGATTTCCGGCGAGATCCCCCGACCGTAACACTTCCGGCGGCGCGGCCCGTCGGCGCTTCAGGCACGTCGTCGCCTCGCCAGACCGTGTCACAGACGGGCGGTCAGAGAACCGGCTCCCGCACAACTCAGGCGAGATCGCGGACCACAACGGCCGGCCCGCGGGTCGTTCCGGGCACATACACGGTTCGGCTGACGCTCGGCAGCGAGAGCGTCTCCCATCGGCTTGTCGTCGAACAGGACCCACGCATCAAGTTGAGCGATCGTCAGGCCAGGGACCTGCACGAACTGGGCTGGTCATGCCTCGAGGTGTCCTCGGGGCTGCAGACGGCAGAGCGAACGATCAGGGCGGTTGATGCCGCACTCACGAAGGCCAAGGCCGGCGATGCCATGAAGTCAGCCCCGAAGCCATTGGCCGATCGGCTGGCTGCGCTCCAGCGTCAGACGCAGGACGTTCTGGGTCGAATGGTGGGACGGCAGACGCAAGGGGAGCCAATGGAGACGCTGGGTCCCAGCGGTCAGGTGATGCAAATACCTGGGCGTTCAACGTCCTCTCTGGCATCGCAGCTAAGCCAGGCGTTCATGACGCTCGAGAGTATGCCGGAGCAGCCGTCCGTGGCGTGGCGGAAGGACATTGAGACGAACCTGAGGAGCGCGCGAGCGCTCATTGGCGAGGCGCGCATGATCTCTGACCGGCTCCTGCCGAGACTGAACGCCGACCTCAAGCGGTCGGGCTTGCCCGAGGTGACAGTCGCCGAACCCGCCGAAGGCGCTCCCGAATCGGGCAGACCCGAAACGGATGATGAGTCCGAGTACGACGGGTAAGAAACGCGAGGAGGCGTCCGGTATCGGACGCCTCCTCCGCACATCGGGGTGAGCGGACTTGAACCGCTGGCCTCCTGGCCCCCATCCAGGCACTCTACCAAACTGAGCTACACCCCGCCAACGTCCGTAGTATACCGGCGCACCTCCATCATGTCAACGCGCGACATTCCGACAGCCCCTATCTCGCCCGAGATCGCTCGCCGGATCGGGCTTGCCATTGTGGAGTGGTTTTCTGCCAACAAACGCGACCTGCCATGGAGAAGCATGCGTAACGATCCATACGCGGTGTGGGTCTCGGAGATCATGCTCCAGCAGACCCAGGTGCGCACAGTCGAGCCGTACTTCCTACGATGGATGGAGCGCTTCCCGACCATTGAGGCTCTGGCCAATTCGGACATTCAGACGGTTCTTCGCTACTGGGAAGGGCTCGGGTACTACGGCAGGGCCCGGCGCCTTCACGAGGCCGCTCGCATTGTGGTTCAGGGGCATGCAGGAGCCCTGCCCCGGTACGTTCGGCTTCTCCGCGCATTGCCCGGCGTCGGAGACTACACGGCCGCCGCCATCGCGGCCATCGCGTTCAACGCCGAGCACATCGCGATTGACGCCAACGCGCGCCGGGTGCTTCAGCGCCTGTGCGCCGCCGATGCGCCCGACCGTCATCTGGCGCACTGGGCGAAGGCCATGCTTCCCGAGGGACGGTCCGGCGACTTTGCGCAGGGTCTGTTCGAGCTGGGCGCGCGCATCTGCACAGCGGAGCGGGCTCGCTGCTCTGATTGCCCCGTCGGAAGCGAGTGTCTCGGCACACGATCGGGCAACCCAACGGCCTTCGGCACGAGCGCGGCCCGTCCGTCCGTCGTTCGTCTGAAGCGTGTAGCGGCGATTGTGGTTCACTCCGACAGGGTGTTGGTGGTGCGGAGGGGGCCTGATGGAGTGTGGAGCGGACTGTGGGAGTTTCCGTGGCCGCAGACGACCGTGAAACACTCAATGTTGGCCAACGAGCCGCACTCGATGTCGCGGGGGTCATGGCGACAATGACCGAGGCTCTCGGCGCGATCCGCCACAGCGTAACACGCTATCGCGTTGAGCTGCATGCAGTTTTCGGGCATGCGGACCAGCCGCTGGCGTCACCCATACAGTGCGCCGAGACAGCCTGGATGACGTGGAGCGAGATTGCCCGTCTGCCCATGCCTGCGCCGATGCGCCGGCTGGCCGAAATGGCTCACCAACATCGGGAGAGAACCGCCTCCGCGGAAATGAAGGAGTCACCGACGGGCTTGCCGAATGACATACCATCGAAGGATCCAGGAGAACCAGAATGAGGCAACTTGCGGCGATAGCGCTCGATACGGCGGTCTTGCGAGGCGCGGACTTTGCCGATGTCCGCGTTGTCCGCTATCGGCGGCAGAACCTGAGCGCCGAGGATCAGAGGATCAGCGCCATCGCCGATACGGACGACTACGGGCTTGGAGTCCGAGTGCTTGCCGATGGGGCCTGGGGCTTTGCAGGTACCGGCGATCTGTCGCGCGAATCTGTGCAGGCCGCCGCAGCCGAGGCCGTAGCAATAGCGCGCGCCTCCGCGACGGCACTGCGCGAGCGAGTGCGTCTCGTGCCGGAACCGGCACGAACCTTCGCTTTTCGCTCGCCGTACAAGGTGGACGCGTTCGACGTGCCGATGCAGGACAAGGCCGGCTTGCTCCTTCAGATCACTGACCGGCTAGGCCGCCACAAGGGGATCGCGAAGAGCCAGGCATTCATGACGCTTCGAAAGGACGAGCGGCTGTACCTGAGCACCGACGGCTCCGATCTCAGCAGCGAGGTTGTGACGACCGCTGCGGGCTATCAGGCGACGGCCGTCGGCGACGGAGACGCGCGGTCGCGTTCTTACATGCCTCCGCCATTGACCCGCGGATACGAGAACCTCAATGCCGAGGATCTGCTCGCGAATGCTGACCGCGTGGCCGAACAGGCAGTGATGCACCTCTCGGCGCCCGAGTGCCCTGTGGGTTACAAGGACCTCATCCTCGACCCGCAGAACCTCTCGCTTACCATCCATGAGTCGGTGGGCCATGCGACCGAACTCGATCGCGCGCTTGGCTACGAAGAGTCCCTCGCCGGGCGCAGCTTCGCGACTCCCGACAAGCTCAGGAACCTCAAGTACGGCTCGGACCTTGTCAGTTTCGTGGCCGACAATACCCTTGAGGCAGGCCTGGCCACGCATGGATTCGACGATGACGGCGTTGCCGCACAACGATGGCACATAGTCGAAGACGGCCTCTTTGTCGGTTACAGCACCGGACGAGAGGTGGCGGGCAAGATCGGGCTCGAGAGGAGCAACGGCGGATGTCGAGCCGATCATTGGGGGAGCATTCCGATCGTGCGCATCCCCAATCTCTCGCTCATGCCGGGACGAGAGCCGCTGACGCTTGAGGAGCTCATCGCGGACACCGACGACGGCATCTACATCGAAGGTCGCGGTTCGTTCTCCATTGACCAGATGCGCTGCAACTTCCAGTTTGGCGGCGACGCGTTCTGGGAGATCAAGAAGGGGCGGATCGTTCGGATGCTGAAGAACGTAACGTATCAGAGCATGACGACCGACTTCTGGGGCAGCTGCGACGCAATCTGTGATGCTCGCTACTGGGTGCAGGACGGTGTGTTGAACTGCGGCAAGGGTGATCCAATGCAGATAGCGCAGATGACGCACGGTGCGGCACCGGCCCGGTTCCGCCGCATCAAGGTTGGCGCTGCCCGCTGAACGGTCCCACAACGCGAGAATGGAGTGGCTACAATGGAAACGCCAAAGATCGAAATCCTCAAGGACGGACCCTACCTCGTCACGGGTACGGTTGAACTGCTCGATGCCGAGGAGAAGCCTGTGGCAGTGAAGTCGGCAAAGATCGCCCTGTGTCGCCGCGGGCGCTCAGCCGAGAAGCCGTTCTGCGACGGCACGCATCGCAAGACCGGCTGGAGAGACTCGGATCCGGCTGCTTAGTTGCTGGACTCGCTCGAGGCTTTGTCTTCGTTTGAAGGCGGCGCGGACCCGGCGGGCGCGCCGCTTTCCTCTTCATCCTCCAACGACCTGAGACGTTCGATGGTGGCAACACGGTCACCCGCTTCGAGACTGATCAATCGGACGCCCTGAGTGCTTCGGCCTGCCGACCGAATGCCGGAGACGGGCACTCGAATGGTGATCCCGTTCTGCGTGATGATCATCAGCCTGTCGTTGTCGTCCACCACAGTCGCTGCAACCACATGGCCGGTTTTCTCGGTAATGTCCATCGTGATCAGGCCACGGCCGCCCCGGGCTTGTCGGCGGTATAGCTGAAGCGCCGAGCGCTTGCCGACCCCACGATCGCCGACCACGAGGAGCTGCTTGGCGTCGTCAACCACGTCTACGGCTACCACGCGATCAGCGATCTGTCCGGTTTCGTCGCGCATCTCGATGCCGCGAACTCCGCCCGCAGGTCTGCCGCGCACCGGAACATCGGACTCACGGAAACGGATGGACTTGCCGCCCTGGGTCACCATGATGCACTCGCGCGAACCGTCGGTGAACATAACCCAGCGCAGCTCGTCGTCCGGCTCCAGATCGAAGCAGATCAAGCCGTTCGCCCTCAGATTCGCGAAGTCGCGCACGTCAACACGCTTGACTTCGCCGTTCCGAGTAGCCATGAGCATGAACCCTGTGGCCGACTGGAGATCCTTGACCGGTACCGTAGCGGTCACGATGTCGCCCGGTTCGATATTGATCAGGTTGACGATGGCCGTCCCCATAGCCGTGCGGGTCGTCTGGGGTACTTCATACGCTTTGAGCTTGTATACGCGGCCTCGGTCGGTGAAGAAGAGGATGTAGTCGTGCGTGTTGGCGACGAAGAGATGCTCGATCCGGTCCTCGGCTTTCGTAGCGGCGCCAATGATGCCCCGACCACCCCGGCGCTGAGTCCGATACGAGTCCATCGGAACGCGTTTGACGTATCCGTCACGGGTGACGGTGACGAGCATGTCCTCTTCGGGGATCAGGTCCTCTTCCCCGATCTCGTCGGGCTCGGTCGGCACGATGCGCGTCCGCCGTTCATCCCCGTGCTTGTCGCGGAGCGCCTTCAGCTCACCCTTGACGATGGCGCTGACGCGCTCGGGGTTGATGAGGATATCTTCGTAGCCGGCGATCTCTTTGAGCCTCTGCCGGTACTCGTCCTCTATGCGGTTGCGGTTCAGTCGGTTGAGCTGCCGAAGCTGCATCTCGAGGATCGCGGTGGCTTGCAGCTGCGTCAGGCCAAACCGCTCCATGAGCGCATTGCGCGCCGATGGGTCATCTGCCGAAGCGCGGATGATCCGGATGATCTCGTCAATCGCGTCGAGCGCGATCTGCAGCCCCTCAAGGATGTGGGCGCGAGCCTTGGCGCGGCCGAGCTCATACAGGGTCCGCCTATATACGATCTCGCGGCGATGGTTGACGTAGACCTGTACGAGGTCCGGTAGCGTGAGCAGCTTCGGCTGCTTGTCCACCAGGGCCAGCAGTATCACGCCGAAGGTGGTCCGGAGCGCCGTGTGCTTCAGCAGGTAGTTGAGCACTTGACGCGGAGGCTTGTCACGCCGAATCGTGATGACGACGCGGATGCCGTGCCGGTCCGTGAAGTCCTGAATGTCGGTGATTCCGTCCACCTTGCGCTGCTTCACGAGATCGGCGATGTCGCGCTGGAGACTTTCCTTGTTGACCTGGTACGGCAGCTCCGTGATGACGATGGCGTTGCGGCCGCCGTCCATGGGCTCGATCTGTACGTTCGCCTGCACAACAACGCGACCGCGTCCGGTGGCATACGCCTCCTGAATGCCGCGAGTGCCAAGGATGATTCCGGCGGTGGGGAAGTCAGGTCCCTTGATGAACTGCTGAAGCTCGGCCGCCGTCGCCTCAGGGTTGTCTACGGCGTAGATGCACGCGTCGCAGACCTCACGGAGGTTGTGGGGCGGAATCTTGGTCGTCATGCCGACGGCGATACCTTCGCTGCCGTTGCACAACAGGTTCGGGAAGCGCGAAGGAAGGACGGCTGGCTCTTCGCGTGTCTGGTCGTAGTTCGCCATCCACTCGACGGTATCGCGGTCGAGGTCGGCCAGCATCTCGGTGGCGAATACCGCCATCCGCGCCTCGGTGTACCGCATGGCGGCCGGCGGATCGCCGTCAATGCTGCCGAAGTTGCCCTGACCGTCCACCAGCGGGTAGCGCAGGCTGAAATCCTGCGCCATTCGCACCATCGTCGGGTAGATGACCGCCTCGCCGTGGGGATGGTAGTTGCCCGACGTGTCGCCGCAGATCTTGGCGGACTTCCTGTGCTGGGAGCCTGGCGCCAGGTTCAGGTCGTGCATCGCCATCAGGATGCGGCGCTGCACCGGCTTCAGGCCGTCGCGAGCATCCGGAAGGGCCCGGGCGATCAGCGTGGAGACCGCATAGCCGAGATAGGACCGCCGCAGCTCATCCTCGATGGCGACCTGCAGCAGCCCTTGTTCCTGTGCGTCTTGAGTGTCTGGTGCGATTTCGGGGTTGTCGGTGGATTCAGGCATGGAGTATACGTTGGGCCGGTTCGCGCCGGATCATCCATCACAGTATACCCGCTCGGCAGCCTCGAGACGCACCGTACGATCGGGGGGCGGCAGTCGGTTTGACTCCCCGGGGTCCGTGAAGGTACCATTGTGGTCGCCGGACGGCATTGGATGCCGTCCCGTTTTTGTGGCCGCCGGGCGGCGGCCGATCGCTCATTGACAAGCATGATGGCCGTTGCTATACTCGCGCACGATGCGGAGCGCATGGTTCGCCCGCAACGGTCTTGCGCGCCTGTCACCAGGGCGACGTTCTGCTAGGGTCCAGCCATAATGCGATCACTTGACGACTCGGTCCAGTATATCCGCGGCGTTGGTCCGCGGGGGGCAGAAAGGCTGGAACGCGTCGGCATCCGAACGGTGTGGGATCTGCTGAGGCACATCCCGCGGCGTTACGAGGATCGGACGGCGATTCGAAACATCGGCGACCTTGAGCCGGGAAAGCCCGTAGTCACTCGCGGCACGATCCTCGCCGCCGAAGTCGTCAATACAAGGCGGAAGGGCATGCAGCTCACCCGCGTTGTGATCGGCGACGGCACCGGACGAGCCGAACTGGTCTTCTTCCGCCAGCCCTATCTCTTGAAGCGTTTTCAGCAGCTCATGGTCAAGCGCCGAGCCGTGGTCGTGTACGGTGTGGCGCGGTTCCAGCTTACCGGGCCGGCATTCGAGCATCCGGAATGGGAGGAGATCGAGCCAGGCGAAGAGGGTCTTTCCGCGGGGCGTGTGGTTCCTGTCTACCCGCTGGCCGAGGGGCTGACGCAGCGCTGGGTTCGCAGTGCGGTGGCCGCAGCGCTTGACAGCCATGGCGGTTTGATCAACGACCCGCTACCGCAGGCGCTGCAGGAGCGTTACGGCCTTGTGAGCCTCGCGCGTGCATACAGAGACGTCCATTTACCGGAAACGCAGGAGGCAGCCGACGAGGCGCGGCGACGTCTGGTGTTCGACGAGTTCTTCCTGCTTCAGGTTGGCCTCGCGATGCGGCGCGCCGACCGAGCGAGCGCGTCGGGTGCGTCCGTAGCCGCCGTGTCGGATGAGGATCTGGCCGACATGATGCGCAGGGTCCTGCCATTCAGCCCAACCGCCGATCAGGTGAGCGCGATCAGGGAGATCGCCGACGACCTGGCTTCGGGCCGTCAGATGAACCGCCTCTTGCACGGCGATGTCGGCTCCGGAAAGACGGCCGTCTCCGTCGCCGCAATCGCGCTCATCGTTCGGAGCGGGCATCAAGCTGCCGTAATGGCTCCAACGGAGATATTGGCGCAGCAGCAGGCATCTGTGCTGGGCGCATGGCTGCGCAAGGTCGGCTTGACGGTCGAGCTCGCCACCGGTTCATTGTCAGGTCGAGCGAGGTCGTCATTGCGCGAGAGGATCGCGTCGGGCGAGGCTCGCGTTGTCGTCGGCACCCATGCACTGATCGAAGACGATGTCTCCTTCCGGTCACTCGGGCTTGTGATCATTGATGAACAGCACCGATTCGGCGTGCTCCAGCGAAAGGCGCTGCAGGCCAAGGGCGTCGCTCCCCATGTGTTGGTGATGAGTGCGACGCCGATACCGCGGACGCTGACCTTGACGCTGTACGGGGACCTCGATGTCACTGTCCTCAAGCAGATGCCCCCGGGGCGACGGCAGATCAAGACCCATTGGAAACGGCCGGAGCAAGCCGAGTCCGTGTATCGCGGCGTAGCTCGACTGCTGGATCAGGGGCGTCAGGCATACGTGGTGTGCCCGCTAGTGGAAGAGTCGGAGCGTCTTGAGGCTGCCGCAGCGACGCAGCACGCCGAGCGCATCAGCCGCGAGATGCTCCCCGGGTATCGCGTTGGTCTTCTGCATGGCCAGATGCCGGCTGAGGCCAAGGATGCGTGCATGCAAGCCTTCAAAGCGGGCGAGCTGGATGTGCTGGTGAGCACCACCGTCATTGAGGTTGGAATCGATGTTCCCAATGCCTCGGTCATGGTTGTTGAGAATGCGGATCGGTTCGGCCTCGCACAGCTTCATCAACTCCGTGGGCGCGTCGGACGCGGGCAGTTTGCGTCATACTGTGTATTGATCGCGGACCCCAAGACCGAGGCGGGGGTTCGCAGGCTGCAGGTGATGACGGAGACGACCGACGGCTTCCGGATTGCCGAGGAAGACCTGCGGCTGCGCGGACCCGGGGAGTGTTTTGGCACTCGCCAGAGCGGAATTCCGGAGTTTCACTTTGCGGACCTGCTGCGGGACGAACAGGTGCTCATCGAAACGCGGAAGGCGGCCACGGAGCTTGTGACGACGGACCCTCAGCTTACGCGTCCGGAGAATGAGGCGCTGAGCCGGGAAGTCGCGGCGCGGATCGCATCATTGAACCTTGCGAAGGTAAGCTGACGGTCATGTTTGCTTGTGTTGCCATTGTGCCGGGCAGTTTCGATCCGGTTACGAACGGGCATGTAGACGTAATCGAGCGCGCATCGCGGCTCTTCCGAGCGGTCCATGTGGCCGTTGCCGACAATAGCGCGAAACGTCCGACGTTCACGAGGGATGAACGGGTTGCTATGCTTTCGGAGGCCTGCAGCCACCTGCCGAACGTGACCATTGGGTGGTTCGAGGGGTTGCTCGCCGAATATGCTCGCGCCATTTCGGCCCGAGCGATCGTGCGCGGTCTGCGGGCCGTGTCGGACTTCGAGTACGAACTGCAGATGGCGCATACGAATAGATGTTTGGCTCCTGAAGTTGAGACCGTCTTTATGCCGACGAGGGCGGACTACTCCTTCCTGAGCTCAAGTATTGTCAAAGAGATCGCCCGACTGGGCGGGTCGGTGGAAGGACTGGTTCCGGACGGTGTACGACAGCAACTCCGACAAAAGCTCGAGCAGCGAGCATAGCGACCAAGCCGAAGCCGGCAGGCGTCCGTTGCCGCTGTCGGGGCGATACCAGATCGGTGAAGCCGAGCAGGTTGACGTCTACGGCATCCTGAACGAGCTGCTCGAGCTGCCGGATAAGGCAAGGAAGCTTCCCGGCAACGTGCTGGTCGGGTTCAACCATGAGCGCTTCGGCCACCTGGTGCTGAAGATCAGGGCGAACCTGCCTGAAGACATGAAGCGCGCCCGGAGACTTACGCGCGACACTGAGAAGATCGTCGGCGAAGCGAAGAACAACGCTAAGGCGGAGATTGACCGCGCCCGCGCGGAAGCCGAACGAATCGTGAGTGAGGGACGCTCTCAGGCGGACGGCATTGTCAGGGACGCGCGCGAGGAAGCCGGGCGTCTCGTCGAGCATAGCGAGATATGCCGCATGGCAGAAGCCCAGGCTCGCGAGATCGTACATAACGCAAACGGTCAGGCGGAAGGCATTCAGGCGGAGGCCGAGGACTATGCCCGAAAGGTGCAGTCCGAGGCCGAGGATTACGCCACAAAGGTGCGGTGCGGCGCACAGGATTACGCTCGCGATGTGCTCGCGAACCTGGAAGGGGTACTGTCCAATGCCCTCGCCACCGTCAGGCGAGGCCGCGAAGCCCTCGACCAGGCGCGCGACGGAGACGGTCTCTGAAGGGCGGCATGCCATGCAGCTAGACCTATCTGAAATACTGGCACGCGTTGGGGTCCGACGCACCTGTGACATACTGGAGCCGCCAATCGAGGATGGTGATCTGGCGTGTACGGCGCCGATCGAGGGCGACCTGTGCTTCGTCAATGCCGGCAGCGCGCTGCTCGTGACCGGACAGGTTGCGACACGAGTTGCGATGGTATGCAGCCGATGCCTGACGCCAATGGACGAGACGCTCGAGGTTGAGATAGACGAGCAGTACCCGCTGGTTCATCGAACGGCCGGAGGCGCGGGCCACCGCCATGACGTTGTGGTTGACGAAGAAGAGAACATTGCGTCCGGGCGCTTGTTCGCCGGGCCGTTGCTGGATCTGACCGAGTTGCTTCGGCAGACGCTGTCGGTGGCCCTGCCGTTGCAGCCATTGCACAGGCCCGATTGCGCAGGATTGTGCCGGACATGCGGGCAGGACCTCAATATGGGACCTTGCGCATGTCGGTCCGAACACGCTGATCCGCGTCTCGCGGCCCTTGGTCGGTTGTTGGATGGCCGCGCAGAGCGGCAATAGCGCATACCAAAGAAGACAAGGAAGGCGGAGAGGTCTAGATGCCCCTACCAAAACGTCGTCATTCGAATATGCGGACGCGGTTGCGCCGCACGCACTACAAACTCCGGACGCCTGTGGTGGGCGAGTGCCCGAAGTGCCGCAAGCCCCGGCGCCCGCATCACGCATGCCCGTCTTGCGGATACTACAACGGGCGGATGGTCATTGAGATCAAGAAGAAGGGCGGCAAGGCGGAGTAGCCGTCCGATGACCGAATGACAGTCGCGCCTCCACGCATTGCCATAGACGCGATGGGCGGAGATGAGGGGCCTGCGGAAGTCGTCCGGGGCACCGTCAATGCGGCACGCGCCCTTGAGGGACGGGTATCGCTCATTCTGGTGGGCGAGACCGGTCAGCTTGAGCAATGCTTGGCCCTCGTTGGCCCAGCGCCGCCCTCGGTCCGCATTCAGCACGCCTCGCAGACGGTGACGATGCATGATCGGCCCAGCGAGGCGATCCGGGGCAAGCCCGATGCTTCGGTTTCGGTTGCGGCTTGTCTCGTGAAAGAGGGCGAGGCGGATGGGTTCATCTCCATCGGCAATACGGGCGCAGCAATGGCCGCCGCCTTATTCCACCTGCGGCCCATTGCCGGCATATCACGCCCGGCCATTGCGGCTGTTCTGCCGACAATGGACAAGCCTGTCGTTATGCTTGATATGGGGGCAACGGTTGACGGGGCGCCGCAGCAGCTCGTTGAGTTCGCCGTAATGGGCCTGGTGTATTGCCGCAGGGTCTTACATCGCTCGGATCCCAGGGTTGCGCTGCTGTCAAACGGCGAAGAACCGAGCAAGGGCAATGACCTTACGAAGCGGGCGCACGCCCTGCTGAAGCGTCATGTGCCCGAGTTCGCGGGCAACATTGAAGCGGGCGACGCCTTTCGTGGCAAGGCCGATGTGGTGGTGTGCGACGGGTTCGACGGCAATGTGCTTCTCAAGGGCGCCGAGGGCGTCGTTGAGATGGTGATGACCTTGCTCCGTGAGGAGCTCACGCGGCACCCGTGGATGAGGTTGGCATTGCTGCCGTTGCGTCCGGCCATGTCGCGCCTTCGGTCGCGTCTGGACTACAGGGAGTTCGGTGGGGCACCGCTTCTCGGCGTCAACGGAGTGTGCATCGTGGGACACGGCAAGTCCGATTGGGTGGCGGTGTCGAACGCGGTGCGCGTGGCCGCAGAGTCCATTGGGCGGAACCTGGTGCCGGAACTGACGCGAGCAGCTGAAGACCTCCGCGCTCGGCGCGTGAGCGACGATCAGTGACGGCCAATCGGAATGTGGCGAACGGCATGGTCGGGGCAGGGATCCTCGGCGTCGGCATGGCCGTGCCTGAACGAACCGTCACGAACGCGGACCTCGAACGGACTCTCGATACGTCGAATGAGTGGATCGTCAGTCGCACCGGCATCCGCGAGCGGAGAATCGCCGGTCCCAACGAGTTCACCTCGGATCTGGCCACCGAGGCGTGCCGACAGGCGCTGGACGACGCAGGCATTGCGCCGGACGAGATCGAGCTGGTGCTCTGCGCCACGACTTCCGGCGACCACCTGTGGCCTGCCACGGCGTGCTTGGTACAGGATCGGATCGGTGCCCATGGGGCCCAGGCGCTCGACATTTCCGCGGCGTGCGCCGGGTTCGTCTACGGCCTGCAGATGGCGGGCGCCCTCATCCAGACCGGGGCGATCCGGAATGCCCTCGTTGTCGGGGCTGACACGCTCAGCAGGCATGTGGACTGGTCCGATCGCGCTACCTGCGTGTTATTCGGCGATGGCGCCGGCGCGGTGGCGCTTGGCCCGGTTCCGGACGGCTACGGCTTGCTCGGATCTGCCATGGGGGCCGACGGCTCGCGTTTCGGGAGTCTACTGGTTCCTGCAGGTGGAACGCGCATGCCTCTGACGCCGGACCTGCTGCGCGAGCGCAAGGACAAACTCATGATGCACGGGCATGAGGTGTTCCGATTCGCGGTCCGCATCATGGGGGAGGCATGCCGGCGTGCGCTGGAACGCTCAGGACTGACCGCCGACGATGTCAGCCTGTTCATACCGCACCAGGCCAACATACGCATCATTCGGGCCGCTGCCGAACGCATGCGACTTCCCGACGAGCGGGTGTTCACCAACGTGGACCGATACGGCAACACCTCGGCCGCCTCTGTTCCAATCGCGCTCTGCGAAGCTGTAAAGCTTGGCCGCGTCGGGAACGATGATGTGCTCGTGTTCGTGGGGTTCGGCGCCGGACTGACCTGGGGCGCGAATGTCGTGCGCTGGTGGCGGCCGTGCGGAGAGGGCGCTTAGCTGATGCGATACGCATTGCTGTTCCCCGGGCAGGGCTCTCAGAAGCTGGGCATGGGCTCGGACTTTCGCCGCATATCGAGCCGAGCTGCCGGCCTATATGCGGCTGCGTCAGAGACGCTGGGTTACGATCTCGCGCGACTGTGTGACGAAGGTCCCTCTGAGAAGCTGTCCGAAACGCGCTATACTCAACCCGCGTTGTTCGCCGCTTCCTGTGCGGCGTTGGAAGCCCTCCGCGAGCGCGTAGCCGTCAAACCCTTCGCGGTGGCCGGTCATAGCGTGGGTGAGTATGCGGCCCTGTATGCCGCATCGGCGTTCACGTTCGAGGTCGGACTCCGGCTGGTGCAGCGGCGAGCCGAGCTGATGCACGAGGCGGCCTCTGAGAGGCCGGGCGCGATGGCCGCGGTGCTCGGTCTTGATGCCGATCTCGTACAGGCTTGCTGCGACCGCGCACGGGCCAAAGGAGTCGTTGGCATTGCCAACCTCAACTGCCCCGGGCAGATCGTTGTGTCTGGGGAGGAGGCCGCTGTCGCCGAGGCGTCATCGCTGCTGCGCGACGCCGGGGCGAAGCGGATTGTGCGCCTGCCTGTTTCGGGAGGGTTCCATTCGCCGCTGATGGCCCCCGCCGGTGACGCCCTGTACAGCGCGTTGCGTGAGGCAGTGATCGGGAATCCCGAGCCGCCGGTCGTGGTGAACGTCGCGGCAGAGTATTGCAGCTCGGGCCAGGATGTTGCGCCGTACCTGACGATGCAGGTGAGCGGCGCAGTTCGCTGGGAGGACTCGATGCGCCTCCTGTGCAAAGACGGCATGGAGCTCGCACTCGAGTTGGGATCGGGCAGTGTTCTTGCCGGCCTGCTGAGGCGAACATGCCCATCCGTTCAGGTTGTGAGCGTCGAAGATGAGACGACTCTGGATCAGGCTGTGCGAGCGCTTGCCGGGTCCGGACCGAGCGCTGACGCATAGGTCGCGGCAAGACGGGAGGATATATACTTGAGTACCAACGAAGCCATCGAAACGAAATGCGCCATCGTCACGGGCGCAGGCCGAGCAGGCCGCGGAATCGGACGATCCATTGCGCTCGCGCTCGCTCGAACCGGAGTCAATGTGGCGCTCAGCGACGTTGTTGCCGAGAACGCTGACGCCGTTGCGCGCGAAGTCGCAGAAGCGACGGGCGTGAAGACACTGGCTTTCCCCGGGAGCGTCGCCGATGCTGATGCCGTCCAGACGTTGTTTGACGGAGTCATGAAAGAGTGGGGACGCGTTGATGTGCTGGTCAACAACGCCGGGATCACACGCGATGACCTGCTCGTCCGCATGTCCGAGGACGCCTGGGATGCGGTTCTCGATGTGAATCTGAAGGGAGCCTTCCTGTGTACGCGCGCGGCGGCGAAGATCATGATGCGGCGGCGGTTCGGGCGAATCGTGAACATGGCTTCCGTGATGGGCATCGTCGGCAACCGAGGTCAGGCCAACTATTCGGCGAGCAAGGGCGGGCTCATTGCCCTGACGAAGTCCACTGCCAAGGAGCTGGGATCACGCGGCATCACGTGCAATGCAGTGGCACCAGGTTTCATCGAAACCGTAATGACCGACGCGCTGCCGGAGGAGTTGCGGGAGCAGATGAAGAAACAGGTTCCGCTGGAGCGGCTGGGAAGCCCGGACGATGTCGCGAATGTCGTGTGCTTCCTGTGTTCCGACGCGGCATCGTATGTCACCGGACAGGTCATCAGCGTTGACGGCGGCCTGTTCATGTGAGCGGGTCCTGATTGGACCCTGTGTGCCCATAGGGCTGACGATACCGAGCAAGAAGACTACCACGTCCGGCATGCGCCGGAAGCCAAGGCGAACGCCATCATACAAGGAGATGACGAATGTCAACATTTGATCGTGTGAAGAAGATCGTGGCCGATCGGCTCGACAAGGGCGAGGACGAGGTTACCATTGACGCCGAGTTCATGAAGGACCTCAACGCGGACTCTCTGGACGTTGTGGAGCTGGTCATGGCCCTTGAGGAAGAGTTCGACATCGAGATACCGGACGAAGAGGCCGAGGGTATCAAGACCGTCGGAGACGCCGTTCGCTACATCGAGGAGAAGACGAAATAGCAGCGCACGGCGAAGAGATGACCGCTCAGGCGGAAGGCGCTGTCGGGTATCCGGGACGACGTGTCGTCGTCACCGGAATGGGGCTGATCACAGGCATCGGCATGGACCTGGAGACGTTCTGGTCCAGCCTAATGCAGGGGCGCTCGGGTGTCGGACCGATCACCATGTTCGACACCTCCGAGTTCACGACCCGGATCGCTGCCGAGGTGCGCGATTTCGATCCCACGGCCTACATGGAGCGCAAAGAGGCAAAGCGGATGGATCGCTTTGTCCAGTTTGCCGTGGCGGCAACTCGTTCGGCCCTTCAGGATGCATCGTTCGTGGTGCCGCAAGACTGCCCCGATCGGACCGGAGTGTTGATCGGGTCGGGCATCGGCGGCATCACGACGATGGAAGAGCAGTTTGATGTGCTCGCCACCAAAGGGCCCAAGTGGATCAGTCCGTTCTTTATCCCGATGCTCATATCCGATATGGGCTCGGGGCAGGTATCCATTCTCTTTGGCGCCAAGGGGCCGAACAGCACCGTCGTGACTGCGTGTGCGACCGGCACCCATGCGATTGGCGATGCGTACCACATCATCCGACGCGGCGACGCCGACGTCATGATCGCCGGAGGTGCCGAAGCCCCAATCTCGCGCCTGGGTCTCGGCGGGTTCTGCTCATCGCGCGCTCTGTCAACCCGAAACGACGAGCCTGAACGGGCCAGTCGCCCGTTCGACAAGGACCGCGACGGCTTCGTCATGGGTGAGGGCGCGGGCATACTCCTGCTGGAGTCGCTCGACCATGCCCTGGCGCGTGGCGCTCGCATCCGCGCCGAGATTGTGGGCTATGGCCTTACGGGTGATGCCTATCACATGACCGCACCTGCGCCTGGAGGCGAAGGCGCGGCGCGAGCCATGGCCATGGCTCTGCGTACCGCGGGGGTCGAGCCGACCGCAGTGGACTACATCAATGCGCACGGCACCTCGACCGAGCCTAACGACCGGTTGGA
Organism: Chthonomonadales bacterium; assembly: GCA_037442185.1. Lineage (GTDB taxonomy): Bacteria > Armatimonadota > Chthonomonadetes > Chthonomonadales > CAJBBX01 > JAAYVH01. The sequence continues at coordinate 3,362 of JBBIQU010000047.1, read as the reverse complement.
GACCGCTGCCATCAAGGCAACGTTCGGAGATCATGCGTGGCAGGTAGCCATCAGTTCCACAAAGTCCATGACAGGGCACTTGCTCGGGGCGGCAGGCGCCGTTGAAGCCATTGCGACGGTCCTGGCCATGGAGCGGTCCATGGTGCCGGCCACGATCAACTATGAGACGTCGGATCCCGAATGCGACCTGAACTACACTCCGAACCAGCCTGTTAGCCGGTCCATCACGTACAGCCTGTCGAACTCATTTGGCGGGCACAATGCGGCGCTCCTTCTCAAGCGATGGACCGCGTAGGGGCATCCGACGGAGAGAGCACGGGATCGTAGGGGCGAATGAAGGGCGCTTGCTGAAGCCAGGATGCGTTCCGTTGCGTAATGGACGGCCAGAGGGGGCCGAGCCGCTATCGGCCTCCGTCCGTCGCCGCATCGGTGTCGAAGTAAAGGACGAGGCGTTGTTGCGTCAAGCCCTCTGCCATCGGTCGGCGGTTCCGTTCGACGCCGGTATGAGTTACGAGCGTCTCGAGTTTCTCGGAGACGCCGTACTCAGTTTTCTGCTCTGCGAGTGGCTGTACGTTGAGTTTCCGGGGATGAGCGAGGGGGACATGGCGAAGCGCCGGGCCTTTCTGGCCAGCAAACCCGTGCTCGCTGATGTCGGGCTCGAGTTCGGCCTTGACGACATCATCATGGTTGGCCCGACGGCTGAAGTCGGGAGTGATAGACATCGGCACTCCATTCGCGCCGACGTCGTTGAAGCTCTCATCGGCGCGGTGTACCTCAACCGGGGATTGCGCTCGGCTCGCGGCCTTGTGCGTCGGCTTCTGAAACGCGCGTTCCGCCACATTGCGACCGCCGGCTACGACGTTGACAGCAAGACCCGCTTGCAGGAACTGACACAGGCGAGGTACGGCGTGCTTCCGACCTACGAGGTGTCCGCTCCCGAAGGCGAGGCGCACCGTCCGACATTCACGGCGGTGGTTCGGGTGGGCGAGCGGGTTCTCGGCACCGGTCGCGGGGCGTCCAAGAAAGCGGCGCAGCAGGAGGCAGCGCGGCGTGCCATTGAGAAGATAGACGAAGCGGGAGGTCCGGCCCATGGCGAAACCCATTGACGTTGCCGTGATTGGCGGTAGCGGTTTCTACCGCTTGCTGGAGCATGCCGAAACGGTGACCGTCGAGACGCCGTACGGCAGTCCCAGCGATGACATCGTGCTGGCCGATGTGGGCGATAGGCGTGTGGCATTCCTGCCCAGGCACGGAAGCAAGCACTCAATACCCCCGCACCTGATCAACTACCGGGCGAACATCTGGGCGCTCAAGTCGCTTGGCGTCCGCTTCCTGATCAGCCCCTGCGCAGTCGGCAGCCTTCAGCCGCACATAAAGCCTGAGCACTACGTCCTCTGTGATCAGTACGTTGACCGAACCTGGGGACGCGCAGACACATTCTGTGAACCGCCAAACGTATTCCATGTTGGGGCTGCGGAGCCGTACTGCCCGAAGCTTCGGGCTATCGCCGCGAGGGTGATTCGCAGACACGGCATCCCGCTCCACGAGAGCGGCACGATCGTGGTAATCAATGGGCCGCGGTTCTCGACCATGGCGGAAAGCCGGTGGTTCACGCAGTCCGGGTTCCATGTGGTCGGAATGACGCAATATCCCGAAGCCCATCTGGCCATGGAACAGGAGATCGCAGTCGTCAACATCTCGCTGGTTACGGACTACGATTGCGGCTTGGTGGCCGAGGGGAGTGTGGCCCCTGTGACGGCAGACGAGGTTCGACGGGTGTTCGAACGGAACAGCGCAGGCATTCGTTCGGTCGTCCTCGACATTGCGCGCGAGATTCCCGCTGATCTGGATAGTCACGCCCATCATGCGCGCGCTTTCGCGAGCATCAGCGCATGATCGCGTCAGGCAAGGCGCCGGGTCAGGGCGTTCCGCCGACACTCGAATGGGCTGGGACGCATCTGCTCATCCTTGACCAGCGGCTGCTGCCCCATCGCGTCCAAACCATTGCCATCACCAGCTGCGGCGAAGCTGCAGAAGCGATCCGCGATATGGCGGTTCGTGGGGCTCCGGCGATTGGCTGCGTGGCGGCGTTCGGTATGGCTCTCGCCGCGATGGACCTGCCGGTATGTGTCCATGAGGCGTTGCGCCAACTGGAAGACGACGCGGCAGCGCTCAAGGCGACACGCCCGACGGCGGTCAATCTCGCCCACGCTGTTGACATGGCCCTTGTCGAGGCTCGGGCTGCCGCCTCGACGTCCGAGATCGCTCCCCGACTGATAGCGGCCGCTCAGCGGCTGTTCGAGAGCGACGTCGCCGGCAACAGAGAGATCGGGCATCTCGGCGCGTCGCTGCTTCCCGATCACTGTGCTGTGCTGACGCACTGCAACGCAGGGTCTCTGGCAACCGCCGGATACGGGACCGCCTTGGGGGTCATCCGGGCCGCATTCGAGATGGGCAAGCTGACACGGGTGTACGCCGACGAGACGCGCCCCAGGCTTCAGGGAATGCAGCTTACGGCATGGGAGCTGATGCAGGACGGCATCCCGGTGACGGTCATCCCCGACGGCGCATCAGGGGCTCTGATGCGATCAGGGCGCATCGGAGCCGTGGTCGTGGGCGCCGATCGGATCGCGGCAAACGGGGACGCTGCCAACAAGATCGGGACCTACAACGTTGCGGTCCTCGCGCGGCAGCATGGTCTGCCGTTCTACGTTGCGGCGCCGACCTCTACGCTGGATTGGAGCATCAGCGACGGCAGCGGCGTTCCAATCGAGGAGCGCGCGCCGAAGGAGATTACCCACGTCGGGACGGTGCGAGTCGCGCCCGAAGGCGTTGCAGTGTGGAATCCGGCGTTCGATGTGACGCCATCCGACCTGATCACGGCGATCATTACTGAGCGCGGCGTGATCGCTTCGCCGTCAACAGAAAGCATGGCTAACTTCAGGAAGATGAGGCTCAATGACGCAGGTCAGGGGGCAAGCGAGCAGAGCTGAGGGTTTGATTGCGAGCGGGAGTGAGAATGAAATGGAGCATTCGCTGACGAGAAGTCTGATCAGGGACGTGCCTGACTTTCCGAAGGCCGGGATTGTGTTCAAGGATATCACGCCCGTGTTGGGGCATCCCGAGGCCTTCCGGCAGGTGATTGAGGACCTGGCTTCGTACACGCGCTCTGTGGGAGCAGAAGTCGTGGCAGCCATCGAATCTCGGGGATTCGTGTTCGGAGCGGCGATCGCGATGGAATGCTGCCTGCCGTTCGTGCCCATTCGCAAGCCGGGGAAGCTGCCGTACAGCACGATCAGAGAGGAATACGAGCTGGAGTACGGCGTCAACGCGGTCGAGATCCACACTGACGCGATCAAGGC
>JBBIQU010000046.1:18759-27297 GCA_037442185.1 Chthonomonadales bacterium | reverse complement strand
ACCCACGCCAGACGGACGCGGTAGGGCCGGGCACTGCTTGACAGTGGCGGATGACCGCTGCCGTAGGACGGGTTCGGAACAACCCATCCGAGCTTAGCGTTGGTCGGCGCGTCCGCACTGCGGAAGAGCGGTCTGCGATGCTTCAGGTAGAGTGGTGTGGCCAGCTTCTCGGCTTCGGTGCGGGCAAGCGACGGAGTAGCCGCCGGCTTCGAGGGCATGATGACGTTGTCCCAGGATGCCGCAAAGTAGGTGAGGACACCATCCTGAGGGTCTACCGAGACGGTCATGCCATTGCCGCAATGGAGAAACGGATAGTCACTCGGATGGATGACAAACGTTGCCGTAGCGATCCCTGCACGGTTGGCATCGCCGTGCCCCGGTGCGTTGTCGCCGGCCAGCTTCAGCTCGGACAGCGTGCCCGATGGCGGTAGGCCCAAAGCCTTGGCCATCCTCGTCAAGAACTCTGCCGCTTCGCGGCTACTATGGAAAATGGAGCTGCCCGTTCTATCCAGCCCACGAACCTGGGCAGCCTCGCGTGCGTAGTTGTGAAAGCTCACTACGCTATCGCCGTCGGGCGTGAGCTCAAGACGATAGGTTCCAACCCAACTGAGCTCGCATCCATTACGCCGGCGCCAACTCTCATCCAGGAGCTTGAAGGTCGGATCGGACTGCGGGAGCGGCAGCCCGGCAGTGGCCAAGAACTGCTTGGCCGTGGCCAGAGCGCGTTCTCGCCGAGCACCCATGTCTTGCTCCGGCGGCCTGCTCGAGGTACGACGTGAAAGGCCGAGCGTTGTGCCCGCCGCTACGACCAAGGTAATTGCGATCCAGAGTCTCCTGTTGCTCATAGCCAAGACCCCTCAATCGTGCCAGAAACCGCTGGCGATCGTGTCGCCATACGTGTACAGGCCCCAAGGCCTTGTGTAGCAATCGCCCCAGACGCTCAGCGTTTCGCGCGGATCCTTCCGAGGCTCTCCAATTGCATCCCAGTACGCGTCACTTGCCGCGTCCCGCGCTTGGTGCGCAGTCGCTCCTAAGGATAGCGCGCTCCAGAACGTCGCATCGCTGATCGCAGCTATTGCCCGGTTGCGGATTCTCCACCCCACCTCGCACTGATTCTCGCACCAGTTCTGGTTGTAGGCCGTGTACTCAGGAACGAGGAGCGCCCAAGCCCAGCAATTCTTAGGGCCCGTCCAACAAGCGCCCAGAAACGCCACGTTGACGGGAGGGCTGCCCGTGTTGAACGGAGGATAGCCGGAGCCAACTGCCCCGCCGCGGACGGAATAGGCTTCCGCCGGATAGATCCACTCGTCAAGAGTAGAGATCTCATCATAGTCCGACAGGAGGGGATGAGGCTCGTCACAGGCGCCATGCGTGTTGACGTAGAACGCAGTGCACGCGACCAGGTCCGCCAGAATGTCCGCTTTGGTCCATCCCAGCGTCGTGTTTTCCGCACAGATGGAGTGGTTCATGGCCGTCAGGTTCGTCCGAGCGGCTGGGACGCCTGCGCTGACCCACGACGGGTTCTGCTCCCACTCGTTACGCCCGTAGAGCGTCGCCTTGTTGTAGACGGTTGACGAGCGGGGCGCGGCTGTGCCGTACTGCCCCATGGTATCCATGGCCTCGGCCGTCACCTGGACGACCGTGCCGTCAGCGAAGTGCGTGCTGGCGAACCGCGACTGAACGTAGACGTAGGGCAGAAAGACATACGGATAGAGCTGGACGTACTTCGTCTGCTCTCCGCCCACCCTGACGCGAACCCAGTAGATGAACGCTCCCGGTGTGGTGGTGCGAACTTCGGCAACGACAGCAACCCGAGTTCCGCTGAAGTAGGTCGGAAACCGGTCCAGCGGGTCCTGGCCGGGTACGGTGCCCCACCATATCTTGCATTCCACAGCACCGGCGGCAGGTAGGATCGGCGCGACGATCAAGAGAGACCCGAAAGCAAGCGCGACAACCACGAAACGTAGCCAGGCGGCCCGGCGAGCTGCTGCGCTGCACAAACCAGTCAGTGCGCGAAGGCTGCCCCCCCCGCGCCGGTACGCCCCAACACGATCTGAACATGTTTCCATCCTCCTTGTGTCAACAAGTCGGTCTGAGTTGCCGCTATGGATGGAGCTTACATGCCCATGATTCATGCGGTTCTGACGATTGTCAAGACCCATGCTACGGCTCGAACGGACATACTCGCTCGCATCGCCGCGGCTGCAGCGGCGTGCGCATGCCGGATCTGCGCCTACCCAGTACAGATAGACGATTCCGCGGCACGGATTCCCTCACCCAGCGAAGCGGATTTCTCGTTGGCGTTCGCTCGCCACCGATAGCCATCGAGGGCGTGCCAACCGGAACGAAATGAGAACATCCGCTAACCTACGGACATCGTCCGGCTGACACGCCCCTACACTAACGCGCGCGATAACGTAGGATGTAGGGGCCATTCCCGGAATGCCCCCACCGCCGCTCCGACGAAGCCATGGTGGGGGCATCTGCCGAACCGGCCTAACGGAGGCGAACCTCCACAACGGCCCGCCCGATATCGCCTGGCAAGATCACCCATCCGGTGGTGTCCATGCGCGCAGGCTTGCCGTTCACCTTCACCGCTACGGCCCTGGCACCCTCGGGCAATCGAAACCGGACGCGTATGCGCTTCGGCGGGTTGCGCCTGGGGCCTTCAATGGTCGCCGTCACGCTGTTGGCGGCCGCCGCGTAACGGACGCTTACGGGTCCGAAGTGCGTGGCGGCACGCTCGACGCCGCATTCCTTGCCCGGAGCCAGCCACTCCCGCGGGATGGCCTGGCCGATCAGCAGTTCCTCGCCTTCCTCACGCACAAACAGGTAGCGGAGCCATCCCGCCGCATTGGCCTCGTCGGAGCTCTTGTAGTGGTCGCCGCGCCAGCTCCCATAGTCGGGCAGGACGTGCTCGGTGATCATACGCACGTCGGGGAAGTACCCGACGGCGATGGCATTGAAGATGGCCCGAAGCGCTTGGTTCACATCGTCGCGGTACAGATACGGCTCGGCGTCCAGTAACAGACACGACTGCATGGACATGCCGCCGAGCCCGAACCACTGCTTCTCGAAATCCGGCACGGTGTAGCCGTACTGATTGGAGAGGAACAGGTTGTCCTCGTAGTCCTCCATGATCTCGCGAGCCGCGTCGCTCTTGGGGTCGAGCACGCGCGTAATGAGCAGGTGGATGGCGCCCTCCAGCGTCTCGCATATCCACCCGAAGGCCCTGCCGCGTAGATAGGGATGGCTGGGGAACTTGCGCACCGAACGGCCATCCCGAAGCCGGACCACCGCCGCCAGTTCAGAGGCGCGGGTGAACGCCGTTCGGATCGCGGCGAGGTAGGCATCGGCATCCTTGCGAACTCGCGCGGCGTCCGGGTGTTTGGCCTGCTCCAACGCCCAGGCCGCGGCATGGAGCCCGCGCCACGTGTAGCAGTTGGTGGACAGCCACGGCCACCAGTCGCCGATGTCCTCGAGACTACCGGCGGGGAGAAGCCCCTTCGCGATGTCGTTCCGCTTCAGCGTCCGCTTGCGCTGGCCGATGATCCAATCGGCTGCTTTCAAGATGCCGGGCAGGGCATGTCGAAGCCATCGCTCGTCGCGCGTGAAGCGGTAGTGTTCTACCAGGCACCAGAGGATCCAGCCGTGATGCTGGTTGTAGCCACCGTGCTCGTAGCCGCCTGCGCCGTACAGCACGCCTTCCTGTGTGGAGAAGTCGCCGGGCAGTCCGACCGTTCCCTGATAGTGGAGCCAGGCGTTCAGGCATTCCTCGGCTTCCCTGTGATGGCCACGGCGGTCCAGGTCGGTCACCATCATGCACGATTCGTTGCCGAAAGCTGCGTAGTGGAACGAGCCCACGCGCGCGAACCGTCGGGCGGCGTTGGGCTCTTTCTCGCAGTTGATCAGCAAGTGGCCGAGGTGCGCCCGATGGAAGTCGTTGAGCATGGGCTCCGGCGTCGTGAGCTTCATTCCGGTGTCCATGCGCGTTCGCCAGTAAGCGGCTACGGCGCTCCGCTCCTTCTCGAAGTCCAGACGGTCCAGCCGAGCGCGATCCCCGTCAGCGAGGCCTGTGACGAACGGCAGCGTCAGCGTGATCTCGCGCGTCTGGCCGGGCTCCAGCTCCCACGACCAAACGGGACCGTGCTCATCGAGATTGGGCAGCGTGTCTGTGATCAGCCGGCCTCGGAACCGTCCCGCTTGCGTGAGAGTCCCGGACAGGTCTATGCCGAGCGGCCCTTGCTCGCATCGAACCGGCAGCGAGGCGCGCTCCGGAGAAGGTCCCGTATTGGTGGCCGACAGGCGCACCATGCAGACCGCCGTTGCGTCGCCGTCCGGCGTCATGGCCGGATCGGTCCCGTCGAGCGCGCTGACAAATGCGACCTGCTCGTAGCGAATGGCGCCCTGCTGCCATTCCGTGATGCAGATGGGCAGGCATCCTTCCTCGATGGTGCGCTGAGCAGGCCTGTCGGGCATGCCAAACCCTATGGTGACGCGATCCCCGTCCGCAGCGAGCGGCTCTGTGTCCTTCCCGGGCCGCACTCCGATGAAATGGTTCTGGATGCGGTACTCGATGGCCCCGCTCGGATGCAGCATGAAGCGCTGGCGGCCTCCGTCGAGCCCCATCGGGAAGATGATATCGGACTTCTTGGGCGGCATCCCGTTCCATGCCGCCTGCCATGTCTGCTCCGGCATGGCTGAAACGCGGTCGTAGAGCGTTGTGCCGGGGCGCACCTCCGACTTCAGAAGGTTCGTGTACGTCCGACGGTCGCCGGCTTCCGTGACGGCGACGCCCAATGACGGCACGACTACCGGCCTGTATGCCACGTCCGACACCTTCACCGTGCACCGCTTCCGGGCCCATCCGATGGTCAAGAGGGCTCGGTCGAAGGAGTTGGGGTCGGGATTGGTTGCCACGAGGAGGTCGGCCTCGCAGCCGTCATCGGTCATGCGGGCCGTCGTGACGTAGCCGTTGAACGCCTCGAGCTTCGGCACGCTGGTCGGTCTTCTGGCCCAGACGATGCGGACAGACCTCGCAGCCCAGACCGAGCCGGCGTATGCGGCGATGTGTTCGACCGGCGGAGCTCCGTCGGGCAAGAGCACGCGTATTTGGTGCGTGAACCGCCACGTCGCCGAGAAGCCGCGCTGACGCGGAAACTCCTTGCGGTTCACCGGACGGAACGTGATCGTCGCCTCGTTGCCGTTGGCGGAGACCTCTGAATCGGCATCGCGCCACTCGCCCGTGTGCCAGTTGCCCAGTTCCCACCACCCCACATCGCCTCCGCCGGGCTCACGGTCGCGCGGCAGGCGCTGCTCGGGCCATCGGCTGCTCCAGTACTGAAGTCTCAGCCCTGCGGGCGCAGGACCTCCAAACCGGACCACGACACGATGTATCTCGCGCGGATCGGTCCAGCGCATGCCGGGGCCATCCGGCAGGGCTACGGACCACGGGGCAATGTTGACGGGCGAGCCTACTGGCGGCGGCGCGGATAGCATGATGAGCATGGCGTTAGCCTCCATAGCATCTGATTCCGGCTCACGCTTCGGCGGCCGTTTGGCCTATTCCTGTGTGCCGGACGCCCATCATTGCATCTCGCACCGACGGCACGTATGATGCGCCTATGCTTACCCACGGGTTTCGCGATCGCGCCGAGACGCGGCGTAAGATTATCAGGATCGCGCGCGCCCGTTGCCGCCCCGGCTCGGGCAGCTCTCAGACCTTTCTCCGCACAGGGACAGCATCCATGCGATTCCCCGACCTGTCTGAAGCGCTCGGCGACATTCCGTACGCGCTGGTCGGCGCAGCTGCGACCCGCGCGTGCATGCCGGAGCGCGCGACATCCGGCCTCGACGTCGCGATCGCGCGTGGCGACGGGCACGACGCTCGGATGCGTCTCCGGGAGGCGGGCCTCACGTACCATGGGGAGTTGGCGATCGGCGGCAGCGCGTGGCGCAACCAGGAGGGCTTTCCCGTGGACCTGATCGAGCTCAGCCAACCGTGGGCAGCCGCGGCGATTGCCGGAGCCGGCGTCAACCGCGACCGCTCTGGCCAGCCCGTGATGCCCCTTGCCTTTCTCGTCTTATTGAAGCAAGAGGCCGGCCGCGCCCAGGACATCGCGGACCTCAGCCGCATGCTCGGCCAGGCAGATGCCGAGTCCCTCGAGTCAGTGCGCCGCGAAGTCCTGACCCATATGCCGGACGCCGCAGAAGACATTGAGAGTCTGATTGTTCTCGGGAGGCGTGAGTTCGACGCGACGCCATAGCCGGCGGCCGCCACGCCGGATGCGATCATGGTTGGCAAATGGCCCTGAGCCGGGCTATTCCCGCTCGGACGCGCGCTCTGATCGCTAACTCGGACGCTGCCGCCTGCGAGGTTGACGGCGGCCGAGCTGTTCCCTATAATGCGTCCCAGCCGGCCGGTCGCAGGCGCGGCAGGGGCGGCAACTTCAACAGGAGGACTGGTGAAGATGGGCACCCATGTACGGCTGAGCCCACGAAGGCTGGCGGGCGCGGCATTGGCGGTGGGTCTTCTGGCCGCATGCGCAGGATGCGGAGGCGGCGGAGGGCGCGAACTGGTTCCCGGCCTCATTGTCTTCTAGACCTATCGCGACGGCAACGGCGAAATCTACTCAATGGAGCCGGACGGCACCAATCCGGTTAACCTGACCAACAACGCGGCCCGTGACGGCGAGGCAAGCGCCACCCGCGACGGCAGGCACATCGCGTTCTCGAGCGGTCGTGACGGCAATACCGAGATCTACGTCATGAACGCCGACGGGACGGGAACGACGCGGCTCACGAACGACCCCGCCGAGGATAGCGAACCGCAATGGACGCCCGACGGCAACACCATCGTGTTCTTCAGCGACCGGACCGGGACCTCTCAGCTATTCACGATGCGAGCCGACGGATCGAACGTCACCCAGCTCACGCACGGAGCGGGTCCGAACTGGGAGCCGACAGTCTCCGTTGACGGCCGACGCGTCGCATTCAGCACCGAGCGCCACGGCCCCGGCACCATCAGCGAAATCTACGTGATCAACATTGACGGCACCGGCGAGACAAGATTAACCAACACGACAACCTGGAACCTGGAGCCGAGCTGGCCGGGGAGGTAGGGCTGAAGTGCCAGCCTCGCGTCAGAGTGGGGCAGAGCTGCCCCACCCTGATTCACGGTGTCAGTCTCTATACCAGAGCCACCCAACGAGCGAGACGCGGTCCTCAAAGGGGAGGCGGAAGAGCTGTGCAGTTTCCGGGCTTGGCGTGTAGACGCGTCCTCGTATCAGAGCGTACACGCCGGTGGTGTCTTCTGGGCTCCCACTGGCCCGCTCCCGGCGTTGGAGGGCAACCATAGTACCGTCCGGAGCAAGGCTGCACCGTTCGTACACGCCAGTCGGGTATCTGGCCGCCGTTTCCTTTGGGGGACCTTCGCAACCGTATAGGACCTGGTTGATGTAGACGGCCTTCACACTGTAGCCCGCCGAATCCCAGCGAATCAGCTCATTGCCGGACGGAGACCACTCGAAGCCTGTGCCTGGATCAGAACCGGCAACGAGGTACTCCAACCGACTCGCAGTAGCCGGGTCTGGTGCGACGTAAACGCCACTCGAACACCGAAGTGCCAAGAAAGGTCCATGCGGAGCAAACTTGATGTCGCTCACTCCAGCGATTCGGTCAACCTCACGAAATGGGGCAAGCCCATACACATAAGCCACCTGACTCTTCTCATCAAACAGCGTGGCGTAGCGTCCTTGGCTCGAGACATCAATGCGCGATCGTCTTTCCCACTCCTCCGGAGGCATCAGGATGACGGCTGGCCCAAGGTTCGATAGCCGAGATACATTGTCGGGACTAAGGTCCGGACGTACTCCGCGGACTCGCATTCCCTCGACCCTCCGGCCCTGACTTGCTGGGTCGTAGACGATCCGGTCGTACGTGACTTCGACGACAAGCGCTCGGTCACGTTCAAAGGTCACGTTGCCCGACTTCTTGCCAGCCTGCCGGAGTAGTCTGGACTCGACTTCACGCTGGATCGCGGCATCCGCGTAGAGGGACGTTGCACCGGCGACAAGCCAGTCTGAGTCTGAACGACACGACAGCACTATTGGGCCCAGCGAGCGATCCCGGTCCACAACCACAATCTCGGCGGCGGTAACCGCGCACGTAGCAATGCGCGGCGATGGTGCCGTGGCGATGGAGCCGGGCGCAAACGGAGGAGAGGACAGAGTCAACTCTAGCGCTTGCACCCGGATGTCTCCGCCGAGGATGTTGGCCACAAACACTCCTCGGCGCGTTAGTCCGAGCAGGACTGGTTCGGAGCCGACGTCTGGCGAGCGCGCCCACGCGAAGTCGAGCACTTCCTCCCCGGTGTCTACTCGCTTGCCCCCGGCGACACCCGTTCGATCCCGACGGACAACGCGCAGGTACCGGCCGCCGTCCAGGTACGCTAGGTAGTTGCCATCAGGAGACCAGCCAAAAGCGCTCTGGGCCTCATTCACACGCCGAGTAACGCTTCCTTCAAGGCTCTCGGCCTTT
>JBBIQU010000046.1:15419-18731 GCA_037442185.1 Chthonomonadales bacterium | reverse complement strand
GCTGTGTCGTCACTCTCCGTCGGAGCGATAAACGCGAGAGACAGGCGCTCGGGCTTGGGGGCCCACCTAATCTCGCGTACAAGCGGTCTGTTGGCGCCTCCAGGTACCCGCTTGCTCCAGATCGCGGATGGCGTCTCGGACGCACCCATTCGGGTGGTGTAAACTTGCAACACACCGCTGTCGCTCGCGTGCGCGACGAACGCGAGATGGTTCGAATCTGCGGCTATCTCGGCGGTAAGGACACGTCCGTGCTCGGTGCTCGAGAGCGTCTCGCGGTGCGTGCCGTCATACTCGGCGAAGGCGATCGTGCCAGGGCCTTGCTCGATAAAGCACAGCTTGGGGCGCGACAGCTGTGCGAGCTTCGCCGAGGCATACAGGGCCAGCCGGCCGTCTGGGTGCCGCGTGTGGTACTGCCGCAGGCAGTCACGCAGCTGACGGCGGTTCTCGCGACCGGACCCATCGTAACATTCCAGGATATCGGCAACGCACGCGAGGTCTTCGTTTGCGCCTGTGCCAGGACTCGGAAACCTGCGACGAGCCTCAGCGACTTGCTGGCGAGCAGGGCCGAACTGCCCCTTGCTTATGAGGTCAATCAGTCGAGAAACGATAGCATCTAGTTGTCCTTGATCAATGTCACCCAGCACACGCGCGGCCTCTTGAGACCAGCGACCGTCGGCAGCCTCTCGGGACCTGAGCAGGTACTTCCGCGCTGACATGGTGTCGCCCGAGAGGCTCAGCGACCAGCCGCAGTAGAACCATATCTCGGCCCCGATAGGTTGTCCGCCCTCTGATACCTTGGGAATGATCGGGCTATCTTTGATGGCCAGGAGGGCCTGAGCGACCACTGCGTAGTCCTGGCTCCTGTAGCCTTCTCGAGCGCGTGCCAGCCGCGCGAGCACGTCCACAACCGTGGCCTGTGTCGTGCCGGTCGTCTTCGGTCCTCTTGTGCTCTGAGCCATCCCGCCAGGGGCAAGTGCCGCCGCGGCGAGCATCGTTGCGAGCGCCCTCGCGGGGCGCCACCCAGCTTGCTTCCTCATCAAGATCACACCTCCGTCATCTGCACTCGCCCTACGAGCACGTCGCGGTCGCCGCGGTTCCGATGCGGTGCGTTGCGCTGGCATCACGGTCGGCGCATCGTTCCCGGCCCGGCGGCCGTCAGCGAATGCAATCCTCCAGCAGCCCTTCCACGGCTGCGTGTCAGCGGGCTCGCGGGCCACACACCGTTGTATGTTAGCCACTGGTCCCTCTCGACCTTGTAGACAGTTCCATCCTCCCCTGTGGCAATGAGTATGTGGTGGCACGTACGGGGAACAACAGCCGCATCGAACGCCCACACGGGGTCCTTGGAGCCATTGATCCATGTTTGAACGTCAAGGGCGGTTGACGATCCAGACCCGAGGGTCACCCCCCAAGGCGTACGCTCGCTCGGAAAAAACTCCCCCGGCGGCGTAGTGGGGCTGAACCACTGGTGGCCACTCCACGAGCCGCTACTGCCATACGTGTCGAACTGCAGGGAGTCCAGCGTCACGACGGTGCCCGTGCGGTTCGTCACGGTGATCGTGCGATACCAGCACCCGTCCCAAGGACTTGGCTCAACATGGCTGGAGTCGAAGCTGATCTCCAGGCCGCCACTTGCCGAACGGATCAAGCGGTAAGCCTGAGAGACTGCTTGCACGCTGTACATGCCAGTATGGCCGAACGTCGGCAGCACTGTCTGGCGCAGACTGCCGTTGGTGTGTGTCCCGATCCATGTGCCTTCCGCTTGGGCACTCCCGTGCGTAACCACCCAGTCTCGCCCGCCGCTGAACAGCCAGTAGTCTACGTCTCCGTTCTGTGTGTTCCGGTAGCTGTTCAGGTGGACTAGGGCATCGCTTGATGGCATCAGTTCGGACAGGCACACGTCGCCGATGTCGGGCAGCGGCAGTGCCGATACTGAGCCGAGATACAGGCCGCCGAGACCGTAGTAGAGACCGGCTAGCTCCGCGCGGCAACCAGTATGCGGAGTTGCCAGGGTTATGAGCCGCCGCACAGAGGCTGTTGCGTTGCACGTTTCGAGCGCATGCCGCGCTACGAGCCCACCCTTTGAGTACGCGATGATGTCGACCGACTTCCTTGGGAAACCCCCACTCCCAAGGAGGTCTGCTAGTGCTCTGCCACATGCGGCGAACGGAAGTCGGTAATCGTAGTGGTATAGATAAGCGGAGTCGTATGAACCAGCGCGCCTAGCTTCGGTGGCAAGGGCGCGAACATCGTCTGCGGACTGGAGCATTCCGTGGACAACGACGACTGAGGAGCCTTCGCCGGGGCCAGCGACCCGCTCCAGACGTGCTTGCGTATCACGAGGGTTGGCGAGTGTCAGCATCCCGAAGACGAGACCGATAGCGAAGCCACTTCCGCGGCCCCGCGTCAAGGCCGTCGGCGGGACCACAACCGTCGCCTCGCCTGAGGCTACGGTTGCCGGCAACGCACCGACAAGCTCGTTGCCCTCAAACTGAGCGGCCATACATGGTCCTGTGCCCGAAACCGGGTACCTGACCACGATTGAGCGGCGTGGGGTAGCGGGCGTGCTGATGACGATCATCTCCACTGCGGATGCGAAGGCACCTTGCGGCACGCGATAGGGCACTGCAGTCTCCAGGGTCATCGGAGTCAGGAGCCCATCAAACGTGTTGGCTTGAGTGATTACCTTGGCGTTGCCCGCGGAGAACGTCTGGTCGTTCTGAGCCGCGATTACCACCGATTGCTTTGTCAGAATCGAACCCGGCGTGGGCAGTCTTTGGCCTCCGCACCCGACCAGGCTAGCGCTAGCGCCCAGCATGCTCAGTCCAACCACCCTACGCATCATGGTAGCCCTCCTCCGGGAGCCTCGCAGTCTGTTGGGTTGACTGCCATCGTAACCCGGTGCTCGCTGCCCTGAAGCCCGGGCCGTCTCCGGGCGCTAGGGCAGGGCGCCTGTGTATACCTTGGGCCGGCTAAGAGACGTCGGACAGTACAGGGCGTATGGGCCGAACGTGTGACCCAGTGCATCGACGTCATAATAGGACGCAACAATCGCATACCTGTCGCCCTTTCGAACCTTGAGGGCCACGCGAACGCTGAGACGGTCGAACCCCTCATTCGCGAGTTCCTGCCAGTTGGGTAGACGAAACACCTGCAGCGCGCACCAAGCACCGCAACCACTGGTCATATCTATCGTGGTCACGCTGTCCTCAGTGGCGGAGCACTCCCACACATCGAACCAGACCCCGTCGCCCACGGTTTTGTCGCTGCTGTCTATGCGCCCACCAATCGACCAGCCGCCTGCGCCGCCGG
>JBBIQU010000046.1:0-15375 GCA_037442185.1 Chthonomonadales bacterium | reverse complement strand
AACCGCGCAGACGACCTGACATGTCAGTCGACTCAATCGTCGCCCAATTCGCCCTGATCCCCCATCCGCTCTGAGTACGCTCCGACTCTGCCGAGTTTGAACGGCCTCGTCGGCGTATCACTTGGCAGATCGCGGATGCGCAAAGATGCCCACCGCGTATCCGCCAGCACGACCCTCAAACATCCAGACTGCGATGATGCCGACGTCCAGGGTTCGCATGCCTTCACTCTACCACTGAAATGGAGACAGCTTCATGCCCAAGAACAACGGACAGAAGACGTACGATTCCCGCAGTCCAAGGAGCGCGCCAGCGCACGTCTTGGCGGCGTTCGTCCTATGCCCTCCACGTCCATTGGTGGGCTCTCGCCTATACCGGAACGGCGCTAACGCACCCGTGACGTGTCAGAAGCTGAAGCCGATCGCTATCTCGCCGATGACGCTTTCGGCCAATTGGTCACTGCCCGCCACTACAGCCATCAGTCCCACCCGCCCCGAAATCTGCCCCTTTGGGCCTGAAACGTAGAACGCACCTGGAGCCAGATAGGTGGGCGTTCCCAATCCGAGACGCACGCCTCCTGCGAGACCGTGGCCTTCTCGGCTTGGGTAGTAGAACCCCTCGATCACAGGCTGGAGCTGGTACGACGTGCTGTGATGGCTGCCCGAGGACTCCGCCCGGCGGACAGCGCCGAGTCCGACGCCAAACGAGAACGCCTTGGTTTCGGGCGGCTGGCCATGGAGGACGAGGGCCGAGCCGAGCCAGACCGTCCACTTCACTCCCTGCAGGGGGTCTCCCTGTAAGCCCGCTGCCTCCGTCGGACCGGCCATAAACAGGGCCACAGTCGCACAAGCAATGCTCATTAGAGCTCTCATTCCCAACTCCTCTCGGTTCAGTAAGTCCGTACGATGTAGCTAAACTCCGGGACGGGATGCCGGCATCGCAGACGAGGCCCTGCATTAACCACGGGAAATCAGCGCGTCATTGATCGCATCCGATATTCGTGCGACTAGTGCCTCATCCATGGACACCATGCCCTCCGATTCGCCTGATGCCGACCCGATCATCAGGACGTACTCCGGGTTGGGCCTGGCGGGCGCTTTGAGACTGGACATCCACTGCCAGCCACCATAGATCAGAGCAGCGGAGATGGCCAGCACAACGAAGCCAGTGACCGATGAGAGGTTGCCCAATCCGATCAAGGCCCACATCACACCAAAGGCAATCAGGCAGCCTGGCCCCTGCTTGGACGGTGCGGGTGGTGCCTCAAGCTGGCGTACCTTCGTTGCGACCGATGTCACATTGGCCGTCGCGAAGGTCTTGCCGCCCTGAAGTCTGATGCGCGCGTTCGTGACGAGAATCTCGCCCTCATCCATGAAGACCTGCTCTTGCTGCGGCATGTCTCTCTCCTCTCGCAAATCGGCCGACGCCCCCACGCCACGCGGACGGGCGACTAGCACACCTCACCGGGCCCCGTTGCGCAATGCCCTGCGACGTCGCGTCGCAGGCTCGGGCGTTCTGCCTGCGGCACGTCATCAGTCGGTACTTCGCGTCACCGGCCGGTGGGCCTCGGCGAGACCATCAAGACAACCACGGCCGCATCGGCACGTTCGGGCTCGGGATCCACGGCCCGGGACGCCTGCTGCACGAATCCCGCTTACTTCCGTTTCAGGAACTGCGGACACGTCTGACTTGACTTCGTGATCTCGTCCCTGGCCTTGCACTTGCCTTCAGTTCCGTGCCAGTTCGTCTTCACCCAGTTCACGCACAGTTCGCATCGCTTGTCAGATGCCATGCTGCCGGATTCCTCCGTTGCCGTGTTCCTGCAACGACGTGATCCCTCCGTTTCGAGTGTTGACTAGTCAGGTCGAAGCTGGTAGGATGTGACCAGTGTGAGTTCGTTGAATTCTGAGCTACTGAACTCGGACCTACTCCCGTTAACTGCCCTGCTGATATTCTAGGGAGTGTTCCGGGGCGTAGCAACCCTGTTACGCGTTATTGCCTATGGTCTCGCAGAGGTTGTTCATGTGGATACTCCTTCTCCGACGCTTGGCCAACTGCTAAGCAAGTGGATGCTGGCTCGTGGTTGGTCCGCCAACCGGCTAGCGCATGACGTCGGCATAGCCCAGACCACGATCTCGCGCTGGCTCCGAGATAAGCACCTGCCTGGCGCAGACGAACTGACCCGGGTCCTCGATGCTCTCGGCGTCGAACCGGTTGAACGGTCCCTGGCGTTCTCTCACGTTGATGCCCGCCGTTCTCTCGCTCACGAACGCGCTGGCGTTAGCTCGGCTCTCGGCGATGGGGTCCTCATGCCGGCATGCTGCGATCTGTGGCGCGCGCTGCGGCAGCGGTGCGGTCGGACGGAACGCGAGGTCGCCGAGATGCTGGGCGTGTCTGTACCAACGGTCTCGCGCTGGGAGTCCGGCGCGTCGCGCGTTCCTCGGGATCACGCGGTGCGGTTGTGTGAGCTCCTGGGCGCATACCCCGAAGAGCGCGCTTGGCTATGCGACGGCCACGTGTTCTTGCCCGACCCCCTCAGCGGCCAAGACCGTTCCGCGGAGGCCTATGAAGAACGCCTCCGAACGATCGGCGCGATGTACGATGCGTGGACCGATGGTCCCCTTGACCTCATCATGCTGAGCGTGATCGGGTCCATGTGCGAGACCGCGAGGCATGACGCTTCAGTTCGCCATGTGTTGGTAGACGGGCTGGCGCTCTACGCCGGCTACCTTGCCGATCATCTACGTCCCTCGGCCGCCATCGTCCGCGGACGCGCTGCTTGGACACTGGTCCGCGACATCCACGCTTCCAGAAACAGATGGCTCTTCGCGAACTGGGCGTACGCACACTCGCTGGCTGCTTCAGGCAGTCTACGAGAGGCCGCCTCGATGCGCTCCTGCGCCGTGCCCCGCCGTGCCACAACCGCCGGCGATGCTCTGGTGTTGCTTGACCTTGGCCGCTACCACGTGGAGTTGGGCGAGCGCACTGCGGGGCTGGTCTACCTCCGCCTGGCCGGGGAGGTATACGCCAAGGTCGGCGACGATGGAGGTGTCCACAATGCACGGTGGCAGATGGGTTGTGCGCACATCGAGGAACGGCGGTGGCGTGAGGCGCTGGCCGTTCTGCCGGAACCGGACGGCCAATCGCCGAACCTGGGCTTCCACTGCCACATCGCGTGGTTCGACGCGCTGCTCGGTGCGGGAGACCGGGCTGGGGCCGCGAACCACCTGCGCGCGTGCGAGGCGTTGATCGCTCGCCATCCGGGCCTGGAGTGCCACAGGCCCACGCTCGACGTGGCTTGGCGGAAGCTGAGCGACACGTAGGGAAGTCGCATCCTCAGATGGTGGCCGTTAGGGTTACCGACGCGCCGGGGTAGAATGGCACTACGTGGGCCTGGGGATCTCATTGGAGGACGCCACCCCGTACCAAAAGGAGCCGAACTTGGTGCTTACCGCTGTCGTCCATCGCGAGGGCGAGTGGTTTGTGGCGCTGTGCCCGGAGGTCGGCACAGCGAGTCAGGGTCATACTCTCGAGGAGGCGGTAAGCAACCTACGCGAGGCCACCGAGCTGTACCTCGAGGAGTTCCCGACCGCACCTGCTTCGAGGTCGTACATTACAACCTTCGACGTTCCCGCGTATGCCTGAGCTGCCCGTCGTCTCAGGGCGCGAGGCAGTCTAGGCACTTGAGCACGTTCGCTTCGGTCAGAGGGGCATGCGCGGGGAGAACCCGCGGCTACACGGCCTGCGGCCGTAACGACCAACACGCGCAGCCCCCCGCGCGTAAGGCCACACCCTATCGGCAATGCGGCCTGCGGCGGTAACTACCACAGCGCGCAGACTCCCGGATGTCAGGTCACGGCCTCTTTACAATGCGGTCTGCGGCTGCAACGACCAACACGCACGGTCTCCCGGGCGGGAGGCCACAACCCCTCGGCTGCATGGCCTGCTGACGTTGAGGTACGTTGGCCATTGCGCATTCTGCGCCCACTCTATCTCCCGCATCCGTCACCGGAACCCCGCACCCGCCTCGCTCGTAAGGTATGCTGTATGCGACCGAAATGGTCGGCAATGCACCTCACCTGATGATCACTCTATCGAAGCGAACGGACTATGCCCTGATGGCGATGGCGCACCTGGCCGGGGCTGCGGCGGGGCAGCCGGTGCCTGCGCGTGACATTGCGGGCCAATATGCCATCCCGTCGGAGCTGCTGGCGAAGATACTGCAGAAGCTCGCGCGGTCTGGTCTGCTCGTTTCGTCGCCGGGTCCAAGCGGCGGGTACACGCTCGCTCGGCCCGCAGAGACGATTACTGTCGGCGAAGTGCTGGCAGCGGTTGAGGGCACGCCGGCGCTGGTCCAGTGCATGCGCGACGACCACACGGGGTGCGATCAGGTGAAGCGTTGCACGATCCGACGGCCGCTGGAACGCATCAACGAGCGGGTGATGATGATGCTGGACGACATCCCCGTGAGCGAACTGACAAACAGTTCGGCAGGCATGCCGCCTTCTAGAGGTGCCGCACCGACGATCCGAACGATTAGGACCTGATGGCCGGAGAATGCGGCAAGCGGACATGGCGCAGGCGGACCGCCTGCATTGCTACCGATGAAGAGAGGTAGATGAGCACAACCGAGACAATCGAAGCTCTGGCAACCCAGGAATACAAGCATGGCTGGAGCACGGACATAGAGGCGGACACGCTCCCCAAAGGGCTGAACGAGGATATCGTTGCCGAGATCAGCCGCCGCAAACGGGAGCCGGACTGGCTGCTGCAATGGCGTTTGCAGGCGTACCGTCGCTGGCTCACCATGACGGAACCGACGTGGCACAACGTCCACTACCCGCCCATTGACTATCAGGACATTATCTACTTTGCCGCGCCGAAGTCGCAGAAGGATGCTCCCAAGAGCCTCGACGAGGTTGATCCCGAGCTACGGCGGACTTTCGACAAACTCGGCATACCGCTGGACGAGCAGAAGGTGCTTGCCGGAGTGGCGGTGGACGCCGTTTTCGACAGCGTCTCGGTGGCCACGACGTTCAAGGAGAAGCTCGCAGAGCTGGGCATTATCTTCTGCTCGTTCTCTGAAGCCGTCCGCGAGCATCCCGATCTGGTCCGCGAGTACCTCGGAAGCGTCGTGCCGTACACCGACAACTACTTTGCGGCGCTCAACTCGGCGGTCTTCAGCGACGGCTCGTTCTGCTACATCCCCAAGGGCGTTCGGTGCCCCATGGAGCTTTCGACGTACTTCCGCATCAACGCCAAGAACACGGGCCAGTTCGAGCGCACGCTGATCGTCGCCGAGGAAGGCTCCTACGTGAGCTACCTCGAGGGATGTACTGCGCCCATGCGCGATGAGAACCAGCTTCACGCCGCTGTGGTGGAGCTTGTCGCCCACAAGAATGCAACCATCAAGTACTCGACGGTCCAGAACTGGTATCCGGGCGACAAAGACGGCAAGGGCGGCATCTACAACTTCGTCACCAAACGCGGCAAGTGCCTGGGCGACAACTCGAAGATCACCTGGACGCAGGTCGAGACGGGATCCTCGATCACGTGGAAGTACCCGGGCTGCCTCCTGATCGGCGACAACTCGGTCGGCGAGTTCTACTCGGTGGCCGTAACCAACAACATGCAGCAGGCCGACACGGGCACGAAGATGGTGCACATCGGCAAGAACACGCGCAGCACGATCGTGAGCAAGGGTATTTCCGCCGGTCGCGGCCAGAATACGTACCGCGGCCTGGTGCGCGTGAACCCGGGCGCGGCGAACGCGCGCAACTATTCGCAATGCGACTCCCTGCTGATCGGCGACAAGTGCGGCGCCCACACCATGCCGTACATTGACGTCCGCAACACGAGCGCGCAGGTCGAACACGAGGCGAGCACATCGAAAATCGGCGAGGATCAGATCTTCTACTGCCGCCAGCGGGGCATTCCGACCGAAGACGCAGTCAACATGATCGTGAATGGCTTCTGTAAAGAGGTCTTCCGTGAACTGCCGATGGAGTTCGCAGTCGAAGCCCAGAAGCTCCTGAGCATCAGTCTTGAAGGAAGTGTGGGATAGGTGATAGGACAAATGGAACGGGTAGGACCAATGCTTGAGATAAGTGATCTTCATGCCGGCGTTGCCGGTAACGAGATACTGCGCGGGATCAGCTTGAGCGTCGGCGCGGGCGAAGTCCATGCCATCATGGGGCCGAACGGCTCCGGCAAAAGCACGCTCGCTCGTGTGCTGGCCGGCCATAGCGACTACGAAGTGACGGCGGGAAGCATAACGTTCGATGGGCAGGACCTTCTTGAGCTGGAACCAGAGGAGCGCGCGTGGGCCGGCGTGTTCATGGCGTTCCAGTATCCGATCGAGATACCGGGCGTGAACAACGCCTACTTCCTCAAGGCCGCTCTCAACGCACAGCGGAAGGCACGCGGCGAGGATGAACTTGATGCCATCGAGTTCATGCGACTGATCAAGGGCCGCATCAAGGACCTCGACATGGACCCTGCGCTGCTCAACAGACCCGTCAACGAAGGCTTCTCGGGCGGCGAGAAGAAGCGCAACGAGATCCTCCAGATGGCCGTGTTGAGCCCGAAGCTGGCCATTCTCGATGAGACCGACTCGGGTCTCGACATTGATGCCCTGAGGATCGTGGCCAACGGAGTGAACGCACTCCGATCGCCCGATCGGGCCATCATCGTCGTGACCCACTATCAGCGCCTGCTCAACTACATCGTGCCGGACTACGTCCATGTACTCTCTGACGGACGTATCGTTCACTCGGGCGGCAAGGAACTCGCCATGGAGCTCGAGGAGCGCGGGTATTCGTGGGTCGAGACAGACGCTGCGCGTCCCGTCGCTGCAGTTGGAGCGTGACATGGGCGTCTCCACTCTGCCGCATGGTAGCGGCAACCGCTTCGAGACTCTACGCGCAAAGCTGACTGCTTACATCGGCGATGAACCGGCATGGAAGGAGCAGTTCCGAGTGCGTTCCATGTCACGCTTCGCCGATATGGGTCTTCCCGACACCACGGACGAAGAGTGGCGCTTCACGCCGATCGGGCCGATCGCCGACACCGAATACGATCTGCCGACCATTGGCGCGTCGGTCATCCCAGAGGCGCCTGTCTTGTTCGCCGATGCTGAATACGCAAGGCTGGTCTTCGTTGACGGCATCCTGTCAACCGACCTATCGTCGCTGCGAGGGCTTCCGCGAGAGGTTGAGATATGCTCGCTCACGGAGGCCGCCGCGCGCCATCCGGGGTTGGTGGAGACCTGGCTGGGGTCCGTGTCCACGGGCGGACCCAGCTTCACGTCGCTCAACGGAGCGCTCTTCGCCGACGGCGCCTTCATCCACGTTCCGGCCGGCGTCGTAGTGGAAACCCCGGTCCACCTCGCTTTCGTAACGACCCGGCACGACCGGCCTGTCATGACTTGTCCGCGTGCGTTGGTGCTCGTCGGTGAGAGCGGAAGCGTCTCGTTGATCGAAACCTATCAAGGCGTTGGAGGCTCACATCAGGTTACCAACAGCGTAGTCGAGGCCGTCGTCGGCCGGAACGCGGAGCTCGATCATCATCGCTTGCAGCTCGAGCCGAACGACACATATCACATCGGGCGGACTGCGGTACGCCTTGATCGTGACGGTCGCTACACGTCCCACGCGGCTTCCATCGGCGCGGCGCTCGCGCGGCACGATCTCGGCGCCACGCTCACCGGCGAAAACGGTCTTTGCACGCTCAACGGCCTGTATGTGGGCAACGGCGCCCAGATACACGACAGCCACACGGTGATTGATCACGCGGCAGCCCACTGTGAGAGCCACGAGCTCTACAAGGGCATTCTGAATGACCGATCGCGAGGGGTCTTCAACGGCAAGGTCTTCGTGCGGCAAGACGCCCAGAAAACCGATGCCAAGCAGACCAATCAGGCTCTGTTGCTGTCGGACGGCGCGCGCATTGACACCAAGCCGCAGCTCGAGATATTCGCCGATGACGTGCGCTGCACGCACGGAGCGACCGTGGGGCAGCTTGACGCCGATTCGCTCTTCTACCTTCGCTCGCGAGGCATCGCGGCCGAGGATGCGCGCAACGTTCTGATCCACGCGTTCGCCAGCGACATCATTGACCGAATGCCGCTGCCCGCAGTCAGGCAGCACCTGGAGGGGTTACTGCTCGCATCGTTGCCCAGACCATCAACGATATTCTGGGGGCCGGAGGACTGACTGGAGGCCAGACCATTGAGCAAAGACATGCCAACCGAAACACAGTTGTCCTCAGCGGTCCCGGATAGAGCGTCACCACTTGCTTCCGAGAACGCGCTCGATATCGAGGCCATCCGGCGTGACTTCCCGATCCTACATCAGGAAGTCCACGGACGGCCTCTGGCATATCTGGACAATGCTGCAACCACTCAGAAGCCGACGGTTGTGCTTGAGGCGCTGAACCGGTATTACAGCACGGACAATGCCAACATACACCGGGGGGTCCACACCCTCAGCCAGCGCGCCACCGAGGCATATGAGCGCGTTCGGGGCGAAATCCGCGCCTACCTGAACGCGCGATACGATCACGAGATCATCTACGTTCGCGGCGCAACGGAGGCGATCAACCTGGTGGCTTCATCGTATGGAGGCGCAACACTCAAGCCGGGCGACGAGGTCGTGATATCCGCGATGGAGCATCACTCCAACATCGTCCCCTGGCAGATGGCCTGTGAGCGAACCGGCGCGCGGCTTCGCGTCATCCCGATCACAGACGCCGGCGAGCTCTGTCTTGATGCGTATGCCGACCTGCTCAATGAACGCACCAGGATCGTCGCCCTCGTACACGTCTCGAATGCTCTGGGTACCGTCAATCCCGTTCACGACCTGGTTCGCATGGCGCACGGGGTCGGAGCCAAGGTACTGCTTGACGGGGCGCAGGCCGTCAGTCACATGCCCGTTGACGTGCAGTCCTTGGGCTGCGACTTCTACGCGTTCTCCGGCCACAAGGCGCTGGGCCCCACCGGCATTGGTGTCCTGTACGGAAAGTCCGAACTCCTCGAGATCATGCCGCCCTATCAGGGGGGCGGTGACATGATCGAGACCGTGACGTTCGAACGAACCACCTACAACAAGCCTCCTGCCAAGTTCGAGGCCGGCACGCCGCACATTGCCGGCGCCATCGGACTCGGCGCGGCTCTCAGGTATCTTGCTTCAGTCGGGCTTGAACGGATTGCCGCGCACGAAGATGCCCTGCTCAGGTACGCGACTGAGCGCAGCGCCGAGGTACCCGGACTGCGCCTGGTCGGGACGGCGGGCCGTAAGGCCGCGATCCTCTCATTTGTGATGGACGTAGCCCATCCGCATGACATCGGCACGATTCTCGATCTGCAGGGCGTTGCGATACGCACAGGTCACCACTGCACCATGCCGGTCATGCAGCGATATGGGCTCGCCGCCACCGCGAGGGCGTCATTTGCGCTCTATAACAACCGGGATGACGTTGACGCCTTGATCCGAGGTCTGCACGTCGTCCGGGAGGTGTTTCACTGATGTCGGACCTCAGGGAGCTATACCAGGAGGTAATCCTCGACCACAACAAGCGGCCGAGGAACTTCCGGGTGCTTGAGGCCGCCGGCCATCGAGCGGTCGGACATAATCCGCTGTGCGGCGACCAGATCACCGTATTCGTCGAGCTGGACGGCGATGTCATCCGCGACGTGAGCTTCCAGGGAGCCGGGTGCGCCATCTCCAAGGCATCGGCTTCGATGATGACCGATGCGGTCAAGGGCAAGACCATCAGCGAGGTCCGCGATCTGTTCATGGACTTCCATGCCATGGTCACCAGCACCCCAGATGCGCTCCCCGACGTCGAGCGGGTCGGCAAACTCGCCGCTTTTGCCGGCGTGTGTGAGTTCCCGGCTCGTGTGAAATGCGCCAGCCTGGCATGGCATACGCTGCAGGCTGCGCTGAGCGACGGTTCCGGTACGGTGACGACGGAATGAGCGACGCCGAGCCCGCAGCCCCCAATCCCGTCAACCAGATGCTGCTCGAAGGGGACATCATCGAGGCGCTTCGGACGATCTACGATCCCGAGATACCCGTGAACATCTACGAGATGGGCCTGATCTATGACATCGCGATTGGGGACGACGGCGTTGTCAAGATTGACATGACCTTGACCGCTCCCGGGTGTCCTGTGGCCGTGTCGCTGCCGATCGAGGTTCAGGAGCGTGTCAAGAGCGTACGAGGCGTCGCCGATGCCGTTGTTGAGATTGTCTGGGATCCGCCCTGGACACCCGATCGCATGAGCGAGGAGGCCAAGCTCGAGCTCGGTTGGCTCTAGGCCAATCGCAACACTCGGCGGTCGTGGTGATGTGCAAGCCTGACAGGTGATGGATCGCCTGTCTGCGACCACGAGACGCACATCCGTGGGGTGAGGGCATCCCGCGCGGGTCTCGTCTCGCGACCCGATGATTCATCGTAGGGCTGGTCCAAGCGAGGCTGGACCAGATCCTGATCGCAAAGTGCTCGCGCGATCTCGTCGCTCCATTGGGCCGCCGCCGCCGCAGAGCCGAACCAGTTACTGATCCTTCGAGCGCAGGACTTCCACCGCGAAGGCGGAACAGTGAGCGTATGGACACGTCATCAGCATGCTCCCCTGGCTTCACCCGACGCGAGGTCGTCTTCGCAGGCGCGTTCATGCCGATTTCGGCAGCCGCAATGTCGCCGCAAGGCAACGAGCCGATCTACCCTGACGATATGTTCTCTCGTCCGCCCGCCGATCGCCGCCCGGCATTCGACACGCTGGATGGTGTCGGGCCGTTCCTTATGGTAGACGAGCGAGTCCGGCACTTCGCGGACGAGGACCTGACCCTCGCCACGGTTTCGGGCCGGCGCGTCGCACGGTGGCGGTTTCGATCGCGCGGGATAGACCACAACATCCTCGTCATACAGGAGCGCATTCGGCGCGCGCCTGAGGCGCTCTCCCTCGTCGTGACGAATAGATCAGGTCTGCCGGTCGAGGTCGGATTGGAGATACACGAACTTGGATGGCTTCCGGTACCCGAGCATACAGCGGCGGCTTGGACGCTGGGCTCTCGGCAGTTGGTGGAACCAAGTCAGGAGCGAACACTCCGGTACACGATTGCCTCGGCCACGACGGAAGGTCGAGACCGGATACGGTATCCGCTGGGCGCGATCCTCATCAAGCTTTCCGGCATCCGACCCGATGTGCCTTACGAGTTGCTCCTATCGGACCTCACCGTCCACTACTCGGCAGCGCCCGGAGCCGTTGCCGACGTCATTGAGGCGGCCGCCCAAGGCCAACAGACCCGGTTTCACATTCGCGCGCAGGTGCCGCCTGCCGCGGCAACGATTGATCTTGAGTGCCGCCGCAACGAGCGCGTCTACTGGCGCATCAGGCTCACGGACCCCGAGAAGACGGCGCTGAGCGCGGGCGCCTGCACAGTGTCGCGAACGACGCCATGTTGGCTACCGAATGCAACGTTCACGGTTGGGCTTGCGGTAGGCGGGTACCGAGTGTCCGGTTCCGAAGGACGCCTCACCCTCTCGCGAACGCTCAGAGAGACTCGCCTTCCTCGCGTCGAGCGCCGGCCGCATCGGGGGCGTCCGACGGTATTCATCGAGGGCAAGCCGTTCAACTGGCGAGGGTACTCATCGTATGAGTATGTTCCCGGTAGCGTCGCCGAGTTCGGCGCGTCGAGCGTCAACATGTTCTGCATCCCCACGTGCGCAGGACGGCACATGTATCAGGTGGCCTCTCCCACCTGGCCGACCCCTGGGATGCAGGACTTCGCAGAGCTTGATGAACGGGTTGGCTTTTCGCTTCAGGCCAACCCGTCGGCGATGTTGTCACTGCGAGTTGCCCTCGCAATGCCGCCCTGGTGGCTGCAACGGAACATCGACGAGCTGGCGCGCGTTGACACCAAGCAGGGCACGCTGATCTGGGAGGAGTTCGCCCATGCCCGTGTCGCGTCACTCGCATCGGAGAAGTGGTTTCGCGACCAGGCTCGAGCCCTGACGGACCTTATCACGCACTGCAAGTCCCAACCGTGGGCATCGCGCCTCGCGGCGATCTGGCTCATGTGCGAGACCACCGAGGAGTGGTTCGCGTGGGGTTCCAACGACCGTTACTATTCGGACTATTCCCGCCCGATGCAGGAGGCGTTTCGCGCCGCCTGCGGAGAGCCGACGCTGCCGACGAGGGAGCAGCGAGACGCTCCCGGATGGGACATCTACCCCGATACCGCCGACGGTCGTCTTGCCGCCAAGTATCATGGCTTCCTTTCCGACCTGACCGCGAAGGTCATCGGGCGGTTCGCCAAAGTGGTCAAGGAAGCAACCGACGGTCGAACGCTCACATGCTGTTTCCTTGGGTACGTGGTCCAGCTTGCCGGCGAACCACGGCAAGCGCTCAGCGGGCACTTCGGCCTGCGCAGGGCGCTGGACGATCCGAACATTGACTTGATCGCCGGCGTGCCGCTGCACGATTTCCGCGACATTGCGACCGGCTACAATCCCTACTGCTCGGCCACCGAGAGCATCCTTGCCGCCGGCAAGCTCGTGTGCGATGAGAACGACCTGTTCTCATGGCTCCACAACTCGCTTTGGCATCGCCCCTATGATCCCGCCGATCCACGGGGCGCCGCAATATCCATGCACGCGCGGGAGTGCGCGAACGATGCCGTTCACGGCACGATTCAGCAGAAGTTCTCGCTTGCCGCCAGCTGGCACCACGATGCCGAACTGCATGGGGCATTCGCTCACCAAGCCCATGTGTATCGCGAAGCGATGGAGGCCGACCGCACAGGAGCCGAGGAAATCGCCTTCGTTGTTGACGACACGAGCTTCGCCTGGACACCGCCGGACTCCACCCTGCTTGCGATCACCAACAAGCATGTGCTGCGGGACATGGGACGAACGGGCGCGCCCGTCGGGGTCTGGCTGCTCTCCGACCTTGACCGTCTTCCGTCGCGCATTCGGTTCGTCGTCGTCGCCTGTTCATACGCGGCCGCCGACAGGGACATCGGGAAGCTCCGCCGCGCTCTGGCGGCAGGCGGACGGACGTTCTGGGTGATCGGCGCGTCTGGTCTTGTTGACGTCAAGGCGCACGCATGGGCGCCTGATCGTCCCGCAAGCGTGCTCGGAATGCCGATTCGAATCCGGCTCGACGAGGCCGGCGGCGCCGTCGTTATGACCGATGCGGGCCGAGGTCTGCCGAGCATCGCTCGTGTCCGACCACGGCCGGAGGCTGACGCTGCGGGGTGGCTGCGGTACGATGACGGTCGCACTGCAGGTCTCGAGCGCGCGCTTCCGCGTAACGGACGGCTCATCTGGACGGGCGTTCCGGTTGTCAGCAGCGAGCTGTTCCGGTCATGGATCGAACGCGCCGGCGTCCACTGCTATGCCCCGCCCGGATGCTTTGTCCACGCATCGCGCGGGCTTGTTGCCGTGACCGCCCCTTCCGATGGAACCTACGCCATCAAGTGGCCGCGCCCCGTCGAGGCACGCGACATGTTCGACGGATGGCGCGACACAGGGCGCGAGTTCCAATGCCCATTCAAGACAGGACAGACCCGTTTGTTCCGCATCAAGGCTCGATGATCACAACTTCCATCACTCGCCCAGATGCGCCCAAAGTGTTCGTTCGCTTGACTTGTCTTCTCACGTCGAGCATAATACAGCACGGTCCGGTCACGGACCGATAGTTGTTTGCGCCTGTCGCATGACGGCCCGGAGCTGCGCCACTCTCAAGCGACCGGCGAACACGGAGATGGCGCGAGGGGAGATCCGCACGCATGATATATCCGTCACCAGACAAACTGGACCGCTCGGCCAGCAAGTACGCCCTCGTGATCGTCGCGGCCAAGCGAGCCCGGCAACTTAAGGACGGCGCCCGAAAGCTGGTGGAAAGCGCCTCGGCGAACCCGCTCACGGTCGCACTGGAAGAGCTGGCCGAAGGCGCAGTGATACCCCTTCAGGTCGGCGGACCCGAACGCCTTCCCGACACCGTTGCTCAGGGTCCCGTGCTCCAGGGCTTGGTCTCGAGCACCGCTCTCGTTGATCTCGACGATGATTCGGCCGCGGTCAAGGCTGCGCTGTTGGGCGTAGACGATGCCGAGGCGGTCTTGGGTGACGAACTCGACATGGGCGACGAAGACGAAGACGAGGACATGCATGATGCCGACGAGGTCTCGCCATCCGCCGGCCTGATTGACCTGGCCGGGCATGATACCGACGACGCCGATGCCGATGAAGACGACGACGTCATCGCTCACGACGATGATAACGAGGTCTCGCTCGAAGAAATGGCAGATGCCGAGCAGAGCGAAGAGACCGACGACATCGAGGAGTGACCTCAATCCTCATGCCGACAGCCCCGCCTGACGAAGGGTGTCCAGAATGGGCCGCGTAGTCGGCATTGACCTCGGTACAACCAACTCCGTTGTGGCCGTCATGGAGGGAGGCGAACCGACAGTCATCCCTCTATCCGATGGCAGTCGCCTCCTGCCGTCGGTGGTGGGGTTCAGCAAAACCGGCGAACGTCTCGTCGGTCATCTCGCCAAACGGCAGATTGTGTCGAACCCGGAGCGCACGGTCGCAAGCATCAAGCGCCAGATGGGAAACGAGTACAAGGTTGCCATCGGCGACAAGACCTTCACGCCTCAGGAGATATCTGCGATGATCTTGCAGAGGCTTCGCGATGACGCCGAAGCCTATCTTGGCGAGAAGGTTACGGATGCCGTGATCACGGTGCCGGCGTACTTTGCGGACCACCAGCGCCAGGCTACGAAGGACGCAGGAGCCATCGCCGGCCTCAACGTTCTGCGCATCATCAACGAGCCGACCGCCGCCGCCCTCGCCTACGGCATGAACCGCGAGGAAGTCCAAACGATACTCGTATGGGACCTAGGGGGCGGCACCTTCGACGTGTCTATTCTGGAGCTCGATGGAGGCGTCTACGAAGTCAAGGCGACCAACGGTGACACGAATCTCGGCGGCGATGACTGGGACGCCGCCATCGTTGAGTGGCTCGCAAGCGAGTTCCAACGCGAGAACAGCGTTGACCTCCGCAAGGACCGAATGGCAATGCAGCGGCTCCGCGAGGCTGCCGAGAAGCTCAAAGTGGAGCTGTCAGCGGTAGTAACGACGAATGCGAACCTTCCGTTCCTCTCGTCAGGACCCGATGGGCCGTTGCATCTGGAGGTTTCCCTGACTCGCGCCCACATGGAGTCCTTGACGCAGGGACTGCTGGATCGCATGGTCGCACCCACCAAGCAGGCGCTGGCCGATGCCAAGCTCGAGCCTCAGGCCATTGATCGCGTGCTTCTGGTCGGCGGCATGACGCGCATGCCTGCCGTTCAAGCGCTGGTGCAGACCATG
>JBBIQU010000045.1:0-27434 GCA_037442185.1 Chthonomonadales bacterium | reverse complement strand
ACCGAGGAAGCGCGCAAGCTGCCATATCTGCGTCTTGAAGAGATCTCCGAGCGGGTTCACGGGCGGCGCGTCATCGGCATGCCACGTGAAGTACCCGAACAGCCGTTCGGTTTTGTTGCCGGTGCCAATGGGAAGCGCGGCAAGCTCGGCGGATAGGTCGAACAACACGATCATACGCATGCGGGCCATAACGTTCCCGCGCCGCCGATGGTCGGCGTCCGTAGCGCTTTCCAAGTACGCATCCACAGCCGGACTGATGTCCACGGTGCGGCACGCAATCCCGAGATCCTCGGCAACCAGGGCCGCATGGTTCAGGCTGTCCGGACTGCTCGTCCTATACGGCATGCGCACGCCGATGACGTTGTCGGCTCCGAGCGCACGCGCGCACAGATACGCCGTTACGGATGAATCAACGCCGCCGGACAATCCCACGAGCGCCTTACGGTAGCCGCGTCTCCGTACGACTTCGTCCTGGATAAAGGAGCAGAGCCAGTCCGCCACGACCTCGCAGTTGATGGTCAGGAACGAACCCGCTTCCGGATCGAATGCAGGAGCCCGTAACTCCTTGATGGTTTCACTCACCGGCTTCATTCCTACGTGTGTCCTTGTAGGCGCGGCTTCGCACATGCCCGAGCAGGTCATTGATGTCTCCCAGCGCCGATTCCAGATCCGTCAAGAGAGGCGTCGCTGCACGCGCCAGGGCTATGTCGTCCATCTCGATTCCTGCCCGGACGAGACACGGATCCGATACGGGGCCCTGCACGATCGTCTTGCCCCACGGGTCAACGATCCTCGAGGAGCCGGTGAATCCCTTGCCGCCCTCGAACCCGACCAGCCCCGAATAGATCACGAAGACGCCGTGCTCTTCCGCAATGGCCTGCAAGAGACGATCCCAGCGCTGAAGGTTGCCGATACCGGTACCGCCGAACTCACGCCCGGGCGACGCGCTCAATACGATCACGATCTTGGCGCCAGCCAGAGCCGCAATCGCTCCCGAGATCGAATGCCAAGCGTCCTCACAGATAATCATGGCGATCCGACCGAAGCGGGTATCAAAGGCGCGGATGCTTCGACCGCGTGACACGAAGCGCTCTTCGTCAAACACGCCATATGTCGGGAGGAAGAACTTCCGATGGACGTGACGAATGCCCGGTCGCCGATCGTCTGTTGTTGCGAGCGTGGCATATAGCGCTGAGTTGTAGCAGTGACCTTCGTGGACTTCGTAGAAGCCGACGGACACGTCCAGGACCGCCTCAGGCCGGGCGACACTGGCGCGATACACGGCCAGCAAGTCCTCATACACGCGGTCCGCGCTTCGCGCAAGCTCGAGAACACCGCCTTCCAGGAAGTACCCGGCCAGCGCCGTCTCGGGAAACACAACAAGGTCGGGCTTGATGTCACCCGCTTCAAGCTGTGCGAAGACGCTGCCGACGGTCTCCAGATTGGCGGTGTAATCGCCTTTGTGCGGCTTTGTTTGTGCGGCGACTACTTCGATGTGCAATGCATGAGCTCCATGGTCATTGGCCGCAGACGCTTGACGCTCCAGCGAAAGCGGCGTCTCGACCATAACCGGCGACCGACAGCGAAGCGCACCGGCATGCCGAGCGATGGCAGTTCCGGCTCTGGCGCGAGGCTGACGGATTGCTAAGTATACGGTTCGCCCGACAGGGCGTCAAGACCGAGATGGGCGCCAGTAAGCCCGAAGAGCGGCGAACAGGATAACCAGGGTGATGGCCGACCAGACAAGGGCCCAGAACCAGGGCGCAAGGCCGAAGGTGCGAGCCATGAAGACGGCGTCGTTCGGAACCTCGGTTGCGGTCGTGAGCCAGAGAAGGCCTCGCACGTCGAGAACGGCGTTGAGGCACAACTGTACGGCCAGAAAGGCCGCCGCAAAGTCGGCAGCGGCGTTGGGCAGCCACCTCACCAGCCCAGCAATGGTCAGCGCCAGCCCAAACCCCACCGCGAGTCCGAAAAGGTTGCGGACCCACATGAGCGTGATCGCAAGCGTTAGCGCTGCCATGATGACCAGCGTCGCCCGGCCACGAATGCGCCGCGTGAGCAGAAGCAGACCGGCCCCAGCAGCTGCCGCGCCAAGATAGCCTGCCGGATAGATGAGGAGCGGCATGCCGCCAAGGGCCTCGGTCAGGCCGCTGCCGGATGGAGCAACGGTGATGCGATGGACAATCCCGCCAGATAGCACCGCAGCAATACCATGGGCTGCCTCGTGTACCAGAGTCACGAACAATCGGATCGGGTATGTGATCACAAACGCTCCTGGGATGTACCAGAAGAGCACGGAAGCGCCCGATGCCGCCATGAGCATGCGCCGCGCGCGGTCGGGGCCAGCCGATCCGCTCACAGCGCGTCGCTCCGGCGCTCTCGCAGAGGCAAGTTCTCTGTTGCCATGCAGTCCAGGCCCATGCCGTCGTCTTCTCCTCCAATCAACCGTACGTGCCCTGCCGCGGCGATCATCGCGGCGTTATCCGTGCACAGGCCAGTCGAAGGCGTAACGCACCTGAGCCCGTGATCACGGGCCGTGGCTTCGAACGCTGCGGCGATTGCTCGGTTTGCCGCAACGCCCCCGCCGATGGCAATGGCGCGCACGCCAGACTCGCGCGCCGCGCGCATCGTCTTCGATACCAGCACATCCGCAATCGCTGCCTGGAGTGAAGCGGCCACATCCTCCAGACGGTAGCGGTCGGCCTCATGTTTCACAAATCGGGCCACCGCAGTCTTCAATCCGCTGAAGCTGAAATCCAGGCTGTCCCCCAACCACGCTCTCGGGAACGCAACGGCTGCTGGATCGCCGCTCTGGGCCAATCGCTCAATGTGGGGCCCGCCCGGATACGGCAGCCCAAGCAGGCGCGCGCACTTGTCGAAGCATTCGCCGGCGGCGTCATCGCGCGTGCGCCCCATCACGCTCATCTCACGATTGGATTCTGCGAGAATGATCTCGGTGTGCCCGCCCGATATAACCAGGCAGACAAACGGATACCGGAGCGAGGGATCGGCGAGGAGCGCCGCATGAACATGCCCCACCACGTGATGCACGCCGACGAGCGGCTTGTTCCACGCGTAAGCGAGCGCCTTGGCGCATGCAACGCCCGTGACGAGCGCTCCCACGAGCCCCGGTCGGTTTGTCACGGCGATGCCGCCGATATCATCCGGGCTAATGCCGGCGGCTTCAAGGGCTTCGTGAATCACAGGAAGCAGCCGCTCGACGTGCTTTCGGCTG
This sequence comes from Chthonomonadales bacterium, assembly GCA_037442185.1. Taxonomy (GTDB): domain Bacteria; phylum Armatimonadota; class Chthonomonadetes; order Chthonomonadales; family CAJBBX01; genus JAAYVH01. Next base: position 24,199 of record JBBIQU010000045.1, on the reverse strand, counting down.
GCCGCCTCAGGAACTACGCCGCCCCAACGAGCATGCAGGTCTGCCTGACTGGCAACGATGCTCGAAAGCACGGTGATGCCATCGCGAACGACAGCCGCCGAAGTCTCGTCACAGGACGTTTCAATGCCGAGCACGATCATCTGCTGACCTTTGGCGCCGCCATGCCCCGTCGCGCGAGGTCGTCGAGTGCATCCTTTCGAAGGCACCCCGATGCCTGCCCATCAACGTCCTCCGCCCACATGATAACCGCAGTCTCGTTGGTGTCGGTGTAGTACCCTTCCCTCAAGCCTGCCTCTTTGAAGCCAAGCCGCTCATACAGTCGCCGTGCCACCCCGTTGTTTTCCCGCACCTCCAGGGTGGCTCGTGTGACGCCGCGTTGGACGGCTTCATCCAACAAGCCGATCACGAGCCTCGTGCCGATGCCGCGTCCCCGGTGTCCCTCAACCACGCAGACCAGCGTGAAATGCGCCTCATCTATGGCAATCCACATGCCCGCAAACCCGACCACCGACCCGCAACACCTCGCCACATGGTATACAGCGGCCGGATTGCCCAGCTCGTTATAGTACGCAGACGGCTCCCACGCACTCGTGAAGCATGCCCGTTCGATTGCAGCCACGAGAGGCACGTCGGTTGACTGCATGGGCTCGATCACCGCAGGCGTGGCCGACTCGCAAGGGGTCCTCGGATGCCGCAGCTTCGGAACGCTTACTGCGCCGTCCATCCGCCGTCTGCCGTGATGACGCTTCCCGTGATGAACGAAGCCTCCGAGGACACCAGAAAAGCCACCAACGCTGCTATCTCCTCCGGCCGCCCCATGCGACCTATGGGCTGTCTCGCGTGCAGTTCGCGCCGAACCGCATCCTCCTCGCCCCGATGGAACCTCGCAAGATACCCGTCTACGAAAGGCGTCTCGACTGTGCCCGGCGCGATGCAGTTCACCCTCAATCCGGTACCGGCATAGTCTATGGCCATCTGACGCGTGAGCGCCACGACAGCCCCCTTGGTTGCGCAGTACGCGAAGCGACGCTTGACCGCGACCAGTCCGGCAACTGAGCCGATGTTCACGATTGACCCATCACGACTCTTGAGGAGTTCCGGCAACGCCGCTCGCGAAGCCGTGTATACGCCCATCACGTTGACTGACCACAGACGCTCCATGTCCGCAGGCTCCGTTTCTTCAATGGAACCCACGAAGCCGATGCCCGCGCAGTTCACCAGCGTGTTGAGCAGGCCGAACTCGGTGAGCGCTAACCTGACCGTCCGCTGCACGCTATCGGGATCCGTTACGTCGCAGGAACAGGCGATGCAGCCTGCCCCAATGCGATCGGCGACGCGACGCGCCCGTTCGTCGTCGGTATCGGCTATCACGACCCGCGCCCCTTGGCGCGCCAGCACGATCGCGCATTGCTCTCCAATGCCGGATGCGCCGCCGGTCACAATCGCCGATCGGCTCACAAGATCAATCACCGTTGGGTACCTCTGCGGTTGATGTCAAGGCGGACTCGCCACGCCAGGCGAACTCCGCTTCGGAGATGCCTGGCGCGTGACGATCGCACGCCAACAGGAACGGACAATGGGCGCAATGGTCACCGGGCTTCGGTGGCAACCAACCGCGCCGGATGTTGGCAAGGATTCTGTTCAGACTCCGCGATGCCCCGACGCCGCCGTCCCTTGGCGTCTCCAGGACCACCACTTCGCCGGAGAGCATGTACCGATCCTGCAAATGGATCTCGGCGTCGGGCCACGTCGCACTCGCCGCTGCATAGAGCGCCCGAGCGCGCCCAGGACCCGGCGGGTTCTTGCGTGGGTGTCGCCAGATGAAGCGCTCCACAACCGCCTGATTGAGGCCGTGATGCTCGACACGATCGGCGCTGATTTGCACGACACCATGCTCCAGCTTCAGAGTCAGGTCCGTGCATGTCTCGCCGACCCGCCACTCGGTGTTACGTGACGCAGCTACGAGTGCGCTCATCGCCCTTGTTCGATACAGCGGCGCCCATTGAGGGCTACCCGAATGCGTCTCCGAGACCTCGTCCCACTTCTCCATGGCAACACGAACCTGCGCGTCTGCCGCATGATCGGACAGCTCTCGCATCACGCGCAGCGCCTTTCGAAGCCCCTTCACGTATGCGGGATATGGACTTGGATTCGCGTTGACTCTGTCGTCCCGAGCCAACTCGAACTGCACGCGCTTTGGACACATGCGGTACGTTTCCAGCGCATGGTACGGCCACGCGTCAGGCAGGGTCACGCGTTCGGTCACGGGATATTCACTCACACGCGTCGGACGGCGCACTGATTCCGATGCATCCGCTTGGGAGCCGTCCCACTCCGCCAAGCTCCCCCCTGCCTTTTGCACAGTTTCCTCAGCAGCGGCGAACAACGGCGACGCCTTCGCACTTCGCCCATCCAGAGACGCACAGCATGAGACCACAACGGCACGTCGTGCCCTTGATACGGCAACGTAGAGAAGCCTGGCTTCGTCGGGCAACTCCGGAGCCGCACCGCACGCACTTGGCGGCCGCTCGGCGTCCATGGAATCATCCATATCGAGCATCCTGGGCCGTCCACGCGGCGGAAAGCGCCCCTCATTGAGACGCGGCAGATAGACAACGTCGAACTCGAGGCCCTTTGAGGCATGGATCGTCATCACACAAACCCCGCGAGACCCGGCTCCGTATGCCGACGTGCTCAAACGATCCTCTCCAAGCGCAACCGCTCTTCGGATGTCGCTCTCAACGCGTTTCACTCGTTCTCGAAGTCCGACCGTCCCTTCTCGGCATGCTTGCTCCGCATGATGAAGCTCCGGCCTTCCCACTGTCTCCCATAGCCAGAGCATCGCCGAACGTTCGAGGCCTGTGTTAGGATCAAGGAGCGACCGCGCTGCGCCGGTTTCGCCGAAAAGCCACCGTCCCAGGACATCTCTGGGCGCATATGCGCCTCGCATGTCGGCAGGCCTTGGGTCTTCGGTCCCCGATCCGGAATCCGGCATCGGCTCTGTGGCCCGAAGCATCGCGGCGAGCGCTTCCCGTACAAGGCCCACGTCCGTTGCCGTTGCCGGGCCGGCGGCGGGAATGCCCAGAGACCGAAGGCCTTCGGCGATCTCCATCGCCTGCGCATTGGTTCGGCACAGTACCGCCTGCCGGCAGTCAGGGCCGAACCGAGACTCCATCTCCCGCATGTGCTCGGCAATGCCGGACAGCTCCGCCGCTTCATTGCCGGCTCGAACCGCAACGATAGGTCCATCAGTCTCACGACTGACACTCTCCATCACGGCGGTCTCCGACAGCCCGAGAGTCTCCGCCAGCGCATTAACCATGGCGGCGATCCGAGGTCCGCAACGGTAGGTGCGCCGGAGATGATGGACGGCATCGAACATCTCACGCTCGTCGCGCTGCGGACCGTTGCCCGACCGAAATGAGTAGATCGCCTGCATCGGATCACCGACGGCCCAGAGTCGCGCGTTCTCTCCGGCGACAAGCTCGATCAGTCGCCATGAGAGCGGGTCTACGTCCTGAACTTCATCAACCAGAACGTGGTCGTACTCACCTCGAAGCGTTCGGAGCGCGTCCGGAGACTTGGACAGCGCCGCGACACTCAGTCCGATCAGATCGGCGAAGTCAGCGGCGTCGAGGGAGCGCAAACGCGCCTCGTATAGCTCAAACACGCGTGCCGCGCTCGAGGCAATGCCTTCAGCGTCATTCCCCGACACGTCCGAAGGTGTTAGCCCTCGTTCCTTCCAGTGCGCGATGGCAGCCACGAGCTCGGCCACCGGCCGACTGGGCGCATCAAGGTACTCCAGGTCGCCGCCCTCACCGTCGGCCAGGATACCCTCGACGATGCCGGCCGACCCCACGCGATCGACCACACGCGGACAGCGAGAGAGCCCGATGTGGTGACCGAAACGCCGCAGAATCTCCAGACCGAATCCGTGGATGGTATACGCCGACAGGCTTCGCGCCGCGTCGCCGGCGACATGGGCGATGCGACGTCGGAGTTCCTCTGCAGCATTCCGCGAGAACGTAACGGCGAGGACACGGTCAGGGCGCGCGCCCACGCGAAGCAGATGCACTACGCGGCCCGCAAGCGCTCGTGTCTTGCCTGTGCCTGGACCGGCCACGGCCAGCGTCCGCCTAGCCTCACATTCGGCAGCACGCCTCTGCTCCGGATCGAGCGTCAGCGCTGCCGGCGTCGCTTCCGCGCTCGGCATCTCCGGCGTAAACCCCATGAGGATACCGGCCACAAGGCGGCCCACGACCACGGATTCCCCGACATTCAGCGTCCGCGAGATGGCATTCGCCGAGCATCCATTCGCGAACATCTCCCGCACCATAGCCACGGGCGCCAACAGCTCGGCGGCAAAGGCGTTCGCCTCGATCTCGCGCCGTTGGGCAGGCGAGTACCCGTCCATCTCGGTGATAACGTTGTCGCCCCACTCCATGCCGACTTCATGGTCGCCGTCGGGAGATTGAGGGTCTCCGGGGTGCAGCCACCAGTGACCAAGTTCGTGGGCGATCAGATAGGCCCGGGGTATCGGGTCCAGCTCGGCCGTGTGCCATATAGTGCCCATCTGGCGGTCAAGGACGCCAAGGGCATAGCTCAGGATGGGATCGTTGGCGGGCAAGGCCACAACATCCAGACCCGCAAGGCGCACCGCCATGGTTACTACCGCCTCCGACGGAAGCGGCTCGGAACCTAGGCCCAGTTCGTGCCTCACTGCCGATGCTCGGCTCGAGGCGCCGGCCACGGCGTATGGTATCAACTCTTGCGCACGCTGCCGTTCGGGCGGCTTCGCTCTTGCGTCACCGTTCCCATTCGGGCGAAAGCCATGCTTGTTTCTGGGCTTCTTCCATGTCAGGGGCGCCGAGAACAGCCGCTTCGAAGGTTTCCCTGTATACGGCATCTTCTTCATAGTCCCCAACGGACTTGGCGTCCATCAGTCTCCGCGACATTTCGAACTCGACGCATCGAGGCTCACGATAGTGCGGCTGCGAATCCCTGAGGAGCATCTGCGGCGCCACCTGGGCCTTGTAGCTTGCGGCCATCGCCAGAGTCGGGGGACGATCCAGATACGACCGTACGGCTTCGGAAGAGACTCCGAGTACCTTACCAAGCTTGCGAAACAGGGCGGCGGGAACAGTCGCCGGATCAACAAGCCGGCGTTCAAGTTTCGCTACCACCGACTTGCCGAGATTGAGCGTGGCGCTCAATCGAGACGGCTCGATCCCCAAAGACCTCGCACGTTCAACGATGCTGGTCAGGGGTCCGGAGCCGTGATCACGAGCCGTCCGCATGGCTGCGAGCATGACCTCAGCCATTGGGCGAGTTTCCGAGCCGCCTGAGGCTAGCTCGTACATGGGCAGCCCTTGGTCCGAAGGCAGCTCGATCCGGCAACCGAGCGCCACCTCAGCAACGAAGTCCTCTGCGTACTCCGGATACCGACGCGACCAACGTCGCAACGCTGTCGGATCCTTCCTGTACTCCTCGGTGAACCGCCAGAGCACTTCGTCTCTGTCGGGTTTCATCACTCACCTCCTCAGCATGGCATCAAGGCTCTGCCGAGCGCGATGCAGCCAGTTGCGTATTGTCCTTGAGGAAACCTTCATCTCCTCTGCGATCTCTTCTTCCGTCCACTGCGCATAGTGCTTCAGGATGAATACGCGCCTGACCCGGTCATCAAGCCGGTCGAGCAAGGCCAGGGCAGCGATCCGCTCGATCTCCTCCGACTGCGACCTTCGCCGCGGGTCCTGAGCGAGGCCCTCGAGTGTCTCATCGCTCGGCATAACGTCGGGCGATGCGAAGCGACCTTTGCGCAAGACGTCAATGATGCGCAAGCGCAGACAGTGCCAAAACCTGACTTCCCAGAACGCGTACCTTCCGTCAGATGCGAACCATTCCTCGTACAATCGGAGCGCCAGGTCGCGGCTGATGTCTTCGCGCGCGTCCGATCCGATCCAGGGAAAGCCGGCAAGGGACTTCCGCACGTACGCCTCGGTGACAACAACCAGGATCTCGGCGAGTCGCCATGCGTGTTGGGTGTCATTCTGCGCTGCCCAGATTCGAAGCAATGCAACGACCGCCTCCGGTCGCCTGGTCGGAGCGGATGCGAGAGCGGCCTGCGGCGACATGGCGAGGAGCGCTTCGAGGTCCGAATCGGCTTCCAGCTCACGCTGATATCTTCCGCCGGCCAGCGACAGGTCACTGCGGCAGCATGTCGGTGTCGTTTCATCCATCGGCTGACTCGCGCGTTCGTCGTCGAGCCGGAAACGCCTCTCCGCAGGTTTTCCGAATTCTCGAAGAAGGACCGAGTTCCCCATTGAGACAAGGCCATGGGGTAGCGCATAGCCCCGGCCAAGAAGGGATACAACCCATGATGAACCTTGCGCTCGAGGCAACAGAGACCGACAACGACGCGCTTTGCTCGCTTGCCGCCCTCCAAGAACAGGTAGAGCAGGACCTCGACATGGCCCAATCGGCGGTCCGCCACGGCTCACTCCGGGACGCGCGACTGCATCTGGCGGCAGCCGTGGCGACGTGGTCGGAATACGGACCGGTCCTCGCCGTGTACTCGGGCGCAGCCACTGCGGAGAGGATCGCGTCGGTCACCGACAACGTCGCGCGGCGTTTCCCGACGGACACCCGATCGTCAGCGGCGGGACAGGTGCTGCTCAAAGAACCCTCGCGCATCCACAAGAATGGCGTTCGGCGCAAGAACGTGCCCGGTGTTGTACCAGATCAGCTTCTTGCCCTCGCCGGCAGCCCCCGCTAGCCGCTCCGTAGCGGAAGCCGGAATGAGTTCGTCCTTTCGTGCCGCCAGAAGAAGGAGCGGCTTCGGCGCGAAGCGCCCGACGAAGTAGATCGGGTCGGTCATCAGGGCACCAAGACGTAGGCGTTCGCTCGCAGCAGCCGGAGCAAGTCCGGTCTCGGCTGCCCACTCCACGAATCCCGCGCCGCCAACAGCCAAACATGCGGCCTTGATGCGCGGCTCGACCCCGATGAAGGTGCCCCCGATCATGGCTCCCTGGCTGAATCCGAGAAACCCGATGCGCGAAGGATCAACGTCTGCCCGACTGCACAGATAGTCCACCGACCGTCTGAGGTCGCGCACCGTCTGGATCCAAGCGTCTCGACTTGTCGGATCGTGAATCAGATGGATATCGCCGGACCGCCCCTTTCGCGCTCGATCGCCGTGGTACTGGGCGTCAATGCTCAGTGTCGCCAGTCCCATCGAGTTGAACATGTCCGACGCCAAGCGAACATAGTCGGTGTCCTTGTGCCCGCCCGATCCGGCCAGCAGAATCACGACCCCGCGCGGCTTCGGACCCGACAGTGGCAAGGCGAGAATGCCCGTCACGCGTTGATCGTTGGCGCTTGTGAACTTCACCAGGTCCCGCGATCTCAGCGCCTTCAGCTTCGGGGGTTCGTTCTTGACGGCGGGCGCCGGCCCCAACGTGGCTTCAAGAGGGAGCTTCGTATCGTAATCGTACAGCGCCAGTCTCAATGCCTGCACATCGTCAGGCGCCGCTGACACTTGAGCCGCTGCCGCCGCGACCGCGGCCAGCATCGCCGGCATCCAGAACCTGCGCAGTACGAGCATGCTGTGCTTCACCTCCCCCGGAAGTTGGCTCCCGCGGGTCGCAGGAGCTGATCGAACAGGCGTCGAAACTCGTTCCACAGAGTACCCCACGCTCAGAGTTCGCCACATGATCACACGCCTATCATCCGAAACGTACGATCGCGTATGCTCGATGTTGCTCGGGAACGGCTGCATCTGCACCACCGTCGGCCCTACGGGATACCATGCATCTCCGGAACTGCTGGGCCATGACTCGCATGCCACTCAGCATTTCGTCTGGGCTGCGCGAAGAGCCGATGGGCCCAGGCACCGCCTCACTAACTTCGGTTCTCTGAGCCGCACCCTCTTCGTCAACGGCAAGCGCGTGCCGGACGCCGATTGGGAACAGGAGCTGGATTGCTCCAGGGCCTCGGCGGTGTCGCGAATACGGCACGCCGGCGTTACGGAGACAAGCCGCACTGCGGTTGCCATGGGTCGCAACGTGTTCATGGTCGAAACCGAGTTGATCGCTTCGGCTGCCTGCGACGTGCGCTTCGACGTTCTCTACACTCTCGGCGACCTGGCAGGTGTAACCGGCGCTCCGGCCGTTCATGCGGACATGGTCGAGGTCCCTTACACGACACACGATGACGTCGGCACTGTGAGAATCTGCGGCGACGCGTCGTCCGGAGGGCTTCCCCTCCTATCGGTCACAAGGCACGCCATTCGGCTGAGCTACTCCGTGCGCCTTGAGACGGGACGGCCTGTCAGGATCCGAACCCTTGTGCAGTTCAGCGACCGGCGAGACTACGGTTTCCCGGTGACGCTTGGCGATTGGGACGAACTGCAACGAGAGCACCTGGCCGCATGGCGGTCCTACTACGAGGTATCGGAACTGACGACGGGCGATGCGAGCGTGGACGGGTTCCGCGAGCTGTCGCTGTACGCCATCCGAACGCAGCTAACCGATTGGTCCATCGGACCGACGCTTTCGGAGCGTTATTGGGGCGGCGGGGCATTCCACGACGAGATGTACCCGTTCTACGCTCTCATCTCAGGGGGACATGCTGACCTCGCTCTGCGCATGCCCAGGTTCAGGCTGCTGACGCTCCGCGCGGCCCGCGAACGCGCAAGAGGACGCGGCGCTGTGTACCCCTGGAGCAGCACGGAGACGGGCGCGGAGCGCGATCCTGAGGGCCTTTGGCTAACCGAGCGCTTCCACCTGGCCCAGTTTTCCGCCCAGATCTGGGCGCACTGGCTCTACGAGCGCGACATCGAGGAACTCGACGCCCTGTACCCGGTACTGCGAGGAATCGCCTCATACTTCGAACAGAATGTCATAGAGCGGACTGCCGACGGCGGATTTGGCACCCGCCCGTGTGTGGACTTCGATGAGAGCGTTGGCGCGGTCCGAAATGGCCCGTTCACGGTTTCGGGAGCATCGGCCGCGCTACGGTGGGCATCGGAGGCGGCAGAAATACTGGGGCATGACGCTCTGGCCGTACCGAGGTGGCGGTCGCTTGCTGGAGCCCTATCAGGCGCCATCGTCAGGTCCAGCGTGGACGAACACGACGCGGGCGAGGTATTCGGCATTCCCGACGGCGTCCCGCTTCATTACAGCGTCCTCGGTCACATCTTTCCTTTCATGACCGAGCCTTCTTCGGAACGAGCGCGACGAACCGCCCGGTACATCCATCGTGTCTGTCGGAGCTCGCGAGGATGGAAGCCGGGCGCCGACGACGTTTACACCGGCAGTAACTGGACATGGACAGCCGGACACCTGGCAATCGTACACTCCATGCTCGGTGACGCAGACCGCGCGTGGGAGGCGGTTCGACTTGGCCCTGAGGGGTCCGGTCCTGGACCAACTCCTTGCGAGCATCTCGACCGCAACGGCGTTCCGCAGGTCCCGTGGTTCACCACTGGAGTGGGCGCATGGCTCTATGGGCTCCATGCCGCCATCGGATGGCTGAGCGACGAGGTAACGCACCTGTGGTCCGGATTCCCATCCGGTTCAGCTTCAGGCCGGCCGCCGATCGAGGTGCCCGATCCCGGGGCGATTTCCTTCCGAGGCATCCGCGGCGGCAGGGGTGTGTCGTTGTCCGGCGAAGCCGGGGCCGGCGCTTGTCCAACGATCGAGGCCCATGCACGCGACGACGTGGGACGCTGGCGGTTCTCGTTGCCCCGGAGGGTCGCGGAACGCGCCAGAGTATTCGCGGCCACGGTCTCCGAAAACCGCGACCGCATCGTCTATGAAGCGGAGCTGGCGGCCGACCAGGCTGCTGTACTGATCGAGGCCGACAACAATCACTGAGGGAGTTCAGACCATGCCGGACATGCTTGTGAACCTGCTGAAACTTCCGTCGCTCGACGCTGCCATTCAGCGCGCGGCTGAGGCGGGGGTCACCATCCGCCGCGCTCAGGCGTACGAGATTACGCCTGTGCGGGAGTTCATCGAGCGCGAATGGGGCTCCGGCTGGGCCGACGAGACCTCCGTCGGGTTCGCCAACAAACCGGCCACTGTGTACATCGCGACGCTCGAGGGCAGAGTCGTCGGGTTCGGCGCTTACGAGTGTACGCGACGCGCCTTCTTCGGCCCGACGGGTGTACATCCAGACCATCGGCAGAAAGGGATCGGCGCTGCGCTGCTCCTGGCGTGCCTGTGGGGCCTACGCGAACTCGGGTATGTGTACGGCATCATTGGGGGCGCCGGACCCACCGAGTTCTACGCGCGCATCGCAGGGGCAACCGTCATACCCGACAGCTCACCCGGCATTTACACCGACTTGCTGAAGAAGAACCCGTAGCCCCAGCGCACTCGCTCCGGACGGCCAGAAGATGAGCCGATCGGGGCGAGCCACACGAATCGCTCGCGTTGGGTCCTGCCCTCGGTAAGGAGCATTGGTATCAGCTCCGTGGACGCCGCACCGGAATCAGCGGACGACTGTCAGGAACCCCGATATCGCGCTGGGGAAGAGGCCGAGCGCCAGAGTGCATACCGCGCAAATCGCGATGGCGGCTCCGGCGCCGCCTGAGGGTCGCTCCGATGCCGAGACCGACTGCGCTGTCGTTCCGGGGTCATCGAACACGATGTACCACACCACCCGGAGGTAGTAGTACACCCCGAGGGCGCTCGCGAGCGCCATGACCACGGAAAGGGCAATGTCGCCGCCTGTCAGAATCGAGTTGAATACCTGCCACTTCGCGATGAACCCGGCCGTCGCCGGTATACCTGCCAGCGAGAGCATAAAGAGCACCATTGAGTAGCCGATGGCCGGTTTGGCACCCGCGAGTCCCCGCAAGTCCGACAGAGTCTGCACATCCCGGTCCCGTGACGACAGATAGCAGAGCACCCCGAATGCGCCACCGAGAGCCAATGCGTATGCCAGCAGGTAGAACACGTTGGCGGTCAACGCCAGCGTCGAGGCCTGAGTGCCTTTTGGTCCCGCGAATCTCAGGCCCACGCACACAAGGGTGATCAACAGGTATCCGGCATGCGCAATCCCGGAGTATGCCAGCATGCGCTTGATGTTGGTCTGCGCAATCGCAAGCAGGTTCCCCACAATCATCGTGACGACCGCGATTGCCCGGAGAACAGGAAGCCATGCGTCGGGTCCGCCGGCGAACACGTCGAACAGTCTCAAGAGGGCTACAAACGCGGCGATCTTCGCCGTTGTCGCAAGGAACAGGGTGGCGCTCGTCGGCGCGCCCTCGTAGACGTCCGGCGACCACTGATGGAACGGCACCGCGCCCACCTTGAAGCACAACCCGATAAGCAGCAGCAGAACCGCCGCAATCCCCATCGGCTGCTTGAGGGCGCCATGCGCAACCAACGACTGTATGTTCGAGTACTCCGTTGAAGCCGCGAAGGCGTAGGTTAGCATGATTCCGTACAGGAACAGCGCCGACGCGAAAGCGCCAAGGAGGAAGTACTTCAGGGCCGCTTCATCGCTGCGCGGGTCAGTCCTTGCGAATCCGGCCATCACGTACAGGCCAAACGACATCAGCTCCAGGCCGAGGAACAGAACGATCAGGTCGTTGGCCTGGATCATGAGCGTCGCGCCCGAGAGCGATAGCAGGATGAAGGCGTAGTACTCCGGATGCGCTATGCCGCGCGAGCGCAGATACGACTGCGCGACCAGCACCGAGATGAACCCGGACAGAAGCAGGACAAGCAGTCCCGAGGAATACAGCGAGTCGGTAACCATGCCGCCGGCGAACAGGCTAGAACCGTAGCCTGCCTCCTGCTTTCGCATGAACGCAACCAGCGCAGCCAAGACGCCCGCTCCCCCCAGGATGGGAGCGAGCCGTGCGCCGGCTCCCCGCCGCAATAACGGAGCGACGAGCAGAATCACACACGCGCCGCACCAGAGCGCCAGCAACGGTATCACGCCGCCGAGATCGGCAACGACCTGATTCGGAGGACCCATCGGCCTAAGAAAGCTCCTCTGGCAAGTTCTCGCCGACCGCCTGCGCGAAAATCCGCAACTGCTCTTCTGCGCTCGCGGGGGGCGTAGGCACAGCGCATCCCGGCGCCAAGATGAAGCCTGACCTGCCGGCGGCGTTCAGCGCCGAACGCGCCTGCCGGAGCAGCTCATCCGGACTGGCATCGCCGAACCCGATCTCATCAACGCCGCACATGAGGCACTTCTGCGTCCTGAGACGCATCTCGCGTATGTCCGGGTTGCCCGGCGCGCGGTCGCTCCAGCTGTAGATGGAATACCCGGCCAACGAAATCACGTTGTCGGGGTATATCCCGCTGCCGTGATGGTGCGCTACGTTCAGCGGCAGCGAGCGCGCTGCGTCGAGCACCCTCTGCTCGCGGTACATGAAGCGCTCCCGATGTACCGCCGCTGTCAGCGTGTCAGCTGCGCCGCCGACAATGGCCAGGTAGATTCCATCCACGCCGATCTCAGTCAGCGCCGATACGTAGTTACAGAGCGACGCCGTTATCGCATCCAAACCGGCTTCGACTGCACTCGAATCACGCTGCAGGTGTTCTGCGATGCGCCGACCGCTGATCTTCTCGGCCGTGGCATACACGCCGAACACCGTCGCCACTACGGGCACATCATCATCGCGCTGACGCAGGATGATCCGGAGTGTCTCCAGTTGCCGGCCGAACTGCCCACTCGTTCCGTCCAGAACGGGCAGGTTGGTCCAATCCTCCGGCTCGGACACCGTTGGCATCCCTTGAGGCATATCATACGGCGCATCGTGCATTACCTTCAGCAGGTCCGGCGAGAAGCGGCGACAGAACTCGAGCGTCGCCGCGGCAAGTCCCGGCCCGGCGGGTGGATCCAACCGGAAGTGGTACCAGAGGCTGAAGGGCACACGATCCGGCGCTCTTCCCTCCACGGCTGCCATCACTCGTTCGCGTTTGGTCACGGCTGCGCTTCCCGTGGCGGAGCCCAGTGCGTCAACGCGTTGCTTTCAGCGCTGCGAACCGGGCCCGGCAGGACAGCGAGTTCGATCCGTTGAGCCATGCGCAGCCATGGCGTCGGATAGCAGCCGAACCACAGAACCAGCGCGGCGAGAGGGATCAGCACCAGCTTCTCCCTCGCTCCGAGGTCCGACAGACTGGCGTTCGCTTCGTGCCGCACCGGACCGCAGAAAGCCCGCTGGAACAGCCACAGCATATACGTGGCGGAGAGAATCATGCCCAGTGCGGCGAAGGCGGCATAGACCGGGCCGCTGTGGTCGGACAGGTAGGCTCCCTGGAGGACCAGATACTCGCCAACGAACCCGTTGGTCAACGGCAGCGCAGCCGACGAAAACGCCGCCAGCATGAAGAGCGCCGACAGCAAAGGAAGGACTCGTCGGATGCCGCCGAACGCCGCGATTTCCCTCGTGTGACGTCTCTCGTAGAGCATGCCCACCAGAAAGAACAGCATTCCGGTTGATACGCCATGGTTGATGCTCTGGATCACCGAGCCCGCAAGACCCAGCTCCGTAAAGCTGAACACTCCCAGCATGACCACGCCCATGTGGCTGACGCTGGAGTACGCTACGAGCTTCTTCATGTCGGGCTGAATCGCTGCGACAATGGCCCCGTAGATGATGCCTGCGACGGAGATCGCTAGGAACAGGGGGGCCGAGGCCGCCATCTGGGCCGGGAACAGCGGAAGACAGAACCGGATGAAACCGTACACTCCCATCTTGAGCAGAACACCGGCGAGAATCACGCTACCTGCAGTCGGGGCCTCCACGTGCGCATCCGGCAGCCACGTGTGGAACGGAAGCAAAGGCACTTTCACCATGAAGGCCAGAGCGAACGCCGCATAGAGCCACATCAGGGACCTAGCAGGGATGGCTGCCAGTCCCTGCGCTGCCGGACTCCCGACAGTCGTCATGTCCACAAGGCTGAAACTGCCCGTCTGGACATACAAGTACACGATCCCGACCAGCATCAGGACGCTTCCGGCGAACGTGAAGATGAAGAACTTCACCGCTGCGTACACGCGTCGCTCGTGCCCCCAGATGCCGATCAGGAAGTACATCGGAATCAGGACAAGCTCCCAGAACACGTAGAACAAGACCAGATCCAGAGCGCAGAACACGCCCACCATGGCCGATTCCAAGACCAGGAGGAAGACCATGTACTCTCGCGCTCGCCGCTCAACGCGGGTCGAGTACACAACCGCGAGCAACGTCAGGAACGCAGTAAGGAGGACGAGCATGAGGCTAAGGCCGTCCACGCCCACATCGTATCGAACCCGTAAGTCCGGGATCCAGTCTGCCTGAACGCGGAACTGGAACCCGCGCATACCCGGGCTGATTCCGGACCACGCCACAAGCGCCAGACCGAGTTCCGCAACCGCGAAAACCAGCGAGACGGCTGTGACGGCCAAGCTACCTCCGCTCGCCTGCCCCGAACGGATCGGCAAGAGCATCAACGCGACGGCGCCGACTGCCGGAAGAAAGATGAGCAAGGTCAGGATGTGCTGTTCCATTGCGGTCACCGAGCCCCCGCAGAAAGCAGGGCATACGCCAGAATCGCCAGGACCCCCGCCAACATGGTCTTGACGTAGAACCGCACGTAACCGGTCTGGACGCCCCGGGCGATCTCCGACGCGAACCCGGTCACAACGGCAACTGCGTTCACAAGGCCATCAATGAGCCTGCGATCAATCCAGGTTGAGATCAGCTCCGCGACCCGGCCTCCGCCACGGACGAACACCGCCGTCGCCGCGCCATCCACACCCCACAATGCGTTCGCCCCGCGGTACAGAGGATTGCTTCGTTTGGCCGCATCGGACAGCAACTCGCAGCCGGGTGCGCGCCGGTAGGCCAGAACACCCGTTGCCATTGCCGCGATCGCGACCAGCGCGCCGATGACTAACCCCAAACCGTGCGGGATGCCGCCGTGCCCTTCGGCTACGACGACCTCCGGCAACGATGGCTCGAGGAACCGTTCGAACGCGTTGGCCCAGGGGGTGCCCAACCAGCCACCGACCACAGACAGAATCGCAAGAACGATTAGCGGGATCAGCATGGAAGGCGGAGACTCGTGAGGATCATGCCCGTGGCGGTCGGTCCGCGACTCGCTCCAGAATGTCTTGGCCATCAGGCGCGTCATGTAGAAACCGGTCAGGAATGCCGTGAATGTGCCGACCAGGTAGAACACCATTCCGGCCGGAACCATGCCGGATGACAGGCCGAGGATCGCATCCTTGCTCCAATAGCCCGCCAGGCCGGGGAAGCCCGAAATCGCCGCCCAACCGATGAGCATCGTCCAGTATGTCACCTTCATGTGACGACGCAGCCCGCCCATCCGCCGCATGTCCTGTTCGCCCGACAGGCCGTGAATCACCGAACCGGCTCCCAGGAACAGGAGCGCTTTGAAGAACGCGTGGGTCGTAACATGAAACATGGCCGCACCGAACGCAGCCGCACCACAGCCGAGAAACATGAACCCAAGCTGCGACACTGTCGAGTAGGCCAGTACCTTCTTGATGTCCGTCTGGGTCAACGCGATCGTCGCCGCGAAGAGCGCCGTGAACAGCCCTATCGCCGCAACCACTAGCAGCACCGTCGGCGCCTGAACGAACAGCACGGACATTCGCGAGACCATCACAACACCGGCAGTGACCATAGTGGCCGCGTGGATGAGCGCCGATACCGGCGTGGGACCCGCCATGGCGTCAGGCAGCCACACGTGCAAAGGAAACTGGGCCGACTTGCCGCATGCGCCAACAAACAACAGACCGCATATGAGGCTCGCAAGGCCCACCGTCAGTGGTCCGGCGGCGGTCCTGCCCTGAGCCGCTAGGTCGAGGACGCCGGTTCCTGCCTCAGTCCGGAATGACAGCGTGCCGAACGCGGCCAGCACCGTCAACATGCCAAGCATGAACCCGACATCACCGATCCGGTTAACGATGAAAGCCTTGTTCCCCGCTCGCGCGTTGCCCTCATCGTCATACCAGAACGAGATCAGCAGGTACGAACACAGGCCCACGCCTTCCCAGCCGACGAACATGAGCAGCAGGCTCTCGCCAAGGCACAGTACCAGCATGGCGAATATGAACAGATTGAAGTACGCGAAGAAGCGCGGATAGTCGCGATCATCGGCCATGTATCCCGTTGCATACAGGTGGATGAGACCGCCGACGCCGGTGACGATCAAACACATCAGCACCGACAGCGGGTCAATCAAGGCCGAGAAGTGAACCGATACCGACCCGATCACGATCCACGGCACACGCTCGGCGAACGGGATGAGGGAAGCCAGAGCCCTGCGATGCTCCGGATCGAGCCCAAGCAACTGAGACAAGGCTACGACGCTGACGGCGAATGCGCCGAAGACCGTCAGGGTCGCAAGACCTCCGACGATCCCCCTACCTCGGGCGTCGCCGAAGAGCCTGACAATCCGACCGCCCCAGAGCATGTTGAGCACGAAGCCTATCAGCGGCAGACCCGGTATGGCCCACACCAGCGGAGCGATCGGTATCTCACTCATGTGACCACTCATAGCTTGAGCAGGTTCACCTCGTCGAGGTTGATGGTCTCCCTGGTTCGGAATAGGGAGACTATGATTGCCAGGCCAATGGCAACTTCCCCCGCGGCAACCGCGATGATCAACATCGTGATGATCTGGCCGCCCGCTTCACCATAGTGCCGCCCCAGAGCAACGAATCCCAGGTTCGCAGCATTCAGCATGATCTCGATGCACATGAAAACCACGATCGGGTTCCGTTTGGTGGCAACTCCGGCCACGCCGACACAGAACAACAGGCCGGACAGAAGCAGATAGTGCTCGGTCGGTACTGCGAAGCTCATCTCACAGCTTCCTCTTGGCCAGCACGACGGCTCCGACGACGGCCGTCAGGAGCAACACCGACGCCACCTCGAACGGGAATAGCCACGGCAGCTCCGGATCGAACAGCGTGAAACCGATGCTCTGAGCCGTGCCGCCCGCGCTGAGCGATTTCGCGGTCGCTTTGCCCGCGTGAAGTCCATGGCGCCAGACGCCCGCGCCGACCATCAGGGCTGCGAGGCCGGCGCTCATGGCCATACCGAACAGCCACCCTGCGCCACGCTCCAGTACGCCCTTGCCGCTCAAGTTCAGGAGCATAATCACGAACAGGAACAGGACCATGATCGCGCCCGCATACACAATGACCTGAACGGCAGCCACGTACTGAGCCGACAGCGACAGGAACATGGCAGCGATCAACAGCATGTGCGCCACGAGGTAGAGCGCACTGCGCATGGGATTGCGTGAGGCGACGACCATTACAGCCGAGACCACGAGGGGCAGCGCCAGCGCCCAGAACATAAGTACGCCTGGTCTCATGACGCCCCCTGAGGTCCTGTCATCAGTGGTTTCGGCTTCGCGGGCTTGGCCGGTATCTGGCTTGGCATCTTCGGATCAGCCCTGTATGTCTCGACAATCGCCGCGGCCATCAGCGCTGCCAGCGCCACCGGGAAGAGCCGCTTCCAGCCGAAGCGCATGAGCGCGTCGTAGCGCAGCCGCGGGAGCGTTGCCCGAACCCACACGAATGTGAAGATCAGGACGGCGACTTTGCCGAAGAACCAGACGACTCCCGGGATGAACGCGAGAGCCGGATGGATCGGATGCCAGCCGCCCAGCCACAGCACCGTCGCCACCGACGATATCACGATCAGGGCGGCGTACTCGCTCATGAAATAGATCGCGAACTTCATCGAAGAGTACTCGGTCTGGTACCCCG
Organism: Chthonomonadales bacterium; assembly: GCA_037442185.1. Taxonomy (GTDB): domain Bacteria; phylum Armatimonadota; class Chthonomonadetes; order Chthonomonadales; family CAJBBX01; genus JAAYVH01. The sequence goes on along the minus strand of JBBIQU010000045.1, from coordinate 6,448 downwards.
CCACCAGCTCCGATTCTGCCTCGGGCAGATCGAAGGGCGCTCTGTTCGTCTCCGCCACGCCGGCGACTGCGTAGACCGAGGCGGCCAGAAGTCCGACAGGGAACAAACCGGCCACGTTCCAGTTCCACACGCCCCCTGCTTGGGCTCGCACAATCTCCACCAAGCTGAGCGAATGCGTCATCAGAACCGCAGTCATTACCGCCAAGCTAAGCGCGAGCTCGTACGATATGGCCTGAGCGCTTGATCTAAGGGCGCCGAGAAGCGAGTACTTGTTGTTCGAGGACCAGCCGCCGAGGATAAGGCCGTAGACCTGCAGCGACGCAAGCCCCAGGACCCAGAGCACACCGATGCTGACATCCCCCGCCACCACAGGTAACGGGCGCGTTTGGCCGCCTCCCATGTCCACTCGTATCTCGCCGAGAGGGATCACAGCGGTAGCAGCCAGCGGCGGGATCATCGCCAGGATGGGAGCAAGATAGAACACATGCCGATCAACGTTCGCCGGAAGAATGTCCTCCTTGAAGAACAGCTTGATTCCGTCGGCTATCGGCTGCAGGAGGCCGCGTGGCCCAACGCGATTCGGTCCCAGTCGGTCATGGATCATGCCCAGAGTCACGCGTTCGAACCAGGTCAGCACCGGTACTGCCAGCAGGACCAACGCCAGCATAAGCCCCAGAGCCGCGTAAGGAATCACGGTCACAAGGTCCAGCGGTCCCAGAGACAGGTTCGGAATCGTCATTGCCCCGCGACCTCCTCGGCGAACCAGCGCTTGCCTTCGTCGCCAAGCGCGTCCGGACCGCAGCCCACATAGATCGGAACAGTGGCGGCAATGTCAGCGAGCATCTCGCGAGAGCTCGCGTAATGCATGGCGCTGCCCAGCCGTGCAGCCACCTGCATAGCAATCCGCCACTCCTGACGCACGCCGGACGGGGGGTCATAGGCCTTCAGGAACTGCTGCACCCGGCCTTCGACGTTCGTGAACGTGCCGTTTCGTTCGGCCACCGAAGCCACAGGCAAGACTACGTCTGCCATCTGTGCAGTCGGGGTCAGATGCAGGTCGGTCACCACCAAGAACGGGCAGGCTTCCAGAGCCCGTATTGCCGCAGGCGGATCCCAGTACCGCCCAACCACGTCGGTGCCGCTGATCCAAAGGGCCCGAACAGAGCCATCGGCGACGCCAGAAAGTATCGCTGCCGTGTTCAACCCTGCAGGACGGACTGCGCGATAGCCCGGACCCGTGTCCGGCGATATGCCGAGGTCACGCGCACCCTGCTCGTTGACCTCCGTAGCCGGCACGCTCACGCGACCATCGTACCGCGACAGCGCCGCTACGGCACCCAATGCCGCCAGGATGTCCTTCATCCCGGGCCGACGCACGGCCGTCTCGCCTATCCAGATTGCCAGCTTGCCCGTTGCGGTCGGTTCCGCAGGCGCTTCACCGACGATCACGGCGGCTGCCGTGGCAAGTTCTTGCGGCGAACACCCGATCGCCTCAGGGCTGAGTTTCACCCCCGCCAGTTGACGACGTACCTCATCGGTCAGCGGGTCATCGCTGCCAATGGCCGCAACGACCTGTCGCAGCATTAGCCATGCAGCCTCAACTTCGTGGCCCGCGTCATGGCGCACAACCGCCGCTGCCATCGAGGCCAGGGAGTTCGGCCGCTCATCTTCGGCGGAGCCTTTGGCGGCGACCGAGACCAACCGAATCGTGCCGCGCCGCCACGCCTTCCGCAGACGCAGGTACGCCATCGGCTGCTCCCATGCCATGTCGGCTCCAAAGGCAACGAATACCGATGCGTCCTCAAGCTCGCCAAAGGATACAGGAGGTGTCGGTCTGCCATCGCTTGCCATCGCCCCGGCGCCAACCGCTACGAAGTCGGGTCCCATGCGATGGTCCAGGTTGTTCGATGCGAGCACCTCACGGAACAGCCTCTGCACGACGTACAGGTCCTCGTTGGCGGAACGCGTTCCGCCCAGAAACGCTGATTTGGCGCCGGCATCGCCGAGCGCTCTCGCAACGACGGCAAGAGCTTCGTCCCACGTTGCCTGCTCAAAGCGCGCCCCTCGCCTGATCAGAGGGGCCTGCAGCCTATCGTCGCGCGCGAGGTACTCCATGCCGAACTTGCCGCGGTCGCACGTCCATTCCTCATTCACTGCCTCGTTCACTCGTGCGTTGACACGCACGAAGCGCCCCGCGCGATGATCCAGCTTGATGTTGCAGCCGTTGGAGCACTGCGTGCAGACCGACTTCTGCGTCATCAGGTCCCACGGCCTCCCTCGGAACCTGTAGGACCGCGACAGGAGGGCTCCCACCGGACACAGCTCGATCGTATTGCCGGAGAAGAGCGACGTGAAGCGCTCGCCCGTGTGCGGACTCACCTCCATGTCTGCGCCGCGCTTGAGAAACCCCAGTTGGGCGTCGCCTGCAACGTCCCCGCTGAAACGGGTGCATCGCGCACAGTGGATGCACCTCTCACGATCCAGCACGACATAGTCGGACAACGGGAACGCTTTCGGCAGGTGGCGCTTCTGCTCCACAAATCGCGTTGTCGGCGGGCCATAGTGCAGCGTGTTGTTCTGAAGCGGACATTCGCCGCCTCGATCACAGATCGGGCAATCGAGGGGATGGTTGATCAACAGGAACTCAAGGATGCCGCGCCTCGCTTCGACAATCGCGGGCGTCTCGGTTTCGATCACCATTCCTTCGGAGGCGGGAAGGCTGCACGAGGTCTGAGGCTTCGGCATCTTGGCAACAACCACAGAACCATCGGGGTTCCTGCGAGGCGCAGAAACCTCCACCAAGCACATGCGGCAGTTCGCCCCTGCCTCCTTGGACAATCTCGGATGATAGCAGAAGTGCGGTATCTCGACGCCGATTCTGCGGGCGGACTCGATGATCATCTCGCCGGCCGGTACGGTTAACGGCACTCCGTTGATGACTATGTTGACAAGCTCAGCGCTCAATGTGCCCTAGCTGACCTTCGGTGTGGCCGTCGCTCCCAGAGGCGACGTGCCGTTAGCAATCCAGTACTCATATTCGTCTCGGAAACGCTGTATGCTGGCGCGGATCGGCCAGGCTGCCGCGTCACCAAGCGGACAGTATGATCGGCCGTCAATGTTGTTGCAGATGCTCAGCAAGAGGTCTATGTCCTCCGGGCGACCTTGTCCGGCCGTGATGCGCCGAAAGATCTGGTACATCCAGCGCGTGCCTTCCCGACATGGTGTGCACTTGCCGCACGACTCGTGCGCATAGAATCTTGCCGTGACGTGCATCAGCGCGACTATGTCGGTGTGCTCATTGAACACCATGAAGCCGCCCGACCCGAGCATGGTGCCGGCCGCCTGACAGGACTCATAGTCCAGTCTGACATCACCGCACTGCGCCGCCGTCAGGATCGGAACCGACGAGCCGCCGGGAATCACTGCCTTTAACGAGCCGCCGGTCACGCCTCCCGCCAGCTCGACCAGCTCAGGCAACGGCGTGCCCAGTTCGATCTCATAGTTCCCCGGGCGTTTGACGTGCCCGCTCACGCTGAACAGCTTCGTCCCCTTCGAACGTTCGGTGCCCATGGATGCGTACCATGCGCCGCCGCGCCGAATGATGTGGGGCACGCAGGAGTACGTCTCGACATTGTTGATGAGCGTGGGCCGTTGCCACAGCCCTGAAATGACCGGCAACGGCGCATGCGGGGGCTTTGCCCGCGGCTGACCGCGCTCCCCCATGAGGCTGCTCATGAGCGCGGTCTCCTCGCCGCACTCGTAGCTGCCTGCCCCCATATGCACGAACAGATCGAACGAATGCGACGAGCCGCAGACACCTGGACCGAGGTAGCCCTGGGCATACGCCTCGTCAATCGCCCGGCGTATGGCTTGCGCCGACTCGAGGAACTCACCGCGTATGTAGACGAAACCGTACCTGGCGTTGGTCGCGTAACCCGCGATGGCCATGCCCTCGACGACCATGTGCGGCTGTTTGAGCATGAGCTCGCGGTCTTTGAATGTGCCCGGTTCACCCTCATCAGCATTGCACACAACGTAGCGCACCATAGGCGCGTCGGCGGGAATGCCCTGCCACTTGATCCAGGTTGGAAACCCCGCGCCGCCACGACCGCGCAGTCCCGACGCCTTAACCTCGGCGATCACGTCGGCGCGGCTCATGGACACGGCACGAGCTAGGCCTTCATAGCCGCCCGTTGACCGGTACACGTCAAGGGTCTCAATACCGGGTGTGTCTCGGTGCTCAAGCAGGACCCGAAGTTCACCCATCGAACGACTCCGCTTGTGAACTCGGAGAAACCGAGGCACCCGCCTTGCCGAGGTGGACCTTGACTATGCCGTCCGCCTGCGCGGTCGCCGTGGCATCGGCGGCAGTCCGCACTGCCTCGATCAGGGCATCAACATTGTCCGGCGTTACGTTGCCGTAGTAGCGCCCTCCCACCTGAACCACGGTGCCTGCCTCACACCAGTTCAAACACTCAACCTCGGCCAAACTGAACTCGCCGTCAGGCGTTGTTTGGCCCACCTTGATGCCGAGGCGATCTTCAAGCGCACGAACGGTGTCGGCGGCGCCAAGCACGGCACATGTAAGGCAGGTACACACCTCGAGATGTCGGCGCCCCCGCTTACCGAGGTGATACATCGTATAGAACGTCGCAACGCCTTCAACCTCGACGACCGGCCTTCCCAGTCTCCATGCCACTTCGCTGATCGCTTCAGACGTGATCTCGCCCCCGTACTCGCGTTGCGCGATCCAGAGGGCCGGAAGCATCGCCGCTCTCGCCTCGGGATAGTGAGACACGATCTCGTTCAACTCGGCCACGGCCTCGGCGGAGAAGTTCGACGGGCCCCGTGCCCCTGAGATCTCGGCGTTGCCTGCCATCAGCGGTCAATCTCCCCGAGAACAATGTCAATGCTGCCGATTATGGCGACCACATCGGCGAGCATTCGCCCCTCGCACATGCGCGAAAGCGCCTGAAGGTTCATGAACGATGGCCCGCGCAGATGCATCCTCCACGGGTAGTTGCTTCCATCCGAAACAATGTAGAACCCAATCTCGCCCTTCGGCGACTCGACGGGCACATATGCTTCGCCCGGAGGCGGCGTGATGCCGTGGGTCCATAGTTTGAAGTGGTGGATGACGGCTTCCATCGAACGGTCCAGTTCCGCTCGAGGCGGTGGGACAACCTTGAGGTCTTCAACGTTGATTGGCCCATCGGGCATTCGCTCGATGGCCTGCTTGGCGATCTCCCGACTCTGACGAAGCTCTGCCATGCGGACGCGGTACCGATCGTTGACATCGCCATATTCGCCTACAGGGATGCCGAAGTCGAAAAGGTCATAGCTCGAATACGGCGACGCCTTTCTGCAGTCGTATGCGACGCCGCACGCTCTGAGGGTCGGGCCGCTCACGCCTAAGCCGAAACAGTCGTCTGCGGTGATCGCGCCGATGTCCTGGGTGCGCTCGCGCCAAATCGGGTTCTGATCGAGCAGCGTCTCGTATTCGTCGAACTTCCTCGGAAGTTCATCCAGCACGGCCTTGCATCGTTCGAACCAGCCTTCGGGAGCATCGCCGCGCAAACCTCCAGGCACAATCCACGACGGCATCAACCGAACACCGGACATCATCTCGGTCAGATCGAGGAGCTTCTCACGCTCGCGAAAGGCATAGAAGAAGACCGTCATGGCGCCTATGTCGAGCGCGTGGGTCCCGAGCCACACCAGATGGCTGGCCATGCGCTGGATCTCGCAGAGCAGAACGCGCAGAAACTGCCCACGTGGCGGAGGGGCCACACCCAGGAGCTTCTCGACCGCCAGCACATAAGCGAGGTTGTTGATGTGCGCCGACACATAGTCCATTCGGTCGGTGATGGTAACCGCCTTCAGGTATGTCTGGAACTCCCCCTCTTTCTCGATCCCCGTGTGAACATAGCCGATGTGCGGCGTCACCTTGACGATCACCTCGCCGTCCAGCTCCAGCACCAGCCGGAGCACGCCGTGGGTTGACGGATGTTGAGGCCCCATGTTGAGCACGAGTGTGCTCTCATCAATGGGATCAACCTCGACGCCCTGGGCGATCAGCGCCGCGCTCCTGCCAAGACGGGAATGCACGTTCGGGTCAACAGCGTCGCGCTTCATCACTCGATCTCGTCCGCCGTCTTGCCGAAGAATCCTTCGCCGGGATGCTGCACGACACGTTCGGAAACTGCAGGGCCCAACGTGCCGCCCGGGAACTGCACCCTCTCGCCACCCAACGGGTAGTCCTTCCGCTGAGGATGGCCAATCCAGTCGTCGGGCATGAGCAGCCGTCGCAGATCGGGGTGCCCATCGAACCGAATGCCGAACATGTCGAATATCTCGCGCTCGGGGAAGGCCGCTCCGGGGAAAACGGACGTTACGCTCGGGACTACCGGGTCATCCGCCGGGACCCGAACCTTGACGAACAAACGCT